>NZ_JADCQA010000006.1:0-60129 GCF_014947095.1 Stenotrophomonas sp. B2 | reverse complement strand
GCCGGCCGGGCGCCGCCCCCCCCGCCCCTCGCCCCCGCCCCCCCCCCCCCCCCCCCCCCCCCCCCCCCCCCCGCCCCCCCCCCAGAAGTCCGCTGTAAGCGCCCCCACCCACGAGGGGGCTCCGCCGTTGGCCGCCAACTGCGCGCCAGCGCGTTCCGCCCGAATCCCGGAACCATGCGCTTGCTCACGGATTGACCACGCAATTGATGACAACGTTGTCCCTACCTGGCGCCGGACTCTCTCCCCGGCCTCCCAGGTGCCTCTGTCCGGCCCCTCCCGTCGCCTTCCCCGGCGACGCCCGGACCTGCGTCACGCGCGGCGCCATCGGGGCCCGCGCGCCCTTTGATCGGAGACACACCATGTACGACCCGATTGTGCGCAGTGCCGAACGTTCCACCCGAAGCTGTCGTCCCCGCCGCCTGGCCTGGCTGCTTGCCCTGGCCGCCGGTGCCGCCAGCCTGCCGGGCCTGGCCCAGGCCGCCAGCTGTGCCGGCGTGGCCGAATGGGACCAGGCCAAGATCTATCGCGCCGGCGACACCCTGCAGAAGGGCGGCGTGCTGTATCGGGCAAACCAGGACATCTGGAATGCCCCGCCAGACCATCCGGCCGGTGCGCCCTACTACACCAACCTCGGTGCCTGCGATAGCGGCGGCGTCAACCAGCCTCCCGTGGTCAGCCTGACCTCACCGGCCAATGGCGCTACCTTCAGCGCCGGCAGCACCATCAACGTCACCGCCAACGCCAGCGACCCGGACGGCAGCGTCAGCAAGGTGGAATTCTTCCGCGACGGCAGCTCGATCGGCGTGGATACCAGCGCTCCCTACAGCGCCAGCTGGGCCAATGCCAGCGCCGGCAGCCACACCCTGCGCGCGGTGGCCACCGACAACAACAACGCCACCACCAGCACCCCGACCATCACCATCACCGTCAACGCTGCCAGCGGCGATACCACCGCACCCAGCGTGCCCGGCGGACTGGCGGTGGGCACCCGTACCGCCAGCAGCATCGCGCTGAGCTGGAGTCCGTCCACCGACAACGCCGGTGGCAGCGGCGTGGCCGGTTACGACGTGTACCGCAACGGCAGCCTGGTCGGTTCGCCGTCCAGCACCAGCTACGTCGATGGCGGCCTGACCGCATCCACCACCTACCGCTACCGTGTGCGGGCCCGCGACAACGCCGGCAATGCGTCCGCCCAGGGCACGGAAATCAGCGCCACCACCCTGGCCGGCGACGGTGGCGGCACCGGCAAGCGGGTCATCGGCTACTTCACCCAGTGGGGCATCTACGGCCGCAACTACCGGGTGAAGAACATCGACAGCAGCGGTTCCGCCGCGCGGCTGACCCACATCAACTACGCCTTCGGCAACGTGCGCAACAACCGCTGCGAAGTGGGCGTGACCCAGCCGTCGGATCCGAACAGCGGCGCCGGTGGCGATGCGTTCGCCGATTACACCAAGGCCTTCAGCGCCGCCGAGAGCGTCAGTGGCAGCGCCGATACCTGGGACCAGCCGCTGCGCGGCAACTGGAACCAGCTCAAGCAGCTCAAGGCCAAGCATCCGGGTCTGAAGGTGCTGATCTCGCTGGGCGGCTGGACCTGGTCGCGTGGATTCTCCAGCGCGGCCCGTCCGGAGAACCGCCAGGCCTTCGTCGCCTCCTGCATCGACGCCTACATCAAGGGCAACCTGCCGGTGACCGACGGCGCCGGCGGCACGGGCGCAGCGCTGGGCGTATTCGACGGCATCGACATCGACTGGGAATACCCCGTGGCCTGCGGCATCGAGTGCGGCAAGCCCGAGGACAACGCCAACTTCACCGCACTCATGGCCGAGTTCCGCCGCCAGCTCGATGCGGTGCGTCCGGGCCTTCTGCTGACCGTGGCGGTGGGTGCCGGCATCGACAAGATCCGCGTCACCGACCCGGCGGCCTATCACCCGTACCTGGACTACATCAACGTGATGACCTACGACTTCCACGGTGCGTGGGATGCAAGGACCAATCACCAGTCGGCACTGTTCGATTCGCCGAATGATCCATCCACCGGCGACCAGAAGCTGTACAACAGCAATGACGCCATCGAGGCCTTCATCAGCCGGGGCGTGCCGGCCGCCAAGCTCAACCTGGGCATCGGCTACTACGGACGTGGCTGGACGGGCGTGGCCAATGCCAACAATGGCCTGTACCAGACCGCCTCAGGCGCCGCACCGGGCACCTATGAGGCCGGCATCGAAGACTGGAAGGTACTGAAGAACCTGGCCTGGCCGGGCTACACCGACAACACCGCCGGCGCCACCTGGATCTACAACGGCAGCACGCTGTGGAGTTTCGACACTCCGGCCAACATCACCCGCAAGATGGGCTACGTGAAGACCCAGGGCCTGGGCGGCGCGTTCGTCTGGGAATTCAGTGGTGACGATGCGCAGGGCACGCTGACCAAGGCCGTCAGCGATGGTCTGAAGTAAGGAAAAGGCCGGGGGCGCCGGGCATGGCCCGGCGCTACCGTGGCCGGGTGGATAGCGCCGGGCCCTGCCCGGCGATATCCCGGTCAGCGCTGGGCCGACAGTTTCTCCAGCGCCGCACGCAGCTGCGCCGGCGGCAGGTAGCCGCCCAGCTGGGTGCCATCGGGCGCGAAGATCGCCGGGGTACCGTTCACCCCCAGCTGCTGGCCGAGCGCGTACTGCATCGCCACCGGATTGGTGCAGTTCTTCGCCGGCACGGTTCCACCACGCTTGGCATTGGTCAGCGCCTGGCGGCGATCGGCTGCGCACCAGACCGAAATCATGTCGGTGTAATCCTTGCTGCCCAGTCCCATGCGCGGGAAGGCCAGGTACTCGACGCTGATGCCGTTGCGGTTGAGTTCGGCGATGTCCTGGTGCAGCTTGCGGCAATAGCCGCACTCGATGTCGGTGAACACGCTGACCGTGTACTTGGCGTTGGGCGCGGCGAACACGATGCGGTCGCCGTGGTTGGCCTTGGCCAGCAGCGCGCGACGGTAACCGAGCAGGCCCTCGCTGTTGGCCGGCCCCTTGGCCCGGGTGTCATAAGGCTGCGACTGGAACAGGTAGCGGCCGTCGTCGGAGACATACAGCAGCTGACCGGAGACCACCACCTCGCGGAAACCGGGGAAGGGCGCGGCGCCGATGTAATCCACTTCGAAACCGGGGTTGAGCGCGGTCAGCGCGGCGCGCACCGCCTGCTCTGCCGGACCATTGGCAGCCGGGGTGGCCCGGGCGGAGGCGGCGGCAGGCGCCTTGGCCGCAGGGGCCGGCGGAGCCGGCTGGGCGCAGGCCGTCAGGCTGAGCGCGCCGAACACGGCGGCGATGGCGAATCGGAGCATGGAGCATTCCGCAGCAGAAGAGGACCACCGATTCTGACACAGCCGCCCGGGGCGGCGCCGTGGCCCGCTGACGGGAGCCGGACGGGGTTCATCCAGGCCGCTCAACCACGGGGATGGTGGCGGGCGTGCAGCTTCTGCAGGTGTTCACGCGCCACCAGCGTGTAGATCTGGGTGGTCGACAGCGAGCTGTGGCCAAGCAGCATCTGCAGCGCGCGCAGGTCCGCGCCACGGTTGAGCAGATGGGTGGCGAAGCTGTGCCGCAGGCCGTGCGGGCTGATGCGGGCCGGATCGATGCCGGCGACCTGCGCGTGGCGCTTGACGAGATGCCAGAACGCCTGCCGCGTGAGCGCGTGCAGCCGGGGCTCGATGAACAGCGGCGTCTGCCCATCGGCGAGTGCCTGCACCCTGCCCTTTCCCACCAGCTGCGGCCGTGAATCCTGCAGGTAACGCTCCAGCCAGTGCTGTGACTCCTCGCCCAGCGGCACCAGCCGCTCCTTGCTGCCCTTGCCGGTCACCCGCAGCACGCCCTGCCGCAGGTTCACCGCCGTTGCCGGCAGCAGTACCAGTTCGCTCACGCGCAGGCCCGCGGCGTACATGAGCTCCAGCATGGCCCGATCGCGCAGCCCCAGCGGACTGCCGACATCCGGCGCGGCCAGCAACGCATCGATCTGGCTTTCGGCCAGCGCCTTGGGCAGCAGGCGTGGCAGCTTCGGCGGATCCAGCAGAGCGCCGGGGTCCTCGCTGCGCTCGCCGCGACGCACGCCATCGGCGAAGAACGCACGCAGCGCCGACAGCAGGCGCGCATTGCTGCGTGGCGACCAGCCATGGCGCGTGCGCCAGGCCAGGTAGTCGAACAACCCGGCGCGTTCGACGCCGGCCAGGCCCCCTTCGCGGCCGTCCAGCCAGCGTGCCAACCCTTCCAGATCGCGTCGGTAGCTGTCCAGGGTGGCCCTGGCCAGACCGTTCTCCGCCCAGATGGCATCAAGGAAGCGCTGGATGCGCATGCTGTCGTCGGCACGCAGTGCAGGCAGTTGCTGGACCAGCTGACGGCGCTCGGCGGGGGTGGAAATGACGGCCATGCGTGGAGGATACGAGGGTGACTGCGGACGCGGCCAGCTTTGCGTATGCTCGGCGCATGTCCAGCCCTGCCACCGACGTGTCTTCCACTGCCACGCCCGAGGCGCAGCGCCCCCGTGCGCTGCTGCCGTGGCGCGTGCTGGCGATGGTCTACGACGCGCTGCCCGTGCTCGCGCTGTGGATGCTGGCCGGCACGGCGTTTACCCTGGCCTATACCTTCAGTGGCCATGCACAGCGCGAGAACATCGCGCCCTTCAGTGCCTGGCAATGGCTGTTGTGGGCGGTGTGCTGGGTCGTCACCGGGGCCTATGCAACCGCCAGCTGGCGCCGGGGTGGGCAGACCCTTGGCATGCGGCCGTGGCGGCTGAAACTGGTGTCGGCCGACGGCACCGCGCTGCGGCGCGCGCAGCTGTGGCTGCGGTTTGCGGTGGCAACGCTGTCGCTGCTGCTGGGCGGGCTGGGCTTCTGGTGGGCCCTGCTGGATCGCCAACGCCTGGCGTGGCACGACCGTGCCAGTGGCACGCGTCTGGTGCGGATGCCCAAGCGCTGAAGTGTCCTGCTGGCGCCGGGCATGGCCCGGCGTTGCCGGAATCAGCCCGATTTCCGCCGGAACAGCAGGCCTGACACCACCAGCATCACGATCGGCGGCAGCGCGTAGGCGATGCGGTAATCAAACTTCAGTGCGCCGGCCATGCGCCCGAAGAACAGCTGCAGCAGCCAGAAGCCCAACGCGAACAGGATGCCGAGGAACAGGCGCTTGCCCATGCCACCACTGCGCAGCGAACCAAACGCGAACGGCACGGCGGCCAGGCACAGCGCCAGTACGTTCACCGGATAGAACCAGCGGCTCCAGTACACATCCTCGAAGTCACGCGCATCCAGGCCGTTGCGCTCGCGATAGGCGATGCTCGTGCTCAGTTCGGACACGCTCAGGTTGCGCGGCTTGGCGATACCGGTCGCCAGTGCCGCCGCGTCCAGCTTGGAATTCCAGGGCTCGCGCGCCACTTCCTCGCGCGTTGCCGAGCGCTCGCCGAAGGTATCGCGGCGCACGCCGGTCAATACCCAGCCGTCCTTGTCATGTTCGGCAGTGGCGGCGTGGGTCAGGGATGCGATCCGCCCGTCTTCGGCGATCCGGTACAGGCGGACGTCACGCAGGATCAATCGCGTTCCTGTGTTGCCGACCAGCTGTTCCTCACCGCTCTGTGCGTTGAGGAAGGTATCGCCTTCGCGTGCCCACATGCCGGAATAACGGGCCACGGCCATGTCCTGGCCCCATTTGGCACTCATCTTCAGCGAATCGGCACGGTTCTGCCCCCACGGGCCCAGCGTCTCGGCGCTGAACACCATCACTGCGGTCAGCAGCGACAGGGCAATCGCCACCGACACGCTCAGGCGTTTGCGGGACAGGCCCAGCGCACGCAGCGCGGTCAGTTCGGAGGTCGCCGCCAGCTGGCCCAGCCCCATCAGCGCGCCGATCACCGCCGCGGTCGGGAAGAAGGTGTAGGCGCGGCGTGGCACCGTATACAGCACCCACGCCGCGGCGTGTCCCAGGGTGTAGCCGTTCTTGCCGATGTCCTTGAACTCGCCGGAGAAGGCCATCACCACGTCCAGGCCGGTCAGCACCGCCCAGGTCAACAGCACGGTGCCGAACACCGCGCGCCCGAGGTAGAAATCGAACCGCATCGGTCGCAGCATCATGCGCGGGCCCCCTTGGGCAGGCTCATGCGTCCATCACGCGCATACATCCAGACCGCGAACGCCAGTAGTGGCAGGGTCAGCCACCACAGGCCCAGCATCGCCGGCAGCTTGCCACTGGCGATCCAGCCGGCGCCGATGAACGTCAGGTTGGTGCCGACCATGTAGGCCAGCAGGGCCAGCATCATGCGCCCGTAGCGCTGCTGGCGCGGCGAGCTGCGCCCCAGCGGCACGGTCAGCAGGGCGAACGCCAGGGCGATCAGCGGCGGGGCCAGCCGGCGATGCAGTTCGGCCTGGGCCTGGGTGCGGCCGTCGCCCAGCAGCTGCAGGGTCGACATCAGTTCCGGATCGTCATCCTTGCGGGTCTGCGCACCGTCAGGCAGGGCCACATCGTTGCGGGCGAAGGTGGCCAGCCGGTAATCCAGCGCACCGGCCAGCGGACCCTCGACCTGGTGGCCCTTGTCCAGTTCCAAGAAGCGCTGCCGCTCGCCCTCGAAGTACATGCGGCCGCTGGCGGCAGAGACCACTTCCAGCCGGTCGTCCTTGGCACGCTGCAGGAACACCTTGCCCAGCTGGGTGCCATCGGGCGAAATCGAGGACAGGTAGACCACGCCGCCGTTGGGCAGCGGGGTGAAGCGCCCGGGTTCCAGGCCGGCCATCAGTACGCTGCGGTTGGCGTCCTGGATCATCTGCTCGGCGGTGCGTGAGGCCCACGGCCCCAGCCACAGCGAGCAGGCGCCCACCACCGCCACCACCGGCACCACCAGCATCAGCAGCGGCCGCAGCAGGCGCCTGGGGCCCACGCCGATGGCGGTGATCACCGCCATTTCCGAGTCGCGGTAGAGGCGGGCGATCGCCAGCAGCAGGCCCAGCATCAACGCCAGCGGCAGGATCAGCGGCATGTAGACGATGAACTGCAGCGCCAGCTGCGAGAACAGCAGCCTGGCCGGCAGGCGCCCGTCGGCGATGTTGCCGAGGATGTCCACCAGCACGCCGCCCACGCTGACCACCAGCAGGACGATCAGGGTGGCCAGGAAACTCTGGACGAAATCGCCCAGCAGGTAGCGGTCGAGCTTCAACATGGGGCGGTGGTTTAAACTCTGGGGTTCGTTCGCGGTGCCGCCCAGTCTAGCGTCTGGGCGTAAACGGTCCGCGATTGTACGGACTTGCCAATGGAATCTGCTCAATGGCTCTCGAATTCACCCTGAACCACCTCGCCCCGGCCGCCGCCCCCGTTGACTGCCTGGTGGTCGGCGCGTACGCCGACCATACCCTGACTCCGGCTGCACAGGCGCTGGATGCCGCCAGCGGCGGCCGCCTGTCGGCCCTCGCCCAGCGCGGCGACCTGTCCGGCAAGACCGGTGCCACCAGCCTGCTGCACGACCTGCCGGGCGTGGCAGCACCGCGCGTGCTGGTGGTCGGGCTGGGTGAAGCCGCCCGCTTCGGCGTGCCGCAGTACCTGAAGGCCGTAGGCGACGCCGTTCGCGCGTTGAAGGCAGGCGCCACCCGCAGTGCGCTGTTCACCCTGTCTGAAGTGGCTGTGAAGGAGCGCGATGCGGCCTGGGCGATCCGCCAGGCAGTGATCGCCGCCGATCACGCGGCGTACCGCTACACCGCCACGCTGGGCAAGAAGAAGGCCGATGATGCCGGGCTGGCCCAGCTGGCCATCGCCGGTGACGACGCGCAGGCCCTGGCCCAAGGCCAGGCCATCGCTGCCGGTGTCGAGTTCGCCCGCGAGCTGGGCAACCTGCCGCCGAACTACTGCACCCCGGCCTACCTGGCCGAAGTCGGCGTGAAGTTCGCCAGCGAGCATGACGGCGCCGAGGCCGAGATCCTCGACGAGACCCAGATGGAAGCCCTGGGCATGGGCTCGCTGCTGGCCGTGGCCCGTGGTTCGGCCAATCGCCCGCGCCTGGTCGTGCTGAAGTGGACCGGCGCCGGCGATGCCAAGCCCTATGTGCTGGTCGGCAAGGGCATCACCTTCGATACCGGCGGCGTCAACCTGAAGACCCAGGGCGGCATCGAGGAAATGAAGTACGACATGTGCGGCGGCGCCAACGTCATCGGCACCTTCGTCGCTGCGGTCAAGGCCAGGCTGCCGCTCAACCTGGTGGTGGTGGTGCCGGCCGTGGAGAACGCCATCGATGGCAATGCCTACCGCCCGTCCGACGTCATCACCTCGATGTCGGGCAAGACCATCGAAGTCGGCAACACCGACGCCGAAGGCCGCCTGATCCTGTGCGATGCGCTGACCTACGCGCAGCGCTTCGAGCCGGCCGCGCTGGTCGACGTCGCCACCCTGACCGGCGCCTGCATGGTCGCCCTCGGCCACCAGACCGCGGGCCTGATGAGCAAGCATGACGACCTGGCCAACGAGCTGTTGGCCGCCGGCGAGCACGTGTTCGACCGCGCCTGGCGCCTGCCGCTCTGGGATGAGTACCAGCCGATGCTGGATTCGACCTTCGCCGACGTCTACAACATCGGCGGCCGCTGGGCTGGCGCCATCACCGCCGGCTGCTTCCTGTCGCGCTTCGCCGAAGGCCAGCGCTGGGCTCACCTGGACATCGCCGGCGTCGCCAGCGACGAGGGCAAGCGTGGCATGGCCACCGGCCGCCCGGTCGGTCTGCTGAGCCAGTGGCTGCTGGACCAGGCCGCCCGCGCCTGATGCTGTACCAGACCCTGGCCGGCCACCGCCGGCCAGGGCCTCGCCCGGCCAGGCCGGGCCCCCGCCTGTTCCGGACCCTGCCATGCCCCGCGCCGACTTCTACCTGATCGCCAAGCCCCGTTTCCTGACCGAGCCGTTGCGCCTGGTCTGCGAGCTGGCACGCAAGGCCAACGATGCCGGCCTGTTCACCCTGGTGCTGGCGCGCGACCAGGCCCAGGCCGAGGAACTGGACGAACTGCTGTGGGCGTTCGATGACGACGCCTACATCCCGCATCAGATTGCCGGCGAGGACATGGACGAGGAAGAAGCGCTGGTGCTGATCGCCGTGCCCGGCACCGAGGCGCCGGCCCGCCCGCTGGTGATCAACCTGCGCGACGACCCCTGGCTGGGCCAGTGCGAGCGCGTGCTGGAAGTGGTCCCGGCCGACCCTGAAGCGCGCGAACCGCTGCGCGAACGCTGGCGCCAGTACAAGGCCGCCGGTTACGACCTGAACAAGCACGACATGTGAGCGCCCCGCGGCCCCCTTGATGGGCCGCCGCCGCGCCCTGATCCTTCAACGATTACCTCCTGGTTCCCCCGCATGACCCAACTCGCCTCCAGCTACGACCCGAAGTCCTTTGAGACCGACCTCTACGAGGCCTGGGAGAAGGCCGGCCACTTCAAGCCGTCCGGCCAGGGCGAGCCGTACACCATCCTGCTGCCACCGCCGAATGTGACGGGCACGCTGCACATGGGACACGCCTTCCAGCAGACCCTGATGGATGCGCTGGTGCGTTACCACCGCATGCGCGGCTACGACACGCTGTGGCAGGTCGGCACCGACCACGCCGGCATCGCCACCGAGATGGTGGTCAGCCGCAACCTGGCGCTGGAAGGCAAGGGCGAAACCCGTGACTCGCTGGGCCGCGAAGGCTTCATCGGCAAGGTCTGGGAGTGGAAGCAGCAGTCCGGCGACACCATCGAACGACAGATGCGCCGCCTCGGCACGTCGGCAGACTGGTCGCGCAGCACCTTCACCATGGACCCGCAGCCCTCGGCGGCGGTGATCGAGGCCTTCGTGCGCTGGCATGAGCAGGGCCTGATCTACCGCGGCCAGCGTCTGGTCAACTGGGATCCAGTGCTGAAAACCGCCATCTCCGACCTGGAAGTGGAGAGCGCCGAAGAAGACGGTTTCCTGTGGTCGATCGCCTATCAGCTCGATGACGGCCTCAGCTACGAGCACGTCGAGCGCGACGCCGACGGTAACGAAACCCTGCGCGAGACCCGCGATTACCTGGTGGTGGCCACCACCCGCCCGGAGACCCTGCTGGGCGACACCGCCGTGATGGTGCATCCGGAAGACGAGCGGTACGCGCACCTGATCGGCAAGAGCGTGGTGCTGCCGCTGACCGGCCGCCGCGTACCGGTGATCGCCGATGATTACGTGGACCGCGCGTTCGGTACCGGCGTGGTCAAGGTCACGCCTGCGCATGACTTCAACGATTACCAGGTCGGGGTGCGCCACAGCCTGCCGAT
This sequence comes from Stenotrophomonas sp. B2, assembly GCF_014947095.1. NCBI lineage: Bacteria > Pseudomonadati > Pseudomonadota > Gammaproteobacteria > Lysobacterales > Lysobacteraceae > Stenotrophomonas > Stenotrophomonas sp. B2. The sequence goes on along the minus strand of NZ_JADCQA010000006.1, from coordinate 49,843 downwards.
GATCAACCTGTTCACTCCGGTGGCGGCGCTGAATGAGAACGCCCCGGAACGCTTCCAGGGCCTGGACCGCTATGAAGCACGCAAGGCCGTGCTGTCCGAGCTGGAAGACCTGGGCATCCTGGTCGAGACCAAGGCGCACAAGCTGCAGGTGCCGCGCGGCGACCGCACCGGCCAGGTGATCGAGCCGTACCTGACCGACCAGTGGTTCGTGAAGATGGACGAGCTGGCCAAGCGCGGCCTGGAGCTGGTCGAAGGTACCGATGGGAAGCCGGGCAGCATCTCCTTCGTGCCGCCGAACTGGATCAACACCTACCGTCACTGGATGGCCAACATCCAGGATTGGTGCATCAGCCGCCAGCTGTGGTGGGGCCACCGCATTCCGGCGTGGTTCGACGCTGCCACCGGCACCTGCTACGTCGGTCGCAGCGAGGATGAGGTGCGGGCAAAGCACGAGCTCGGCAGCGATGTCGTGCTGAACCAGGAAAGCGACGTGCTGGAAACGTGGTTCTCCTCCCAGCTGTGGCCGTTCTCCACCCTGGGCTGGCCGAACGAACAGGCCATGGCCGAGCGTGGCTTCGACCGCTACCTGCCGTCGTCGGTGCTGGTCACCGGCTTCGACATCATTTTCTTCTGGGTGGCCCGCATGATCATGGCCACCGACAACCTGACCGGAAAGATTCCGTTCAAGGACGTCTACTTCACCGGCCTGATCCGCGACGGACAAGGCCAGAAGATGTCCAAGAGCAAGGGCAACGTGCTCGACCCGCTGGACATCATCGATGGCATCAGCATCGATGACCTGGTCGCCAAGCGCACCGGCGGCCTGATGCAGCCGAAGATGGTGGAGAAGATCGAGAAAGCCACGCGCAGGGAGTTCCCGGACGGCATCGCCGCCCACGGCGCCGACGCGCTGCGCTTCACCATCGCGGCGCTGGCCACCCATGGCCGCGACATCAAGTTCGACATGAACCGAGCCGAAGGCTACAAGAACTTCTGCAACAAGCTGTGGAATGCCAGCCGCTTCGCGCTGATGAACACCGAAGGTGCGGCGTTCAGCGGCGTGCCGACACCGCGCACCGATGCCGAGCGCTGGATCCTTGCACGCCTGGCGGCCACCACCGCTGAAGCGCAGGGCCACTTCGCCGCCTACCGCTTCGACCTGCTGGCGCAGTGCCTGTACGAGTTCGCGTGGAATGCGTTCTGCGACTGGTTCCTCGAACTGAGCAAGCCGGCGCTGAGCGGCAGCGACGCAGCGGATGCCGAAAGCACCCGCCACACCCTGCTGTATGTGCTGGAAGCCCTGCTGCGCCTGCTGCACCCGTTGACGCCGTTCATCACCGAACAGCTGTGGCAGCAGCTCGCCCCGCGCCTGGGCCTGGCCGAAACCACGCTGTCGCTGCGCCCCTACCCGACCGCAGCCGAGTTCCAGGGCGATTTCGCCCAGGCCGAGGACGACGTCGAATGGCTCAAGGCGGTGATCAGCGCGGTGCGCCGCGTGCGCAGCGAACTGAACGTCGCACCGTCCAGGCTGGTGCCCCTGCGCCTGCAGGCCGGCCAGCAGCAGGATCGTGCCCGCGTCGAACGCTTCAGTGCGTCGCTGTCGTTCCTGCTGAAGCTGGACAGCGTGCAGTGGCTGGGCGAAGGCGAAAGCGCTCCGCCTGCGGCCGCCGCCATCGTCGGTGAGTTGAAGCTGCTGGTGCCGCTGGAAGGCCTGGTCGATCTGGATGCCGAACGTGCACGCCTGGACAAGGAGATCAAGCGCGTGGAAGGCGAGCAGGAGAAGAGCGAAACCAAGCTGGCCCGGTTCACCGACAAGGTGCCGGCTGCGGTGGTCGAGCAGGAGCGCGTGCGCCTGGCCGACTGGAACACCCAGCTGGCCGGCCTGCGCGAACAACGCGCGAAGCTGTAACAGCCGACCGGCGGGTGCGGATCCAGGTCCGCACCCGCCCAGGTCTTTTGGCATCATCAGAGGATGCCGCTTTCGATCTTCCTGCTGGTTCTCGCCGCTGCCGCGCTGCATGCCAGCTGGAACGCCATCGTCAAGCGTGGCGCCGACAAGCTCCTCGGCACCGTGCTCGTCACCGGCAGCGCCGCACTGCTGTCCGCCGCGCTGCTGCCTCTCCTTCCTCTGCCGGACGTGACCAGCTGGCCGTGGCTGGCGGCCTCGGTACTGCTGCAGGTGGTCTATTACGCGCTGGTCGCGCGCTGCTATCAGCAGGTGGACATGAGCCTGGCGTATCCGCTCATGCGCGGTTGCGCACCGATCCTGGTCGCGCTGGCTGGCACCGTGCTCGGCGAATCACTGCCCGCAGCGGCGTGGCTGGGCGTGGCGCTGGTCAGCAGCGGCATCCTGGCCATGGCACTGGGCGCGCGCGCAGGCCAGCTCGGCCTGCCGCTGCTGACGGCGACGATGATCGCAACCTACACCCTGGTCGATGCGCACGGCGCGCGCCTGTCGGGCAGCCCGCTGGCCTACACGTTGTGGCTGTTCCTGCTGTCGGGCATCCCGCTGCCGCTGTGGGCGCTGTACACCCGCCGCAGCGCGGTGCTGACCTATGCGCGCCAGCATTGGCCGCTGGGCCTGGCCGGCGGCGTGGGCACCACCGCGTCCTATGCGATGGCACTGTGGGCGATGACCCAGGTACCGGTCGCGATGGTGTCGGCCCTGCGCGAGTCATCGATCCTGTTCGCCCTGCTGATCTCGGCATTCCTGCTGCGTGAACGGATACCGCGCGTGCGCTGGCTGGCGGCGTCGCTGATCGTCAGCGGAGTGCTGGCCCTGCGGCTGGCGTGAGCCACACGTGCCCGCCAAGGTTGGCATTTGCCGCCAGCGCCCGGCCGTACCGGCGGGCAACGCGGCGCATGCCGGTTACAGCGGCGGCATCGTCTGCAGGTCGCCCTCGACCAGCTCGATCGCCATCACCACCGCGTCCTCGCGCCCCTGCGCGGCCGGGTAATAGCGCGGACGCCGGCCGATTTCGTTGAACCCTTCGCTGTGATACAGCGCCAGCGCCGGCGCATTGGACGGGCGCACTTCCAGGAACACACGCTGGGCACCGCGATCACCAGCCAGCTGCACCAGCGCACGCAGCAGCTGCCGCCCCAGCCCGCGTGACTGCACCAGCGGATCGATGCAGATGTTCAGCACATGCGCCTCGTCGGCAGCGATGCTCAGCACGCCGTAGCCGAGCAGCTGGCCATCGCGCTCCATTGCCAGACCGGGATAACCCGCACGCAGGCAATCGATGAAAATGCCGCGGGTCCACGGGAAGGGATAGCCACGCACCTCGATCGCCATCACCTCGGCAAGATCGCTCTCGCGCAGCGCCCGCAGGCGCACCGGACCGGGCTGGCTGACCGCACTCACGGCGCGCCCCGCTTGCGCAGGGCGCGCAGCTGCGGCCACAGCGCGCGCTTGGCGGCTGGATCACGGCGCAGCTGCTCCAACGGCCAGCTGTCCATCAGCGCCTGCGTCGCGGCATCGTTCGGATTGCAGCCGGACGCGCGCAGCAGCGCGATCTGCAGGCGATCAGGCAGACGTACCGCCGGCTGCCGGGTGGTGCCCGCCGAGGCTGCGCGTGCCGCCTGCGGTTCGGTTGCCGACACCACGGCGGGCGCGGTGCGAGGCGGCGGCGACGGACTCCGCGGCTGGCGCGGTGCCGGCTCCACCGCTGCCGGTTCGGGCTGGCGTGACGGAGACTGCGCTGCCGGGCTGGCCGCATCGGCGTCGGCCACGCTCAGCTGCAATGCAGCGTCCAGCTCCGCGGCGAGCTGGCCGTCGTGATAGACGGTATAGCCCATCGCCTGCAGCCAGGCCTGCTGGGCCGGTGACCACAGCACGGGCAGATCCTGGCTCACGCGGCCTCGGACTTCTTGCGCAGACGCTGCACCGCCCACATCACCGGGCCGGACAGGGCATACAGGATGCCCACGGCGAACAGGACGCGCGGCAGGTCGATCACCGCGATCGCGATGGCCATCGGTACCAGTGCCAGGACCAGGAACGGCACCCGGTCGGAACGGGAATCCTTGGCGGCACCGCCCTTGAAGCTCCAGAAGCGGATGCGGCTGACCATCAGCAGCGCAGCGACCAGCGTCACCGCCAGCGCCACATAGCGCAGCTGATTGCCATCCCAGCCCAGGTTGCCATCGGCGAAGGCCCAGACGAACGACATCATCAGCCCGGCAGCGGCCGGGCTGGCCAGGCCGACGAACCAGCGCTTGTCCACCACCGCGACCTGGGTATTGAAGCGGGCCAGGCGCAGCGCCGCGCATGCGGCGTACAGGAAGGCCACGGCCCAGCCGACACGGCCCAGCAGGGGATCATCGAATTTCAGCCAGGACAGCGACCAGTGGTACATCACCAGTGCCGGCGCCATGCCGAAGCTGACCAGGTCGGCCAGCGAGTCGTACTGCACGCCGAACTCGCTGCTGGTGCCGGTCAGGCGCGCGACGCGGCCATCCAGGCCGTCCATCACCGCCGCCACGAACACCGCGATGCTGGCATTGACGAAATCCCCGTTGGCAGCGGCGATGATCGCGTAGAAGCCCGCGAACAGGCCCGCAGTGGTGAACAGGTTGGGCAGCAGGTAAATCGTGCGCGAACGCGGCGGCGGTGTGATCGGGTCCATGGAATCCAGTTTAATCGACTTGCCAGCGGTCGGTGCCAATGCTGCAATCGGCGTTCTACGCCCATTCCGCGGAGTTTGCCATGCGTGCCCTGTCCTGCCTGGGATGCCTGCTGCTGTTGGCCAGTACCAGTGCCATGGCCGGCCCCGTCTACAAGTGGAAGGACGCCAACGGCGTCACCCAGTATTCGGAAACCCCGCCAGCAGGCAGGACCTACGAGACCCGGGCACAGGCGCGCTCGGCGCCATCGGCTGACAGCACCGAACGCCCGGCCGCACCCGTACCGGAGCAGTGCAGCACCGCCCGTGCCAACCTGGCCCTGCTGGAGGGGTCCGGCCAGGTGATGCAGGACACCGACGGCGACGGCAAGGGCGACACCGTACTGACCGCGGAGCAGCGCACCGCGCAGAAGGGACTGGCTGAAGCCAGCATCAAGGCCTACTGCCCAGCAGCCGGTTGAGGGGTCGGCAGGGCTGCGCCCTGCACCTGCTTCAGGCAACGGCAACGTCAAATGCCAAAGCGGCTCTGGTTTTCTGCTGGTCTGGCGGGGCGGTGTGGGCTGGCAGGACACGCCGTAAAGCCATCCATGGGGCTACATGGAATCCAAAATGGGGTCAGATCCGTTTCCGCAGGAAAACGGATCTGACCCCAGGGCATGTCCTGGCAGGTCGCAGAAATCCGTCGAAGGCGGGGTGGGTCCGGTGGCAGGGGTGTGAGCGGCATGGATGCCGCGACCAAGCCCCCATGGACGGGTTCACGGCGTCCCCTGCCACCGGATCCACCCCGCCATCCCACGCGAAGCCCGCTGTTGCTGTGGCAGTTGAAGTTGCCTGAGACGGGTGCAGGGCGCAGCCCTGCCGATACCCTCCCCCCGCCCGGGCTGGCAGAATAGGGATCTCTGCCGTAGACCGAAGCCGACGATGCGCCTCTCCCAGTTCCACCTGCACACCACCAAGGAAACCCCCAGCGACGCGGAGCTGACCAGCCACCGCCTGATGCTGCGTGCGGGCATGATCCGCAAGCTCGCCTCCGGCCTGTACACCTGGTCGCCGCTGGGACTGCGCGTGCTGCGCAAGGTCGAACGCATCGTGCGGGAGGAAATGGATCGCGCCGGTGCCGTGGAGTTCCAGATTCCGACCATCCAGCCCAAGGAGCTCTGGGAGCAGACCGGCCGTTGGCAGAAATTCGGGCCGCAGCTGCTGAAGATCAAGGATCGCAAGGACCAGGTGTTCTGCTACAGCCCGACCGCCGAGGAAGCCGCATGCGACTTCGCGCGCAGCGAACTGTCCAGCTACAAGCAGCTGCCGGTGAACTTCTATCAGATCCAGACCAAGTTCCGCGATGAGATCCGCCCGCGCTTCGGCGTGATGCGTGCACGCGAATTCCTGATGAAGGACGCCTATTCGTTCCACCTGCACGATGAGTGCCTGGTGCGCGAGTACGAGAACATGAAGGCCGCCTACAGCCGCATCTTCACCCGGCTGGGCCTGGACTTCCGCATGGTGCAGGCCGATTCCGGCGCGATCGGTGGCGACGCGTCGCAGGAATTCCATGTGATCGCCGATTCGGGCGAGGACGCGCTGGTGTTCTCCACCGGCTCGGACTACGCGGCCAACATGGAAGCGGCGATCGCCGCGGAACCGGCACCGCGCGCGGCAGCCGGCGAGACGATGCGCAAGGTCGAGACCCCCACCCAGAAGACCTGCGAGGACGTTGCCGCCCTGCTCGGCATCGCCCTGCAGCGCACGGTGAAGTCGGTGGCGCTGATGACCGCCGAAGGGTTCGTGCTGGTGCTGGTCCGTGGCGACCACGAGGTCAACGAGATCAAGCTGGGCAAGGTTGCCGGCCTGGAAGAGCAGCGCTTTGCCAGCGAAGCGGAGATCGCCGAGTACCTGGGCAGCGTGCCCGGCTTCCTCGGCCCGGTTTCACCGGCCAAGGCGATCCGCGTGGTGGCCGACCGCGAAGTGGCGGCGATGTCCGATTTCGTGGTCGGTGCCAATGAAGCGGGCTTCCACCTGGCTGGAGTCAACTGGGGCCGCGACCTGCCGGAACCGGAAGTGGTCGATATCCGCAACGTGCGTGCCGGTGACCGTGCGCTGGACGGCGGCGAGTTGAAGATCGCCCGTGGCATCGAAGTCGGCCACGTGTTCCAGCTTGGCCGCAAGTACGCTGAAGCGCTGGACGCGACCGTACTGGACGAGAACGGCAAGGCCGCAGTGATGGCAATGGGCTGCTACGGGATCGGCATCTCGCGCGTGGTCGCTGCCGCGATCGAACAGAATCATGACGATGCCGGCATCATCTGGCCGGACGCGATGGCGCCGTGGCAGGTGGTGGTGTGCGTCATCAACCCCAAGGGCGATGCCGCTGTGGCCGAAGCCGCTGCCGGCCTGCTGCAGGAACTGCGCGATGCCGGTCTCGATGCCGCGCTGGATGATCGCGGGCTGCGCCCGGGTGCGATGTTTGCCGACATGGAGTTGATCGGCATCCCGCATCGCGTGGTGGTCAGCGAGCGCGGCCTGGCGGCCGGCACGTACGAGTACCGCTCGCGACGTGCCAGCGAAGCCGAAAGCCTGGACAAGGCTACCCTGCTGCAACGCCTGCAGGGTTGAGTGACAGGACCGGGGCATGCCCCGGTCTTTTTCTTTGTACCGGCGGTGGGCCGGTGAATATGCAGCTGGACATAATCCGGTCAAAATGGTCACGATGCAGTCGGTCCATCGCCATACCCTGACCTGCATGATTTGTACTGGATTTAATTCATCATTATCCTGTGCGCCGACGCCACGGACCGGCTCGTCCCTGTCCCTTATTAGTTTCCGGAGTAACCGTAGATGAGCATCGACCTGACCGGCCTGTCGGCACGCGAGCTGGGCGCATTGATCCGCACCGCGAAAAAGCAGCAGACCATCGTCGCCAAGCGTCGCCCGATCGCCAAGGTGCGGGCCCAGCTGAGCAAGCTGGCCAAGACCGAGGGTTACACCATCGAGGAGTTGTTCGGTACCGCTACCACGGCTGCCAAGCCACGCGCCCGCAAGGCAGCGGCGCCGTCCAAGACCGCCGGCCGCAAGCTGGGCAAGGTCGCCCCGAAGTACCGCAACCCGGCCAACCCGAAGGAAACCTGGACCGGCCGTGGCAAGCAGCCGCGCTGGATGGCCGAGCTGACCGCCAAGGGCAGCAAGAAGCCGGAAGATTTCCTGATCAAGAAGGCCTGAGGCCGGATCGGAAAGAATGAAGAACGCCGGCGCAAGCCGGCGTTCTTCATTCCATCACAACGTCTTGCGCGCCGGCATCAACAGGTTGCCGAACAGCAGGCCCGCCACCAGCGCCATCACCACGTTGAGCACGGTCAGGAACACGCTCTGGCCGGCACCGACATCCTGCTGCTGGACGAGCGTCAGCACGCCACGCAGGCTGGTGCTGCCAGGGACCATCATGATGATGCCCGGCAGGCGGATGATCGCACCCGGACGCCCGGCCAGCCGACCGAACAGGTTGCCGCCGGCGGTCAGCACCATCGCCGACAGGAAGATGCCTGCCGGTGCCCCCCAGGCGTGCCCGCCAAACTTGGAAATGGCATAGCCGGCCACGGACGCGGCAATCACCCAGGGATAATCGCGACGGCTGGCCTTGAACAGCATCGCGAAGGCGAAGGCCGCAGTCAGCAGCGACCCCCACTCCACCCACGGTCCCTGCGGTCGCGAGGCACGGATCACCGGGTCCAGGCCCAGCACATCGGCCAGGGTCACCGCGATCATCGCGCCGACGCTCAGTTTCATGATCGTGGTCAGCGCACCGGCAAACCGCGCGGTGCCTGACACCCAGTGCTGGCTGGCCAGTTCGTTGACCGCATTGGTCAGCGACATGCCGGGCAGCAGCACCACCAGCGAGGCGATGATCACCGTGTTGAGGTTGAGCGCGCCGACAAACGAAGCGATCAGGGTGGCAACCAGGCCGGCCAGCAGCGCGGCCAGCGCCTCGGCGGCCTCACGGGTCGCCGGGCGACGGTCGGTGACCATGCCGAGCAGGCCGATCATCAGGCCGATGACACCGGCGGTGGCGATGTCCAGCCAGGGCAGCTTCCACATGCCGGCGACACCGGCCGCGCCGAGCGTGAACGAGAGGATGGTGCGGAGCTTGCCGCGACGGCCGGGATCCTTGTCCAGCTGACGCAGCGCGGTGTGCCCCTGCGCGATGCTCATCCGCCCGTTGGCCACTTCCTCGGCGATCCGGTCGGCGACACTGAGCTTGTGCAGGTCGTTCTCGCCCGGTGCCAGGCGGATCACGCGGGTGATGTCGCTGGAGCCGATCGCCTGGGCCGGGTCGCTGAAGCTGAGGATGATGCCGGTGGGGTTAGACCACGGTTCACAATCGAGATCGAGCTGTTTTGCCAGTGCAACCACGGCCGTTTCCAGACGCTGGGCCGTGGTGCCGTAGCTGTGGAGGCGGCCGGCGATCTCGGAAACGAAGGCCACGCGCTGCGCGTAGGTGGCCTGGGGCGTGGGGATCGTGTGAGCGTCTGCGGACATGCGCCGTAGTATTACCTAGGCCGGGCCCCGCCGGAGGAATTCATCCTGGTTCAACGCGAAGCACAATACAGAACGGTTATGCTGCGACCCGAATGGCCCACGTGACCCAGAACCTCGCCCCCCAGCTCGAACAGGACGCCCACGACCCCGGGCTGATCCGCCTGTCCGGCCACTGGACCTTGAAGACCGCGCTGGCCGCGGCCGAGGTGCTGCGCGCCGTTCCCGACAAACTGACCGGCATTGACGCCACGGGCATCGAGCAGCTCGATTCGGCCGGCGTACTGCAGCTGTTGCGCGTGGCCCATCGCGCCGACCTCGGTGAGGATGCGCTGCAGTTCCGGCCGGATCACCAGGCACTGGTGTGCACCATCGAGGAAGTGGCCGACGACCGGCCCAAGCCCAAGCGCGACTTCGGCGTGCTGGCCGCGCTGGAACGGCTGGGCGTCAGCATGCATGGCACCGGCCACAACATCGTGGCCCTGGCCAGCTTCCTCGGCGAGGCGATGGTCAAGACCGCTCGCCTGGTCAAGCAGCCGCGGCGCTTCCGCCTCACCGCCACCGTGCATCAGATGGAGCAGGTGGGCCTGGACGCCGTGCCGCTGGTGGCGCTGCTGTCCTACCTGGTCGGTGCGGTGATCGCGTTCCTGGGCTCGACCATCCTGCGCGACTTCGGCGCGGAGATCTACGTGGTCGAGCTGGTCAACATCGCCTTCCTGCGCGAGTTCGCCGTGCTGCTGACCGCGATCGTGCTGGCCGGCCGCACGGCAAGCGCGTTCACCGCGCAGATCGGCGCGATGAAGGCCCGCGAGGAGATCGATGCGATGCGCACGCTGGGCCTGGACCCGATCGACCTGCTGGTACTGCCGCGCCTGTTCGCGCTGCTGGTGACCCTGCCGCTGCTGACCTTCATCGCGATGATTGCCGGCCTGGCCGGCGGCATCACGGTCGGCGCGTTCGATCTGGACATTCCGCCGCAGATGTACATCGCGCGGATGCACGACACGATGGAGGTGCGGCACATGCTGGTCGGCCTGTCCAAGGCGCCCGTCTTCGCGGTGGTGATCGGCCTGATCGGCTGCCTGGAGGGCCTGAAGGTGACCGGCACCGCGCAGTCGGTCGGCGAGCGCACCACATCCAGCGTGGTGCAGACCATCTCGCTGGTGATCATCATCGACGCCTTTGCGGCGTTGTGGTTCATGCATATGGACTGGTGACATGAACACGACCTCCGGTTCCGGCACCTTCGAGATGCGTGATGACGATGGCCATGACCTGGCCATCCGCTTGCGCGGGCTGGTCAACCGCTTCGGCAGCCAGACCGTCCATGAGGACCTCGACCTGGACGTGCGGCGCGGCGAGATCCTCGGCGTCGTCGGCGGCTCGGGCACCGGCAAGTCCGTGCTGATGCGCTCGATCCTGGGCCTGCGCGTGCCGGATGAAGGACAGATCGAAGTGCTCGGCCGCGATGCGCGTGCCGACGATGCCGAAAGCCGGCTGCATATCGAGCGCAACACCGGCGTGCTGTTCCAGGATGGCGCGTTGTTCTCCTCGCTGACCGTCGGCGAGAACGTGCAGGTTCCGCTGAAGGAGCATCATCGCGACCTTCCCGAACGCTGGCACTACGAGCTGGCACTGCTGAAGGTGAAGCTGGCCGGCCTGCCCGCCGATGCGATCAACAAGCTGCCCTCGCAGCTGTCCGGCGGCATGCGCAAGCGTGCCGGCCTGGCCCGCGCGCTGGCACTGGACCCGCCGCTGCTGTTCCTGGACGAACCGACCGCCGGCCTGGACCCGATCGGCGCGGCAGCCTTCGACCGGCTGATCAAGACCCTGCAGGAAGCGCTGGGCCTGACCGTGTTCCTGATCACCCATGACCTGGACACGCTGTATGCCATCTGCGACCGCGTCGCCGTGCTGGCCGACCACAAGGTGATCGCCAACGCACCGCTTGCGGAAATCGAGAAACTGGATCATCCGTGGATCCAGGAATACTTCCACGGACCACGTGCGCGTGCCGCGCGTGGCGAACAGATCGAGAGTGCCTGAGCCATGGAAACCAAAGCCAACTACGTGCTGATCGGCGCGTTCACCCTGATCACCGGCCTGGCCCTGCTGGCCTTCGGCCTGTGGGCAGCCAAGTACTCTTCCGACCGCACCTGGCAGGAATACCGCGTGGTGTTCCGCGAGGCGGTGACCGGCCTGTCGGTCGGCAGCCCGGTGCAGTACAACGGCATCGCGGTCGGCTCGATCATCGAGCTGAACCTGGTACCGGACGATCCGCGCCAGGTGGTGGCGCGCATCCGCCTGAACTCCACCACCCCGGTGAAGACCGATACCCGTGCCAAGCTGGCGATCACCAGCCTGACCGGTCCGTCGATCATCCAGCTCAGCGGCGGCACGCCGCAGTCGCCGGCACTGACCACGGTCAACAAGGACCCGGCGCCGATCATCCCGACCACGCCTTCGGCATTGCAGAACATCACCGATGTGGCCAACCGCATCGTCGAGCGCATGGACCAGATCCTCAGCGATCGCAACGTGGCGTCGATCAACGCGACCCTGGCCAACCTGGAAACCATCAGCGGCGGACTGGCCGACCGTGACCAGGGCACACAGGCGCTGCTGCTCAGCGCGCGCGATGCCGCACGCAGCCTGGACACCACGCTGAAGACCACCAACGGCACCATCGAGCGCCTCGACAAGAACCTGGTGCAGCAGCTGCCGGGCATCATCGACAAGCTCGACGCTACCCTGGTCAAGCTCGATTCGGCTGCCGGCAATGCCGATTCGATCCTTGGCGAGAACCGCGCCGCGATCAACAGCTTCGCCAATGACGGGCTCGGCCAGCTGGGCCCGACCCTGACCGAACTGCGTGGCCTGATCCGCGACCTGCGCCGGGTCAGCGACCGCCTCGAGAACAACCCCGCGCGCTATCTGCTCGGCCGCGATGCCCCGAAGGAGTTCGAACCCAAATGAGCCCGACCCTCTTCCCACGCCTGCTGCTGCCAGGCCTGGCCCTGGCGCTGCTGTCGGGCTGCTCGATCCTCGGCAGCGGCGACAAGAATCCCGTCACCCTGTACTCGCCTGCCGTGCAGGTGAAGGTCGATCCCAGCTGGCCCCAGGTCGCCTGGCAGCTGGTGCTGGCCAAACCCAGCGCGGCGCGCATGGTCGACAGCCCGCGCATCAACGTGCGTCCCACGCCATCGGAGCTGGAGATCTACAGGGGCGCCAGCTGGGCCCAGCCGGCCACCGACATGATCGAGGACACGCTGCTGCGCGGTTTCGAGGACTCCGGCCGCATCAACGGCGTGGCCCGCACCGCCGCCGGTATCCGCGCCGATTACAAGCTGTCCACGGACATCCGTCGTTTCGAATCGGACTACCAGGGCCAGACCACGCCGACGGTGGTGATCGAACTCAATGCCAAGCTGATCCACGTGGCCGACCAGCGCGTGGTCGCTGATCGCACCTTCCGTCAGGCGCAGCCCGTTGGCAGTACCGATGTGCCGGCGGTTGCGGCGGCGTTCGAACGTGGCCTGCAGCAGATCGCGCAGGACGTGGTCGGCTGGACGCTGGTCAGTGGGCAGAACGACAGCGCCGCAGCACCGCGCTGATCCCTCGCTCAGCGCGGCGTGATCCAACGGAATGTCAGGTTGATCCGCTCGCCCTGGGCCCGCGCCATCTTCGGCAACGCGTGCTGATAGAAGCGCTGGGTGCTGCCGGCCATCAACAGCAGATCGCCATGGCCCAGCAGGAACTCCGCCTTGCGTGCCGGCTCGTCGCGCCGTCGCAGCAGGAAACGCCGCGCCGCACCCAGGCTCAGTGAAGCGATCACCGGCGCCGGTCCCAGTTCGGGTTCGTCGTCGCTGTGCCACCCCATGTAATCGCCACCATCGCGGTATCGATTGAGCAGCACGCTGTTGAACCGGCCGATACCCTCTTCCTGCAATCGCACGCGCAGCGCCTGCAAAGCCGGCAGCCAGGGCCGCGGGACGAACTCGGCGCCGGAATACCGGTAGCGCGCCTGCGGATCGCCGATCCAACTGCTCAGCCGCGGCGAATCCACCCAGTGACCGAACATCCGGATGCGGTGCACATCCCAGGCCACCTGTTCGCCCAGCGCCCGCTGCAGCGCATCCGCCCGATCCGGCCGCAGCCAGCCCGGTACATGACGGACGTCGGCATCGGGCAGCTCGTGTGGAAACAGCATCGGGATCGCCAGGCAGTGTCGGGGCGGCACGAGGCCGCCCCGCCGGACTCAGGCACGCCGGAACGGCACGCCGGTCTTTTCCTTCAGCTCTTCCTCGCCAACCCCCGGCGCGGTCTCCACCAGCACCAGTCCGGCATCGGTCACATCGAACACAGCCAGATCGGTGATGATGCGGTCGACCACGCCCACGCCGGTCAACGGCAGCGTGCATTCGGCCAGCACCTTGTGCTCGCCGTTCTTCGCGGTGTGCTCCATCAGCACCACCACGCGCTGCACGCCGGCCACCAGGTCCATCGCGCCGCCCATGCCCTTGACCATCTTGCCGGGCACCATCCAGTTCGCCAGATCGCCCTTGTCGGTCACCTGCATCGCGCCAAGAATGGCCAGGTTGATGTGGCCGCCACGGATCATGGCGAAACTGTCATGGCTGCCGAAGTAGCTGGCACCGGCGCGCGCGGTCACGGTCTGCTTGCCGGCGTTGATCAGGTCGGCATCGACCTCGGCTTCGGTCGGGAACGGGCCGATGCCAAGCAGGCCGTTCTCGGATTGCAGCCACACGTCCACGCCTTCGGGAATGTGGTTGGCGACCAGGGTCGGCAGGCCGATGCCCAGGTTCACATAGGCACCGTCGGTCAGTTCACGGGCGGCGCGGGCCGCCATCTCATCGCGGGTCCACGCCATGTCAGTTGCCCTCCGCACGCACGGTGCGCTGCTCGATTCGCTTTTCAGGATGCGCGTTGTGCACGATGCGATGCACATAGATCCCCGGCAGATGCACCTGGTCCGGATCGATCGCACCGACCGGCACCACCTCTTCCACTTCGGCGATGCACACCTTGCCGGCCATCGCGCAGGCAGGATTGAAATTGCGCGCGGTCTTGCGGAACACCAGGTTGCCGGCTTCGTCGGCCTTCCACGCCTTCACCAGGGCAACGTCGGCACGCAGCGCGGTTTCCAGCACATAGTGCCTGCCGTCGAATTCGCGGGTCTCCTTGCCTTCGGCCACCACCGTGCCGTAGCCGGTGGCAGTGAAGAAGGCAGGAATTCCGGCGCCGCCGGCACGCAGGCGCTCGGCCAGGGTGCCCTGTGGATTGAATTCCAGCTCCAGCTCACCGGCCAGGAACTGGCGCTCGAACTCCTTGTTCTCGCCCACGTACGACGAAATCATCCTGCTGATCTGGCGTGTTTCCAGCAGCTGGCCCAGGCCGAAGCCATCGACGCCGGCGTTGTTGGAGATCACGGTCAGGCCCTTGACTCCACTGTCGCGCAAGGCTGCGATCAGTGCCTCGGGTATGCCACACAGGCCGAAGCCGCCGACGGCCAGCGTCTGGCCATCGGCGACCACGCCCTCCAGCGCCTGGGCCGCGCTGGCATAGCGCTTGCTGCGCTTGCCGCCGGTATTGGACTTGTCCATCGCTTTGCTGTCCCACACGGTAAGGATGCCCGCATTCTAGCGGCACACCCGCATCCGGCTGGGATGCGCCGCAGCAATTGCGGCGTGCCCTCAGCCGCGCGCGATCGCGGCCATGACCTGCTTCAGGCCGTCCTGCCACGGCGGCAGCACGATGCCCAGCGCCTGCTGCAGGGCGCTGTTGTCCAGCACCGACCAGGCCGGCCGCCGCGCCGGGGTCGGATACTCGGCACCCGGAATCGCTTCAACCACCGGCACCCTGTGCAGGGCACCGGTTGCCAGCGCTTCGGCGAAGATCGCTTCAGCGAAGCCGTGCCAGCTGGTCTGGCCACTGGCGGTGAGGTGCCAGGTACCGGAGAGCGCGGCAGGATGCTGCAGCGCGAGCGCGGTGACATCGGCGATCAGCGCAGCCGGCGTCGGCGTGCCGATCTGGTCGGCCACCACACGCAGATGGTCGCGCTCTGCGGCCAGGCGCAGCATCGTGCGCAGGAAGTTCGCGCCGTGCTCGGCATACACCCATGCGGTACGGAAGATCAGGTGGCGGCCACCGGCAGCGCGCACGGCGTCTTCGCCATCGCGCTTGCTGGTGCCATACACACCCAGCGGCGCGGTCGGCTCGTCCTCGCGATAGGGCGCGGAACCTTCGCCGTCGAACACGTAGTCGGTGGAGTAATGCACGAACGGCACGCCCTGCGCCTGGCACCAGCGCGCGATCACGCCCGGGGCCTGCGCATTGGCGGCGAAGGCGGCCTCGATGTCCTGCTCGGCGCGATCCACGGCGGTATAGGCCGCCGCATTGACCACCACCGATGGCTGCACGCGATCCAGCAGCGCCGGCAGGCTCGCGGGCTGGCCGAAGTCCGCCGTCTCGCAGGGGCTGCCATCAGGCAGCCGGCCACTGCGGGTGGTGGCGACCACCGGCCCCAACGGCGCCAGCGCGCGCAGCAGCTCCTGGCCGACCTGGCCGTTGCCACCCAGCACGAGAACCGTCATGGCGCGAAGACCGGCAGACGTTCCTCGGCGATGTCCTTCAGGAACGGCGCATGTTCGTCCTTGGGCGAGAGCGTCGGCGCGCCCACCGGCCAGTCCACTGCGATGTCCGCGTCGTTCCAGCGCACTCCGGCATCGGCTTCCTTCACGTACACATCGGTACACAGGTAGTGGAACAGCGCGGTGTCGGACAGCACGGCAAATCCGTGCGCGAAGCCTTCCGGAATCCAGAACTGGCGCTTGTTCTGCGCGCTCAGCACCACCGCTTCCCATTGGCCGAAGGTGGGCGATCCGCGGCGGATATCGACGGCCACGTCGTACACCTCGCCTTCCAGCACGCTCACCAGCTTGCCCTGCGGTCGCGGCCACTGGTAATGCAGGCCGCGCAGCACGCCCTTGCTCGATGAGGAGACATTGCTCTGCACGAAGCGATCGGGCAGGCCCAGCTGGCCGAATCGCGCCGCGTTCCAGCCCTCGAAGAAGAAGCCGCGCTCGTCACCGAACACCGCCGGTTCAATCACCACACATCCCGGCAACCGGGTTTCAATCACTTTCACGGAACCACTCCACGCAATGCGAGTGTGTGCAGGTACTGGCCGTAGCCATTCTTGATCAACGGGGCGGCCAGCGCTTCCAGCTGCTCGGCATTGATCCAGCCCTGCCCGAACGCCACTTCTTCCGGACAGCAGACCTGCAGGCCCTGGCGCGTCTGGATGGTCTCGATGAAGTTGGACGCTTCCAGCAGCGACTGGTGAGTGCCGGTATCCAGCCATGCATAGCCACGCCCCAGCGCCTCCAGATGCAGGCTGCCCGCACCGAGATAGCGCTGGTTGAGATCGGTGATTTCCAGCTCGCCGCGCGGCGAAGGCCTCAGCTCGGCCGCATAATCGCTGGCGTTGCCATCATAGAAATACAGGCCGGTGACCGCGTAGTTGGAACGCGGGTTCTG
Organism: Stenotrophomonas sp. B2; assembly: GCF_014947095.1. NCBI lineage: Bacteria > Pseudomonadati > Pseudomonadota > Gammaproteobacteria > Lysobacterales > Lysobacteraceae > Stenotrophomonas > Stenotrophomonas sp. B2. The sequence goes on along the minus strand of NZ_JADCQA010000006.1, from coordinate 33,128 downwards.
CGGCTTTTCGACCAGGCCGACAACCCGGCCGTCCTTGTCGAATTCGGCCACGCCGTAACGCTCGGGATCGTTGACCCAGTAGCCGAACACGGTCGCGCCATCGGCGCGGGCGTCGGCCCGCCGGAGCACGTCGCGCAGGCCGTGGCCATGGAAGATGTTGTCGCCGAGGACCAGGCAGCTGGGCTTGCCGGCGACGAACTCGCGGCCGATCAGATACGCCTGCGCCAGCCCATCCGGACTGGGCTGCACGGCGTACTGGATGTCCATGCCCCATTGCGAGCCATCACCCAGCAGCTGCTGGAACAGGGCCTGCTCATGCGGGGTGTTGATGATCAGCACTTCCCGGATGCCGGCCAGCATCAGCACGCTGAGCGGGTAGTAGATCATCGGCTTGTCGTACACGGGCAACAGCTGCTTGCTGACGCCCTTGGTGATCGGATACAGCCGGGTGCCGGTTCCGCCGGCGAGGATGATGCCCTTGCGCTGGGTCATGACGTCTCCTGGGTTCAGGCCGTAGTGCCGATGCGCTGCAGGCGGTAGCTGCCGTCAAGCACGCCCTCGACCCAGTCCTGGTTCTCCAGGTACCAGTCAACAGTGAAGGCGATGCCCTGCTCGAACGTGTGCGCCGGCTGCCAGCCCAGTTCGTTCTTCAGCTTGCTGGCATCGATCGCATAGCGACGGTCATGGCCGGGGCGATCGGCCACATGGGTGATCTGGCTGCTGCGCGGCTGCCCGTCAGCGCGCGGACGGCGCTGGTCCAGCAGAGCGCAGATCGCATGCACCACGTCGATGTTCTGCCGTTCCGAATTGCCGCCCACATTGTAGGTCTCGCCCACCCGGCCCTTGGCCAGCACGGTGCGGATCGCCTCGCAGTGATCTGACACGAACAGCCAGTCACGCACCTGCCTGCCGTCGCCGTAGACCGGCAGCGGTTCGCCGGCCAGCGCCTTGGCGATCACCAGCGGGATGAGCTTTTCCGGGAAGTGGTAGGGGCCGTAGTTGTTGGAGCAGTTGGTGGTCAGCACCGGCAGCCCGTAGGTGTGGTGGAACGCACGCACCAGGTGATCGGACGCGGCCTTGGACGCCGAGTACGGCGAGTTCGGCGCGTACGGGGTGGTCTCGCTGAACGCGCCGGTCTCGCCCAGCGTGCCGTACACCTCGTCGGTGGACACATGCAGGAAGCGGAACGCTGCGCCGCGCTCGGCCGGCAACGCCTTCCAGTAGTCGCGCACCGCTTCGAGCAGGCCCAGGGTCCCCACCACATTGGTCTGGATGAAGGCCCCGGGGCCATCGATGGAGCGGTCGACGTGGCTCTCGGCTGCGAAGTTCAGCACCGCATCGGGCTGATGCTCGGCGAGCAGGCGGGCGACCCGCTCACGGTCGCCGATGTCCCCGTGCACGAACACGTGGTCCGGATTACCTTCCAGGCTGGACAGCGTCTGCAGGTTGCCGGCGTAGGTCAGTGCATCGAGGTTGACGACCTTGACGCCACGGGCCACGGCCTCGAGGACGAAATTGCCGCCAATGAACCCGGCGCCGCCGGTGACAATCCAAGTTGGCACTACCCGTTACTCCTGTTCGATCAAGGCTCCCGCGCCGCCTGGCAGTCGGGTGCAGCGCAGCAGGATACATCGGGCCCACCTTTACCACTGCCTCTGACGGGTGAACAGAGCCCCTTCCCTGAGGGAGCATTAGTGCGCCGCAGCACAACCATACGCATTCGCATGGTTGCCCCAAGCCAGCTAGAATCAGGATCCCACCCCCGAACCGGTTGCTGTCAGGACCGGACGTTCTCCCTGTTACTGAAGGACCCCGTACCAGATGAAAATCCTCGTCGCATACAAGCGCGTGGTGGACTACAACGTCCGCATTCAGGTCAAGCCGGACGGTTCCGGCGTGGTCACCGACGGCGTCAAGCTGTCTCCCAATCCTTTCGATGAAATCGCCCTGGAAGAAGCCCTGCGCCTGCGCGACAAGGGCATCGCCACGGAGGTGGTGGTGGCCACCATCGCCCCGGCCGACGCCCAGGCGCATCTGCGCAACGGCCTGGCCATGGGCGCCAACCGTGCCGTGCACGTGGTCACCGACCAGGCCATCCAGCCGCTGACCGCCGCGCGCACCCTGCTCAAGCTGGTCGAGAAGGAGCAGCCGGACCTGGTGATCCTCGGCAAGCAGGCCATCGACGATGACGCCAACCAGACCGGGCAGATGCTGGCCACGCTCTGGGGCCGCCCGCAGGCGACCTTCGCCAGCAAGCTGGACATCGCCGATGGCAAGGCCACGGTGACCCGTGAGGTCGACGCCGGCCTGGAAACACTGGAAGTGGATCTGCCGGCGGTCGTCACCACCGACCTGCGCCTGAACGAGCCGCGCTTCATCAAGCTGCCGGACATCATGAAGGCCAAGGCCAAGCCGCTGGAAACCCTGCAGCTGGCCGACCTCGGCGTTGAAGCCGCCGACACCTTCAAGACCACCCGGTACGCTGCGCCGTCCAAGCGCAGCAAGGGTGTAATGGTCAAGGACGCGGCCGAACTGGTGGCCGCACTCAAGCAGAAGGGGTTGCTGTAATGAGCAAGATTCTCGTCATCGCCGAGCACCACGACGGCAAGCTCAACGCCGCCACCGCCAAGACCGTCAGCGCCGCCGCTGCCATCAGCGGTGCCAGCATCGACGTGCTGGTGCTGGCCGCCGATCCGACGGCCGTCGCCGCCGAGGCCGCCAGGATCGCCGGCGTCGCCAAGGTCCTGACCGTGGCCAACGCCGCCAACGCACAGGCCCTGGCCCAGGTGCTGGCGCCGCAGATCGCACAGCTGGCCAAGGGCTACAGCCACGTGTTCGGCCCATCCACCACCTTCGGCAAGGACCTGATGCCGTGCGTGGCCGCCCTGCTGGGCGTCAACCAGGTCTCCGACCTGATGGCCGTGGAAGGCAGCCACACCTTCAAGCGCCCGATCTACGCCGGCAACGCCATCATCACTGTGGAAGCCCCGGCCGACCAGGTCGTGGTCGCCACCGTGCGTGCCGCGTCGTGGCCGGAAGCCGCGCAGGGCGGCAGCGCTGCCATCGAAGCGGCCAGCGTCGATGCGGCACTGCCGACCCACACCCGCTTCGTCGGCCTGGCCGCCGGTGCCAGCGACCGTCCGGACCTGCAGAGCGCCAAGCGCGTGGTCTCCGGTGGCCGTGGTGTCGGCTCGGAAGAGAACTTCAAGGTCGTCTTCCAGCTGGCCGACAAGCTCGGCGCCGCCGTCGGCGCCTCGCGCGCCGCCGTCGATGCCGGCTACGTGCCCAGCGACCTGCAGGTCGGCCAGACCGGCAAGATCATCGCGCCGGAGCTGTACGTGGCCGTCGGCATCAGCGGTGCGATCCAGCACCTGACCGGCATCAAGGATGCCGGCACGATCGTGGCGATCAACAAGGACGGCGATGCGCCGATCTTCGAGATTGCCGATATCGGCCTGGTCGGGGATCTGTTCACGATCCTGCCCGAACTCGAGGCCGCGCTGGGCTGAGCGCCCGCCCGGGGTGCCGCGTAATCAACAGGTTACGCGGCATTCCCTTCCTTCTGGGGCCCGCAGGGACGCTGGCCTGGCTCACCCGTCCTTGCAGTGCCTGTCGCTATAATCCGGGGTCAACCCGTGTAAGGACTGCATTGATGACGCTCCCGTGTTTCAAGGCCTATGACATCCGTGGCCGCGTTCCGGATGAACTGGATGAACGCCTTGCCCGCCGCATCGGCGCCGGCACTGCCGCGTTGCTGGGCCCGGGACCGGTGGTGGTGGGACACGATATCCGCCTGAGCAGCCCTGCCCTCCTGCAGGCCGCCATCGAAGGCCTGACCGCCAGCGGCCGCGATGTCATCGACATCGGCATGTGCGGTACCGAGGAGGTCTATTTCCAGACCTTCCACCGCAAGGCCGCCGGCGGCGTCATGGTCACCGCCAGCCACAACCCGATGGACTACAACGGGATGAAGCTGGTGCGCGAGGAGTCCAAGCCGATCAGCGGCGATACCGGCCTGTTCGACATCCGCGACTTCGCCGCCTCGGAGGCGCCGCTGGGAACCGGCCAGGGCGAGGTCCGCCAGGACACCGACAAGTCCGCCTACATCCAGCACCTGCTCGGCTACGTCGACGTGGCCGGCCTGAAGCCGCTGAAGATCGTCACCAACCCCGGCAACGGTGGCGCTGGCCTGGTGATCGACGAACTGGCGCCGCACCTGCCGTTCGAGTTCATCCGCATCCAGCACGAGGCCGATGGCAGTTTCCCGAATGGCATCCCCAATCCGCTGCTGCCGGAGAACCGTGCGGCAACGCGCGATGCCGTGCGCGCGCACGGTGCCGATTTCGGCATCGCCTGGGACGGCGATTTCGATCGCTGCTTCTTCTTCGACGCCGACGGCAACTTCATCGAGGGCTACTACCTGGTCGGGCTGCTGGCGACGGCACTGCTGGCCCGCCAGGCGGGCGGCAAGATCATCCACGACCCGCGCCTGACCTGGAACACCGTGGAAATGGTCGAGCAGGCCGGCGGCGTGCCGATCATGAGCAAGACCGGGCATGCGTTCATCAAGGAGCGCATGCGTGCCGAAGATGCCATCTACGGCGGCGAGATGAGCGCCCACCATTACTTCCGCGAGTTCGCCTACTGCGACTCGGGCATGATCCCGTGGCTGCTGATCGCGCAGCTGGTTTCCACGACCGGCAAGTCACTGGGCGAGCTGGTGGCCGATCGCATGAAGGCCTATCCGTGCAGCGGCGAGATCAACTTCCGTGTTGACGATGCCAAGGCGACCGTGGCGCGCGTGCTGGCGCATTTCCAGCAACAGCAGCCGGTACTGGACCATACCGATGGCGTCAGTGCGGATTTCGCCGACTGGCGCTTCAACCTGCGCAGCTCCAACACCGAGCCGCTGCTGCGCCTGAACATCGAAACCCGTGGCGATGACGCCCTGCTGCGCGAACGCATCGCCGAGCTGACCGCCCTGATCGGCGGCACGCCGGCAAACCATTAACCGAAGGACGCACCATGAATCCCATCGTTCCCGTCATTCTTTCCGGTGGCTCTGGCACGCGTCTGTGGCCGCTGTCGCGCGAAGCGTATCCGAAGCAGTTCCTGCCGCTGGTCGGCAACGACACGATGCTGCAGGCGACCTGGAAGCGCGTTGCGTCGATTGCCGGCGCGGCACCGATCGTGGTCGCCAACCAGGAACACCGTTTCATGGCGGCCGAGCAGCTGCGCGAATGCAAGGTGCTGCCGCAGGCGCTGATCCTCGAGCCGGTCGGCCGCAACACCGCGCCGGCGATCGCCATCGCCGCGCTGCAGGCACTGTCGGCCGGCGATGACGCGCTGCTGCTGGTGCTGCCGTCGGACCACGTGGTCCGCAACGAGGCGGCGTTCCATGCCGCGGTCAAGCAGGCCGCCGTCGCGGCCGAATCCGGCAAGCTGGTCACCTTCGGCATCGTGCCGACGGCGCCGGAGACCGGCTACGGCTACATCAAGGCCGCCACGGGTGAAGGCGTGCGTGCCGTCGACCGCTTCGTCGAGAAGCCCGACCTGGCTACCGCCGAACAGTACGTGGCATCCGGCGAGTACTTCTGGAACAGCGGCATGTTCCTGTTCAAGGCCTCGCGCTACCTGAAGGAACTGGAGACGCTGCAGCCGGCGATCCTCGCCGCCTGCCGCAATGCGCTCGACAAGGCCGCACGCGACAACGACTTCATCCGCCTCGACGCCGAGGCCTTCGCTGCCAGCCCGAACGACTCGATCGACTACGCGGTGATGGAAAAGACCGCCGATGCCGCCGTGGTACCGCTCGACGCGGAATGGAATGACGTCGGCTCGTGGTCGGCATTGTGGGAAGTGTCCGACAAGGATGCCGACGGCAACGCCTGTCATGGCGATGTCATCGCCCTGGACTGCAAGGACAGCTATGCCTATGGCAACCGCCTGATCGCGATGGTCGGCCTGCAGGACGTGGTGGTCGTGGAGACCGACGACGCCGTGTTCGTCGGCCACAAGGACCGCGTGCAGGACGTCAAGGAGATTGTCGGCCGGATCAAGCGCGAGGGCCGCAGTGAAGCTGCCGCGCACCGCAAGGTGTACCGTCCGTGGGGCGCCTACGATTCCATCGACAACGGCGACCGCTTCCAGGTCAAGCGCATCACCGTCAAGCCGGGCGCGACCCTGAGCCTGCAGATGCATCACCACCGCGCCGAGCACTGGATCGTAGTCAGCGGCACGGCCGAGGTGACCCGGGGCGACGAGGTCATCCTGCTGTCGGAAAACCAGAGCACGTACATCCCGCTGGGTGTCACCCATCGCCTGAAAAACCCGGGCAAGCTGCCGCTGGAGTTGATCGAAGTGCAGTCGGGCAGCTACCTGGGCGAGGACGATATCGTTCGTTTCGAAGACCAGTACGGCCGCGCGGGAGGCTGATCGGTGAGTGCTTCGGGTGCCGGCCGTTCGAGGCCGTTGTGTGTTGATCTGGACGGCACCCTGCTGCGCAGTGACCTGTTGTACGAGACCTTCCTGAGGATGCTGGCACGGCAGCCCTGGATGCTGTTCGTGCTGCCGTTCTGGCTGCTGCGTGGCAAGGCGCACCTGAAGCACCAGCTGGCGGTGCACGGTGCCGGCGATCCGGCACTGCTGCCGTACGACCCGCGCGTGGTCGAACTGCTGCGGACCAGCAGTGATCGCAGGCGGGTCCTGTGCACGGCATCGGACGCGGCACTGGTGGAGCCGATCGCGCGCCATCTGGGCGTGTTCGACGACGTGTTCTGCAGCGATGGACACACCAATCTTGCCGGGCATCGCAAGGCCGATCTGCTGGTGAAGGCGTTCGGCGAGCGTGGTTTCGACTACATGGGCAACGCGCGGGTCGATCTGGCCATCTGGAAGCACGCGCATTCGGCCTGGGTGGTCAACGCCGGTGCCGGCGTCGCCCGCGCTGCGGCGCACTGTTCGGAGCTTGCCGCACACTGGCCCCGCGAAGGCGGCGGCCCACGCGCCTGGCTCAAGGCGATGCGTGTCCACCAGTGGCTGAAGAACGTGCTGGTATTCGTGCCATTGCTGGCGAGTCATCGTTTCCTGGAGCTGGAGACCACGCTCAACGCGGTGCTGGCGTTCATGGCCTTCGGGCTGTGCGCATCCGGCGTGTATCTGTTCAATGATCTGCTGGACCTCGACTCGGACCGGCAGCATCCGCGCAAGCGCAAGCGCCCGTTCGCCTGTGGCCGGCTGGATCTGCGTTCGGGGCTGCTGGCCACGCCGGTACTGACCCTGGCCGGCTTCCTGCTGGCGGCCATTGTCGCCCCTGCATTCCTGCTGGTACTGGCCATCTATTTCTGCCTCACCCTGGCCTATTCCCTGCGGATGAAGCAGGTGGTGATGATCGATGTGGTGATGCTGGCCGCGCTCTACACCATCCGCATCGTCGGCGGTGCCGCGGCAATCGACGTCACGCTTTCGTTCTGGCTGCTGACCTTCTCGATGTTCATCTTCCTCAGCCTGGCCATGCTCAAGCGCTACACCGAACTGCGCATGACGCTGGCCAGCGGCAAGGAGAAGCCCAGCGGGCGTGGCTACCACGTCGAGGACCTGGGACTGGTACAGGCCCTGGGTACCGCGTCGGGCATGGCGTCGGTACTGGTGCTGTGCCTGTACATCAACGCGCCGGAAAGCCAGGAGCTCTACGGGCATCCGCTGTTCCTGTGGCTGCTGTGCCCGGTCCTGCTCTACTGGATCTGCCGCACCTGGCTGCTGGCCCACCGTGGACAGATGCACGACGACCCGGTCGTGTTCGCAGTGAAGGATCCCGGCAGCCTGATCACGGTGCTGGTGGGTGGCCTGTCGGTACTGGCGGCGATCTGAATCAGGCACATCACGGCTGCGCCACCGGCGCGCAGCCGTCATTCGAGCGCGGGGAATGACGGTGCCGTCGCTGCCCGCAGGCAGCGCTGGCAACCCGGCCAGGTGGGATCAGGCCGGACGCTCGGGCCCGGTGCGATCCAGCAGCATGGCTTCCTGCAGGTCGTAGAAGCGCCGCAGCGGATAGGCCTGCAGTGCCTGTGCGCGTACCTCGGCACGGCTTGCCGCATCGCGGCTGGCCATCAGGCGCAGCATCGCTGCCGCCAGTGCCGGTGCATCGCCGACCGGCACCACTTCGCCATTGCCGGTGTTCTGCACGATGGTGCGCACGCCCGGCAGGTTCGACGCGATCACCCGTGAACCACTGAGCATCGCCTCCAGCTGCACCATGCCGAACGCTTCATAGCGGTTGACGCTGGGCAGTACCAGCACATCGAGCTGCGCATAGAACGCCTGCAGTTCCTGTTCGCTGACGCGACCGCGCACGTCGACCGCATCCCCCAGCGCGGCGATGCTGCCGTGGATGGCATCCATGATGCCGCCGCCGGCGATGTTGTGGGTATCCCCGACCAGCACCAGGCGGACACGGTCGCCATGCAGGGCATGGACCTGGCTGAAGGCCTCCAGCAGGACAGGCAGGCCTTTCTCGGCGACGAAGCGGCCCACGAAACCAAAGCGGAACACCCCGTCGGTACTCGCCGGGCGATCCTGCCAGGGCATCGCCTTCATCGGCGCCAGCACTTCATGCTGCTTGTGGCGGATACCGGACAACCAGGCCGAAGAGCTCGCGTAATCATGGGTGAGTACCCCGACATCACGGGCCCGCCGCGTGGCCAGCCAGCAGGACACACGGGTGACGTTCACCGCCAGCCGGTCCAGCAGTCCACCCACCACGGCCATGTCGCACTGGTAGTTCACCACCAGCTTGCGGGCCGGGACCAGCAATGACAGCAGGCCCGACTCCAGCATCGGCATATGCAGGTTGACCACATCATGCTGCCGCGCCAGTCGGCGGAACCAGGTGATGAACTTCCAGCTCAGGACGCCTTTGTGCATGCGGGCGAACACCGGTGCGCGCACCACGTGCACGCCGTTGATGGTCTCTTCCACCGGCAGGGATGCATCGTGCTGGGTGGTGAGCACGGTGACCTCGTGGCGATGGGACAGGTCCTCGGCAAGCATCCGCGCGAATTCAGTCACCCCGCTCATGTAGGGCGTGTAGTAGGTCAGGACGATCAGGATCTTCATGCTCAGCTCGCGCTCACCAGTACCACGCCCAGCACGATCAGGCCGATTCCGGCCATGCGCAGTGGGCCGATGTGCTCGCCCAGGAACAGCACGGCAAGCACCGGTGTCACCACGTAGGTCAGGGCGATCATCGGCTGCAGCTTGGTCAGTGGCATGTACTTGAGCAGCACCACCCACGACACCAGCGGGACCATCTGCAGGATGAAGCCGGTCACCAGTGGCAGGTTGAACGCAGACGACAGCATGGGCAGGAGGCCGTCGGAATAGGTGACACGCCCTGCCCCGACCTTCAGCAGGACGGTTCCACAGGCGCCGAGGATGACCAGGCCGAAGACGATCAGGAGTTGCATGGGAGACCTCTTGCGCCGTGGCCGTGGCCCGACGCTGTTCGATGGATGATTGCGAAGACCGTCATTCTGCCGGCTCGGCAGGCACGCCGCAGCTGATGCGGGCGTGGGACACGTTGGCGAACAGAGGCCGGGGATCGGTTGATAGACCCAACGCCTGCGGCGACGCAACCGGCCAATCCGGCGCGAGGACGACCACCGAGCTGCCGCCGGCCAGCGGCAGACTGACCTCGCCCTGGTGCCCGTCGACGGTTGCTGCTTCCACACCGTTGACGGTCACATGGATACGTCCCTCGGCGGGTGGCTGCAGCAGATCCAGATCAACCTGCAGTCGTGCGCCCGCACATCCTTTGGGCACGAAGGTTTCAAGGCTGAAGGCGCCGCGGGTCCAGCAGTGATCCTGTTCGCAGGTGTGCCAGCCCGTACCCGCCTGGGCCAGCGGCAACTGACCGGACTGCAGCGAGAACAATGCGAATGTGGGATCTTCCAGGAGCGGGGCAGTACCCGGCGGCAGCGCTGGGCCCGTTCCGGGCTGCCTGAGTACCAGCAGCCAATCGGGTGATTCGGCACCGCGCAGGCTGTCATTGAGCAGGGCATCGCTGTACCCCACCGGAGCGTCGCCACGGTCGGCAATGCGCGCGCGCACCCCGCGCCGATGCAGCTCCAGCACAGCAAAGTCCTGCTTGACGTAGCGCTCCGGCCCGTTGACCCCGGACGTGTCGATGACAACCTCATCTCCCTTCTGCGGCAGCCTGATCGCTTCCGAGAGGGCATGGGTGATACCCGAAGGCACATGCGAGACCAGGATTGATCGCGAACGCACGGCGTAGGCCGCCGACAGCGCCCCCAGCGTCGCCATCAGCAGCAGTACCACACCTGTGCGGCCGCGACGGCGCGCATGGCGCAGCAGAAGCCAGCTCAACAGCGCCACCCATGCCGGCCCGAGCACCTGCACCAGCTTGTGCTCGCCGTACTGATAGCCATGGCTCTGCACATAGGCAACCAGCACCATGCTGGCTGCCAGCAAGCCGACGAAGAACCGCCAGCGTCCCTCCCGGATGGAAAGCCATGCAGTGGACGCCATCAGCACCAGCCCGAGCATGATGGCTTCCGGATTCACGGCAGGTTCGCCGGTCATCAACAGGCCGGCGAAGGGAGCCGACAGCCACCAACCCCAGAAGGGCTGCCGGATGTACCAGCTGGGCCACGACGACTGCGCGACGATGCCACTGACCTGGGCATAGGATGCCATCAGCTCGGGCAGCATCCGGTTGAGGACGATCGCGCAGGCCAGCATCGCCAGCAGGCCGCCCAGCAGGAACACCCGCCAGGAACGCAGCCACATGGCCGTCACCAGTACGGCCAGGGCCACGATCATGCACGCATGCACCGCCGCTTCGCCGTATGCCATGCCGGTACAGCCCGCGGCTGCACCCAGCATGATCCACTTTGCACCCAGCGACTGCATCGGCGTAAGTGCCCACAGCACGATCATCATCAGCAGGGCGCCCGCCATCGCCGTACCGATGTTCTCGTTGACCACCGCAAGCATCATGCCGGTACCCAGCATGCACAGCACCGCCAGCAGGAAGGCCACCGCGGTTCCCCGCGGCCAGCGACGCGCGCCGCCGAAGCGGCCTGCCATCGAGGGCAGCATGCCGAGCACCGGGAACAGTGCGGCGGTGCCGATCATCGCCCGCACCTGGTTTGGGCCTGCCTCCGGCACGAAGCTGGACGCCAGTGCCAACAGGCTGTACGCCCCATTGCGCTGCACGATGCAGCCGTTGCCGATGAACTGCATGCCCTGACCGCATTGCCCCAGCGCCCACTCGCGGGCCACCGTGGCCTGCTCGACCCAGAGCGGGTGTTGCATGGCCCATTTGGCACCGCCGTAGAAGAACACCAGATCATGGTTGGTGCCTTCAAGCATCCACAGATGCCGGGAGGCGAACATGAGATTCCACCATGCGACCAGCAGAACGCCCGCAAGCAGACTGATCGTGAACGCCCAGATCGACGCATGGGCGAGCGGATCGGCGAAGCCACGGCGAAGCGCCACGAGGGCTCCCACGGCCCCGCTGATCAGGAAACAGGGAAACACCACGTAGCCGGGCAGCCACGCATTGGCATTCATCAGCAGGGCCAGTACGCACACGCTTGCAAGCAGCAACGCCTGGACCGGCCCGATCTGTCGCAGATGCGGGCTCACGCGGATGCCGGCGACGGCCAGCAGGGTCGAGCTGCCGATGACAGCAAGACACATCGCCAATACCGGCGCAATCAGTTGCCAGACATAATGCACTGCGTGTTCTCCCTGCACTGAAGGCGGGATCCGCCGAAGCGGACCCCGCGCTCTTTCAGGCCTCCGCGCGGGCCTGGTACATCCAACGAAGCGTCTCACCCAGATCGAAGTCCGGCAATGAGCCGACCGCGGCCCGCAGCTTGCCGTTGTCACCACGCAGCGACTTGACCTCGTTGGCGCGGACGAAGGCGGGATTCACTTTCACTTCGATGTCGCGGCCGGAGATGCCACGCATGCGTTCGATGACCTCATGCAGCGAATGCTCCTGGCCGGAGCAGACGTTGTAGGTCTGGCCATTGCCCGGCAGTGCCAGCAGGCCTTCGTAGGCAGCGGCCACGCCACGCACGTCATTGAAATCGCGCGAGACATCGGTGTTGCCCAGCTCGATCACATCGGCACCGCGGCGGAAGTGCGCCACGATCTTCGGAATCAGGAACTTCTCATCCTGTCCCACGCCGGTGTAGTTGAATGGACGCACCAGGGTCAGCGGAAGCTGATCGATCCACAGCGCCGCCATGGCCTCCATCGCCATCTTGCTGACCGCGTAGTCGTTCTGCGGCGAAAGCGGCGCCTGCTCGTCGAGCACGCCGGACGCGTTGCCGTAGACATTGGCACTGCTGGCCAGCAGTACATTGCTCGGCGCCTCGTCCAGAGACGCCAGCGCTTCCAGCAGATTGCGCGTACCCACCACGTTGACCCGGTAGATCTCGTCGGCATCACCGTGGGCGACGAACGAGATCGCAGCCAGATGGACCACGCGCTGCGGACGCACTCTGGCGACGTGCTGCTTGAGCGCAGCACGGTCGAGCAGATTGACCGACGTTGCGGTGTCGCCGGAATGCAGATCATGCACATCGCAACCGGCAGCACGCAGGCGCTCGATCACGTAGCGCCCGGTGAACCCGGACGCCCCCGTGACCAGCACGCGCTGGCCTGACAACTCAGAACGAGAAGCCACGCTCGTTCCTCTTGAGGTCAGCCTCGACCATCATCTGGCACAGCTGCTCCAGGCTGGTCTGCGGCTTCCAGCCAAGGATGCGCTCGGCCTTTTCCGGGTTGCCGATCAGCAGATCGACTTCGGCCGGGCGGTGGAACTTCGGATTGATGCGCATCACGGTCTTGCCGGTGGCGGTGTCCACCGCGACTTCGTCCACGTCCTTGCCCTTGAACTCGACATCGATGCCGGCGCCCTTGAACGCCATCGCCACGAAGTCGCGCACGGTCTCGGTACGGTTGGTGGCCAGCACGAAGGTGTCCGGCTGCTCGGCCTGCAGCATGCGCCACATGCCTTCCACGTATTCCTTGGCGAAGCCCCAGTCACGCTTGGCGTCCAGGTTGCCCAGTTCCAGGACGTCCAGCTGGCCCAGCTTGATCTTGGCAACCGAGTCGGTGATCTTGCGGGTCACGAACTCGCGCCCGCGCAGCGGGCTTTCGTGGTTGAACAGGATGCCGCTGGAACCGAAGATGTCGTAGCTCTCGCGGTAGTTGACGGTGATCCAGTGCGCGTAGAGCTTGGCCACGCCGTACGGGCTGCGCGGGTAGAACGGGGTGTCCTCCACCTGCGGCACGGCCTGCACCTTGCCGAACATTTCCGAGGTCGACGCCTGGTAGAAGCGGATCTTCGGATTGACCAGGCGGATCGCTTCCAGCAGGTTCAGTGCACCCACGCCGGTGATCTGCGCGGTGGTGGTCGGCTGGTCGAAGCTGACGCCGACGAAGCTCTGTGCGGCCAGGTTGTAGATCTCGTCCGGCTGGATCTTCTGCACCATCGCCAGCGACGTGCCGAGGTCGGTCAGGTCGTACTCCACCAGGTGCAGGTTCGGGTGGTTGGTCACGCCCAGCTCATCCAGGCGCCAGAAATTGACCGAGCTGGTGCGGCGGTAGGTGCCGTGGACTTCATAGCCCTTCTCCAGCAGCAGCTGGGTGAGATAGGCGCCGTCCTGACCCGTGATGCCTGTGATGATTGCCTTCTTCATTGCTTCTCGTCCTGATGATTGAGTGTATTTGCAGCCAGAACCTGCCGACGCGTGCGGAGGATCTGTCGAGCCATGGAGTCCAGACGGCGGGCCAGCGCAGGATACCGGTGTTCGGCGCGCCATTGTGCGGCACGCTGCTGCACATCGGCCAACACTGGATCGCCGTCACGGCTGGCACGCAGCAGTTGCCGCAGACCGGCCGCAAGATCGGCCGGGGAGGTCCCGGGCAGACGGTGAACGACGTCGCCGACGTTGTCGAAGATCGCCAGCGGCGTGACGGCCACCGGGCGGCCTGAGGCCAGCCCGTAGCGGACTGCCGCGCTGGAGGATTCGCCGGTGCCCTGGTATGGGAACACCACCACATCGGCCTGCACCAGCTCCTGCATGCTCTCCTGGTCACGCAGGAAACGGGTCACCATCCGCACGCGTGACTGCAGGCCGTGCTGCACGACGCGCGCCACCGCCTGGTCGATCTGCTGCCGCGAGACATCCACTGGATATTCGGCATTGATCATCGCCAGTTCGACGTCCACGCCCTGGGCGACCATCAACGCAACAGCGTCGATCAGTTCCAGCAACCCCTTGTGCGGCAGGAAGAATCCGTAGGAAACGACGCGCAGCCGTGCACCCGTGTTTGCCGCCGCCGGCTCAGCCGGTTCCAGGATGCCGTGCGGGAACATCGCGGTGTTGCGCTCCACGCCGATGTCCTTGAGACGGTTGAGGTCGTGTATGGAGTGCACCAGCACGCGATCGCAGCCGGCCAGTGCCGGCCCCAGGTCGCGCAGCCGCTTGCGCGGATTCTCCGCGGCATCAACGGTTGCATGCATCATCACGATCAGGCCCCTGCCGGCCGCCTGCTGCCGCTCAAGGAAGGCCGAGAACGCGGGGAAGTCAAAGAAGCCGTACTGGAACTGGATGATCAGCGTGTCCAGCTTCAGACGCTCGATCTGCTGTTCCAGCCGCTCAAGCATGTCGCCTTCGCCCTGCCGCCAGCAGCGGACAACCTCTGGCCCATCGCGGAACGTGCGGTCATCGGCCTCGGCCGCCAGGATCGCCACCGGCGTTCCGCCGCTCTCCACGAGATAGCTGGCGTAACTGGCCACGCCGCAGCGCGTATTCCAGGTCGTGATCCAGCCGACGCGCGCATCGGGCAGCGTCGGCTGCGCCGCGAACGCGCGTACGTCCTGCTCCAGTCTCCGCGCGGCATCGGACCACGTGAAGCGCGACTTCAGAAGTCGCCGCGCGGCCTCGACCTTGTCCCGCACACGCGCCGGATCGGCGCCGTGCACCTCACGCATTGCGGCGGCCAGCGCGTCGACATCGGGTTCGGCCCAGACCGAATTGCGCAGATTGAAGTGGGTCTGCGCCGGAACGAAGCGGTAATCCACCATCCAGGCGGTTTCTTCGCTGCAGAAATCCAGCTGCCCCCCCCAGTTGGTGGTGATCACCGGCAGGCCGCCCAGCATCGCTTCGGCCAATGGCAGGCCAAAGCCTTCAGCCCGGCTCGGCGCCAGCAGCGCGTTGCAGCTCGCGTACAGATGCTTGAGCTGGGCGTCGCTCACGTCCTCCTCGATGATGTGCACGTCCGGATAATCCGGGTTGTCGCGGCGTGCTTCAGCCAGCCAGCGATGCACTTCATTGTGTGGATTGGCGAAGGTCTTGATGACGAGGCTGACATCGTCGGCGGCGCTGAACGCCTTGCCATAGGCCAGAAGCATCGCGTCCACGCCCTTGCGCGGGAAGCACGAGGACACGTGGAGGAAGCGGAACCCCCTGCCCGGCACCGGATAGGTCGCATCGGCAACAATCTGCTCCCAGTGATCCACGCCGTTCCAGCAGACGCCAAGGGGAACCGACACGCCGTTATCCACCATGATCTTCTCGACATGATGCGAAACGCAGGAGATCCCCTGCAGGCTGTCATTGAACTCCTCGACCCACTCCTGCGGAAAACCGCTCTCCTCCCAGGGATAGGCGTGCAGCAGATTCATCCTTGCGCGTGCATCGGCAACCCGTGGCGGATACAGCAGTCGGCTGGTCACATCGGCCTGGTCGGCCGGGATCGCGGCCACGGCAGCATGCAGCGCCGCCACGCGCGGATTGCGCGCAAGGAACTGCGGTGACGGATCGAAATCACCCGGGCCCTCGGTCGAATGCAGACCCACGCGGTGGCCACGATCGGCCAATGCTTCCGCGAGGCAACGGTTCACCAGGGCCAGGCTGTAGCTGCTGTCGAATGGCCCTTCCACGCGCCAGGACAGCGATGCGGGCAGCTCACCGCCGCGTGCGAGCGCCTCGTTGGCCGCCATTCCGGAGGAGATCAGCGCTGCCGCCTGCTGCAGTTCGAAGGGTTCCGGCTCGCAGCCGACGTCCAGCCCACCCACCGCCTGGACCAGGGTGCGGTAGCCGGCGTCGAGTGCAGGCGACGCGGCGACCCAGCGGCGATCGCGTGGCGCACGACGCGATGCGACCGCTTCCATGGCCTGCAGCGCGGCCTTGGCCGAATTGTCCCACGAGAACTTCGCCGCCTGTCGGGGAGCATGGGCACGCAGGGAATCGGCGAATGCGGTGTCAGTCAGGACGTTCTGCATGGAGCGGGCGATCGAAGCAGGCTCCGTTGGATCGAACAACGCATCTTCACGACCGATCACCTCGGGGATGCTGGTCGTGCCTGAGCCAATGGTCGGTGCTCCGCAGGACATGGCCTCCAGCGCGGGCAGGCCAAAGCCTTCATGCAACGAGGGGAACACGAAGGCCGCCGTCGCGCTGTACAGCGCGATCAGCTCTTCGTCGGTGATATAGCCGGTGAACACCACCTGGTTGCTGACGCCGAGCTGCGCTGACAGCGCATCGAAATTGCGGCGGTCGTGCTCGGACACTTTGCCGGCGATGACCAGCTGCGTCGACGCACGTACGGCAGGATCCATCAGGGAGAATGCCCGCAGCAGACCCTCTGCATTCTTGCGCGGCTCCATTGCCCCGCTGTACATCACGTAGCGGCCACGCAGGCCGAAGCGCTCGCGGAACAGGGTCTGCTCGCGTTCGCCGATGACCATCGGCACGAAGTGCGGCGAGATTGCCGAGGAAATGTTGACCACACGCGCCGGATCGATATCCAACGCCTGCAATGCCTCCTGCCGGGCATGCTGGGAGATCGACAGCAGCAGGTCGGCGCGCTTGAGCGACTCGACCTTGTCCATGTACCAGGACCGTACCCAGTCCGATGCCAGATAGACGTCGGGATTGAGCAGCGGAATCAGGTCATAAAGGGTCAGCGCAGTCGCCGCCCGTACGCCCGGCAACTTGCCGATCGAGCCGACCGCACCGCCCTGGGAACCTTCGAACAGGCTGGATACGTGGATGAAGTCGGGCTGGAGCCCATCCAGGAACGCTTCCCACATCAGCTCGGATGCACCACGCCGCCACGCATCTGCGGCGTTCGGCCAGCCTACCCGGCTGAAGGTATCGAACTGACGGATCCGTTCCTGCGGGACCAGGCCATCCAGGGCCTGGCGGATGTCGCCGATGCCATCGGGGAAGGTGCCGTTGACCGCCACCCAGATCTCATGGTCGCCCGCATTGCGGGCCATCGCTTGCGCCAGCGAGGTCGAATAGCGCCCGATGCCCCGGAATCGGCTCTCGGTCTGTGCACCCTGCAGGTCAATCAGCACTCTCATCGGGCAGCCCTTTCATTCCTTGAACGCTTCAGGTCTTCCAGCACGCGCCGGGCCCGTCGATCCAGATGGACGACAGTGACTTCGTGCTCGTTGCCCTCCATTGCAGCCAATCGCGCCCGCTCGATCTCGAACAGCTGTTCGCTGATGGCGATCTTCTGCAGGCGCTGGTGAAGGAAGGGAATGCGCGTAACCAGGGGCTTGGCCAGGCGTCGCAGCCACGGTGCGGCCATGGCGACCTTCAGCGCGCGCACGACCGCCGGCCGCAGCGCACGTTTCATGCGGCCCAGCACGCTGGACGACAGGCGTCGGCGCACGGCCCGGAACGGCCGCGTGAGCTGCCACGAACGGCTGCGTTCGATCGCATCCAGCTGCGCGCGCACCTGCTCATGCGCCAACCACCAGCGATGGGCCTCGTGCTTGCCCTTGGTGACCTGCTCAGTCAGCTCATGCAGTTCGGCCAGCGCCTTCCTGTCGAGCAGGCTGCGCTCACGCTCATGCTTGCTCACCAGTTCCCGCTGGGCCACTGCCATCGCACGGACCGCGCCCTCGTGCTCGCTGCGCAGCCTTTCCATTGCCCGGGCGTTGTGCTCGGTTGCCTCGGCGGATTCTTCCTGCGCCCGCTGCAGTGCCGCGTCCAGATCCTGGATCCGCTCGTTCAGTTCGACCTCGCGTCGATCCGCCAGCGTCTGCAGTTCGTGATAGGCCAGGTTGATCTGCGAGCAGAACTGCGAGCCCGAACTCAGACTGAAATCATCGAACACATTGGGTCCGCTCTCGAATGCCGCATCCAGTTCGGGATGCTGCGCACTGGCGTAGAACCGGTTGAGGCCGTCGAAATAGACGAACCGGTACCCCTTGTCGAGCAGGATCGGTTCCCAGTTCTGGTGGGATTGTTCCGAACTCAGCGGACGCGTGCTTTCCACCACCACCAGCCAGGGCAAGCGGGTATCGCGCTGCCAGCCGCGCAGCACCAGTTCCTCGGCGCCCTCGACGTCGACCTTCAACCAGTGGATGTCGGTGGCTGGCACCTGCTCCAGCACGGTGTCCAGCGTCAGCGCCGGCACACGCACGTCGGAGACGTTGAAGCCCGCCTCCCGATGTTCGGCAGCGATGGCCGGATCCGTGGTGCTCAGGCCGGTATCGGCGATGTTGAAGAACTGCAGTATCCCGGGTTGATCGCTTACGGCAACCTGCAGCACCACCTCATCCGGCCGGCGATCGCGCAGCAGGTTGGCATACTGCGGCGTGGGCTCCACGTGCACACCGCGCCAGCCATGCTCGTAGAACATCCGGCTTACCGAGTCGGTGTCGGGGCTCTGTGCGCCCACATCGACATAGCAGCCATTGACCACATGTGACAGCGCGCGCCAGAGCATGACGTCTTCGAAATTCTGCGCGTAGGAAATCAGCTTTGACATGGTTGTCCGTCAGTCCGCCTGCACACCATCGGCCGATGCGCGGCTGCGTTCGACGCTGAAGGCAGCATCAAGCCAGTTCGATCCGATGAACGTGGTCCTGTCGGCATTCATCACGTCGAACACCAGCAGGTTGTCCACCCACTCGAAGTTGTCGACCATGTGCGTTTCGGTGCTGACCAGCGCCGGCGACACCGAGTAGGAACCCGGGCCCAGCGTACAGGTGAAGTCCAGGTGGTAGACCACCTGTTCTCCGCCCCGCACATCACGCTGGACCTGACCGGTATGCCAGGTATTGCTGCCCCAGATGATGTGGCCCTGCTTGTCGCGCAGCATGAACCCCAGTACCAGGCTGGGCAGGTCGGCACTGACCTGTGCCTTCAGTTCAAGCCGGAGCTTCTGGCCAACGGTTGCCAGCTTGACCTCCTGGCTGCTTTCGCCATCGAGCAGTCGCAGCGATTCCACGCGGGCCTGGCCGGTCCCGCTCCGGGTAGTCACCCAGCCGGATTTGCCACGGCGCTGCTCGACCGCAAGCGTCTCGTTTTCCTTCTTCGCGATCAGCGCGTTGTAGAAATCGATGACCTCGTCCGGCTCGCCATCCTTCAGCACTCGTCCCTTGTCCAGCAGGATCGCGCGGTCGCACAGTGCCTTCACGTCGCTGAGGCTGTGCGAGACCAGCATGATCGACGTGCCCTCCTCGCGGAAGCGACGCATGCGGTCGAAGCTCTTGTGCTGGAAGTAGCTGTCGCCGACCGACAGGGCCTCGTCGACGATCAGCAGGTCCGGGGTGAATGCAGTGGCGACGGCAAACGCCACGCGCACCTGCATGCCGCTGGAATAGGTACGCACGGGCTGGTCGAAATACTCGCCCACTTCGGCGAACGCCTCGATCTCCGGCATCGCGGCTTCGATCTGCTCCTGCGAGTAGCCCATCAGGCCTGCGGAGTGGAACGCGTTCTGGCGACCGGTGAGGTCGGGGTTGAAGCCCATGCCCAGCTCGAGAATCGCCGCAACGCGGCCGGTCCGCGTCACCTGGCCCTCGGTGGGCTGGGCGGTTCCGGTGATGAGCTTGAGCAGGGTGCTCTTGCCCGCGCCGTTCTGGCCGATCACGCCCACGGCTTCGCCGGGCGCGATGGTGAAAGACACATTGCGCAGCACCCAGTTCTCTTCCTTGGGCCGCGTCGGCACACCGAACCAGCGGGCCGCGCGCAGCCACTCGCTCGTCCAGACGCGATACGCCTTGCCGACGTTGTCGACCTTCAGTTCACCACTCATAGCGCATCCACCATTTCCGGGCTGGCACGACGGAACATCACCAGCGAAGCCAATGCCAGCACCACCGTGGCGATCATCAGCCACAACAGGTCACCCCAGACCGGCGGCTTGTCGAACAGCAGCACGTTCTGGTAGCTGGTAACCAGCGGCAGCAACGGGTTGAGCCGGAAGATCGCCTGCACGCGCTCGGGCAGGATGGTGATGTGGTAGACGATGGGAGTCAGCCAGAACAATGCCTGCAGGACCACCGGAACCACCTGGCCGATATCGCGCATGAACACGTTGAGCACGCCCAGCAGCAGGCCCAGCGCCATCGAGAAACTCAGCGTCAGCAGCATCAGCGCCGGCAGCCACAGGGCCTCGGCCGTGGGCATGTGGCCCATCACCGCGAACACCGCGAAGATCGCCACCAGCAGCAGCACGTTGTTGACCAGCATCGTGCCGCCGGCAATGAACGGAAGGCAGATGCGGGGGAACGACATCTTCTTCATCAGGTTGCCGCTGTCGACGAACAGGTTCACCGACTTGCCGATGGTCTCGGAGAACATCGTCCAGCACAGGGTGCCGGACATCAGGTACAGCGCGTAACCGTACTTGTCATCGATGCCCGGCAGCTTGGCGGCCAGCACCTCGGACAGGATCGTGGCGAAGATCAGCACCTGCATCAGCGGGTGGATGATCATCCACAGGGCGCCCAGGCGGCTGCGGATGAAGCGCAGCCGCAGCTCGTTCTTGATCGAGGAAAAAATGAAATAGCGGTAGTTCCACAGGGCTTTCAGCATACCCAGCATGTCCAATCCTCGTGCCCGGTGGTGGTGGTTCTTGGGTTCATCGGTCGTGTCGTTCCAAAGACTGCAATCGAGCGCGCATGGCCGTCGCGGCGGCCTGCAGGCTCATGGTTTCCAGGATGTCGCTGCGTGCCTGCGCGCCGATCTGCTGCGCCAGGCCCGGTTCACGGGCCAACCGGCGCATCCACGCTGCCGCGGCCGGCACGTCGGCCTCGGCCCAGGTGCCGCCATCGGCGAAGGGATACTCCCCCGGGCGGATCGGCACCGTGCGGAACGGCACCAGGCAGCTGTTGCCCTCGTTCATGAAATCGAGATTGCCCGACCAGGCGGTGGCGATCACCGGCTTGCCACGGGCCATGCTCTCGGCCAGTCCGAGCCCCAGCCCTTCCGCGCGGTGCAGCGAGACATAGGCATCGGCGGTTTCCTGCAGTGCGTGCAGCTGCGCATCGTCGAGCACCTGGTCGCGTACCAGGATGCGCGGATCACCGGCAGCCTGCTGCATCAGCTCGCGCAGCCGCTGCGGATGGCGGAAGCCGTTGCTGCACTTCATCACCAGCTGCACGTTGTCCGGTGCGCCATCGAAGGCCGCGCGGAACGCCGCCAGCACCGCCCACGGATTCTTGCGGTGGATCGACGAATTGAAGTCGAAGCTGCACAGGAACACGAAGGCGTCGTCGTCCAGGCCGAAGCTGGACCGGGCCAGGTCCGCGCCGGGCTGCGGCACGATCGGATGCGGAATGCGCACCACCGGCTTGCCGGTCGCGCGCCGGAAGGCATCCTCGACGAAGCGGGTGGAGACCCAGACTTCGTCGACCTGCTCCAGCGTTCGCTGCCATGCGGCCGGCACGGTATCCAGTTCCCAGAACCAGAACGCGATGGTGTAGGTATCGCGCGGCAGGCGGGGCGCCAGTTCACCGAACAGGTCCGGATTCACGAATACCAGGTTGAATGGATACGGCGCGCCCCGTCCAAGCTGACCGGACAGGCTGTGGTCATTGCACGCGTGCGGGATGCGGAGGGCGGCATCGTTCACCGCAACCGGATATCCCTCACCCAGCAGGGCACGGGCATACATCCGTGCCGCCTGACCCAGGCCGAACTGGCCGTGGATGTAGCCGTACAGATTGACGCCCGGCCCCAGGGTGGGATCTGTCGGCGGGAAGACCAGCGTTTCACCGCGCGCGTCGCCAGCGGCCGGTGCGGGCAGCGTGGGGAAACGTGCCTGCTCCAGTCCGCGGGCAAGCCACCAACGGCGCAGCCCGCCCAGGCGGGCGCGCAGGGCGTGGACGATGCGACGTGGCGCCCGCCTCCCTCCCCGGCTTTCGTCGTTGCTGGCCATGGTGCGGCTCAACCCAGCGCCCGTTCCAGGTCCAGCTGCAGGTCGCCCAGGTCCTCCACCCCCACGCTCAGGCGCACCAGCGCATCGCTGATGCCCAGCTGCTCGCGGCGCGCGACCGGGATCGACGCATGGGTCATCACGGCAGGATGGTTGACCAGGCTCTCCACGCCGCCGAGCGATTCGGCCAGGGTGAACAGCTCGGTCTTCTCGCAGAAGCGCTTGGCCGCCTCGAAACCGCCCTTGAGGACGATCGAGACGATGCCGCCGTAGCCGCCCATCTGGCGGGTCGCCAGGTCGTGCTGCGGGTGCGAGGCCAGGCCGGGGTAGATCACCTTGTCCACCGCCGGGTGCTTTTCCAGCCATTGGGCCAGGGCCAGCGCATTGGCGCAGTGCGCCTTCATGCGCAGCGGCAGGGTCTTCAGGCCACGCAGGGCCAGGAAGCTGTCGAACGGCCCCTGCACGCCCCCCACCGAGTTCTGCAGGAACGCCATCTGCTCGGCCAGTTCGGCGTTGTCGCCGACCACGACCATGCCGCCGACCATGTCCGAATGCCCGTTGAGGTACTTGGTGGCCGAGTGCAGGACCAGGTCCGCCCCCAGTTCCAGCGGACGCTGCAGCATCGGTGAGGCGAATGTGTTGTCCACCACCACGATCAGGCCATGGCGCTTGGCGATGGCGGCGACCGCAGCGATGTCCACGATCTTCAGCATCGGGTTGGTCGGGGTTTCGATCCATACCATGCGCGAGGCCGGCGTGATCGCAGCCTCGAACGCGGCCAGGTCGGTCAGATCGACGAAGCTGAAGTCCAGCCCGGCGGTACGACGGCGCACGCGCTCGAACAGGCGGAAGCTGCCGCCGTAGATGTCATCCATCGCCACCACGTGGCTGCCGGCGTCCAGCAGTTCGATCACGGTCGAGCTGGCGGCCATGCCGGAAGCAAAGGCGAAACCGCGGGTTCCCCCCTCCAGCGAGGCGACGCAGCGCTCATAGGCAAAGCGGGTCGGATTGTGCGTACGCGAGTATTCGAAGCCCTGGTGCTCGCCCGGGCTGGACTGCGCATAGGTCGAGGTGGCGTAGATCGGCGGCATCACCGCGCCGGTGCTCGGATCGGGCGACTGGCCGCCGTGGATGGCCAGGGTGGCCAGGGCGAGCGCGCGATCCTGGGAAGAAGCGTTGGACATGTTGATTCCTGATGGGCACCGGTGGACGGTGCCGTCGAAGGAGCGGAAGTCTATCAGCGCGGCCTTAACAACCTTTGACGCGAATAAACGTGAATTCAGCTGCGATCGTCTGCGATCTTCGCGTTACTGAACGCGACGCCGCAGGTAGTTGAGCAGATCGATCCGGGTGATCAGGCCAAGGAAGGCATTGCCGTCCATGACGATCGCCACCTGGCCACGATCGAAGACGGGCAGCAGGGCTTCGATCGGCGACTTCACGTCCAGCCGGTCCAGCTTGCTGACCATGGCCGTGGCCACCGGATCCCGGAAGCGCGCCTCGTCGCCGTAGACATGCAGCAGTACGTCGCTTTCATCGACGATGCCGACCAGCTGGTCGCCCTCCATCACCGGCAGCTGCGAGACGTCGTACAGCTTCATCCGCTGGTAGGCGGTGGTCAACAGATCATTCGGGCCGATCACGACGGTGTCGCGCTGGCCGTACGGGCGCAGGATCAGGTCGCGCAGGTCGCCGTGCTGCGGGCGCTCGAGGAAGCCGTTGTCCAGCATCCAGTAGTCGTTGTACATCTTCGACAGGTACTTGTTGCCGGTGTCGCACACCAGCACCAGCACCTTCTTCGGCGTGGTCTGCTCGCGGCAGTACTTCAGTGCGGCGGCGAGCAGGGTACCCGTGGAGGAGCCACCGAGGATGCCTTCCTTGCCCAGCAGTTCGCGTGCGGTGTGGAAGCTCTCGGCGTCGCTGATGGCATAGGCCTTGGTGACACGGCTGAAATCGGAGATCGAGGGCAGGAAATCCTCGCCGATGCCTTCCACCAGCCAGCTGCCCGACTTGTCATTGAGCACGCCATCGTTGATGTACTCGGCCAGGATCGACCCGACCGGGTCGGCCAGCACCAGCTCGGTCTTCGGCGACAGCGTGGCGAAGGCGCGCGACAGGCCGGTCATGGTGCCCGAGCTGCCGCAGCCGAACACGATGGCGTCCAGATCGCCGCCCATCTGCTCCAGGATCTCCGGGCCGGTGCCGAATTCGTGGGCGGCCGGATTGTCGGGGTTGCCGAACTGGTTGATGAAGTAGGCGCCCGGCGTCTGCTCGGCGATGGTCTTCGCCAGATCCTGGTAGTACTCCGGGTGGCCCTTGGCCACGTCCGAGCGGGTCAGACGCACTTCAGCGCCCATCGCCTTCAGATTGAAGATCTTTTCCCGGCTCATCTTGTCGGGAACGACCAGGATCAACTTGTAGCCCTTCTGCTGGGCGACCAGGGCCAGGCCCAGTCCGGTGTTGCCCGCGGTGCCCTCGACCAGCGTCGCGCCCGGCTTCAGGTCCCCGCGCTTCTCCGCTGCCTCGATCATCGACAGGCCGATGCGATCCTTGATCGATCCACCCGGGTTGGCGTTCTCGAGCTTCAGATAGAGCTCGCAGACACCGGTGTCCAGGCGCTGGGCCTTGACGATCGGGGTCTGGCCAATGAGTTCGAGGACGGAAGAATGGATGGGCATTCGCAGGACTTTCGGTTCGCGCCACACAGGGCCGGACAGATGATTATCCGACGGATGGCGCTGAAAGTCAGGTCAGTCCGGGCATGGGCGCGACGCTGCCGGAAAAGGGATGCGGACGGCCCCGGATCGACGAGGAGACCGGTACCGTCCGCATCGATGAGACAGGGACGTGCGGGCCAAGGCACCACCGCCTGTGGTGCCTTGGCGCGGCCGCCGTCATCGGCGGTACCGCGACGCCAGGGCGCGAGCGCCTGGCCGGGCCTTCTGTGGCCGGATCACGCCGTTCCGGGCGTGACGAGGTGCGTCACAGCGTGGCGGACGTCGTTGGGAGCGGTGTTTCGTACATTCGCAGAAGTCGTTGCTTGGCCAGCAGCTTCTCACGCTTCATGCGACCCAGGGTGACATCATCGATCGGGAGTACACCCAACTCCGCGTCCATGCACTTCTTGTTCAACTTGCGGTGCTGGTCATGGAGTGCCCTGAACTCCGGATCACGCGCGCGACGTGCGTCGATCTCGCTCTGGGGCTGATCTTCAAACATGATGGACCTCCTTCGACAGATACGCGAACGCCCCGGCCGCAAGGCACGGGGCGTTGTTCATGGAGGAGCGCCGTTCGATGGCTGCATGGGTGCGCACAACGACCTGCGGCACTGGCCTGCGCACGTCGGTCTGCTGCGGTTCGCGCCCTGCTTGCATCGGCCCGGCCCTCCCATCGTCCGGTCCGCGGCATTGCGTCCCGGACGATTGACCCTACGCCTGCTCCGGGCGGGGTACAAGACCCCTGCGACAAAAAGACCGAACCCCGCCGGGGCGGGGTTCAGGCTGAATGCTCAACGCAACGAAAAACAAACAATATCAATCAATTACGGGGCGATGATGACCTCGGCCGAGCGCGCCCGGGTCGACGCCGCCTTCTTGCCGCTGATCTGGATGCGGTTGCTGGCGACACCGCCCGCCACCAGTGCATCACGCAGGGCCTCGGCGCGCTTCTGCCCGACGCCGTTGGCGCTGTCGTAGGCCTCGATGCGCAGCCGGCCCTTCTTGCCGATGTTCAGGTACTCGGCCAATGCCTTGGCCTGGTTGCGCGCCCCGGCGGACAGACTGGAGCCGCCCGCTCCGAAAGCATCACCGGCGAAGGTGAAGACCTCGCCGCGTCCGTCGAACTTCGAGCCCGGCAGCTTCTGCCCGGACACCAGCTCGGCCTCCTCGCGGGCCAGTTTCGCCGCATTCTGCTGGGCCGCGCTCAATCGCTGCTGCTGCTTGCCGGCCACGCTGGTCAGCGCGTTCTCGGCGTCCTGCCGCGCCAGCGTCTCGGCCTCGGCAGCCTGACGCAGGCGTTCAGCTTCCTCGGCCTGCATCTGCGCCTGCATGCGCAGCTGTTCGGCCTCCTGGCGGGCGCGGGCGGCATCGCGGCGGCTCGCCTCGATCAGCAGGTCACTGCGGGTCCGCTCGAGCCGATCGACCTCACGGGCGGCCAGGGCCGCGCGTACGGCGGTCTCGGCGATCTCGACCCGGCGCTGGGCCAGGTAGGTCGCCAACTCCTGGTCGCGGCGCTTGGCCTTGTCCAGGGTGGCAATGGCCTGCTGGGCCTGCATGCGCTCGAAGGCGCCCAGTTCGGCGGTGTCCGGGTTGGCCTGGATGGCCATCAGGCGCTGGCTCAGCTGGGCCACCACGGGGTTGTCGGCCGCCAGGGCAAGGGTCGGCAGAGCCAGCAGTACGGCCAGGGTTACGGCGTTCACGGGTTTCACCGGCGGTCCTCCCCGGTCGAGAGCTGGCGCTGCAGCTGGTTGACCTCGTTGCGGCGCAGCTGCAGCTGCGCGGTGGCAGTGGCCTCCTCGCTGCGGGCGCGGGCCAGGTCGGCATCGGCCGCCGCGCGCAGGGCCATGGCCGGGGCGTTCTTGCGTTCGCGGCGATCGCCAGCGGCGCGCTGCGCCTGCTCCAGGCCCTGCCGGGCCAGATCGATCAGGTCCGGCGCGTACTGGTCGGCATCGGCCTGGGTGGCCTTGTCCACCGCCTGCCGGGCCTGGGCCAGTTCCAGCGCACCGTCCTGCGCCCAGGCGGGGGCAGACAGTGCGAATGCAAACGCCATCACATACAGGCCGTGGCGCATTCGTGCGAAGCTAGGTCGTTTCATTGGGGAGGCCGTACCGGTTGTCGGTTCACGGCCATTGTCGTCAAGCCAGCGCCGTGCTTGCAACGGGCGCCGGCAGTTTCGTTGGGGAAAATTCGCGATGGATATCGGCTACTTCCTGAAGCTGATGACCGAAAAGAACGCCTCGGACATGTTCCTGACCACCGGAGCACCGGTCTACATCAAGATCGAGGGGAAGCTTTACCCGCTGGGCAACACCGGCCTGCCGCCCGGCATGGTCAAGAAGATCGCCTATTCGCTGATGGACGAGGGCCAGGTGCCGCAGTTCGAGCGCGAGCTGGAGCTCAACATGGCCATCGCCCTGGCCGATGCCGGCCGTTTCCGGGTGAACGTGTTCAAGCAGCGGGGCGAGGTCGGCATGGTCATCCGCGCCATCCGCAGCCGGATCCCGAGCATCGAGGAGCTGAACCTGCCGCAGGTGCTGAAGGACGTCATCATGACCCCGCGCGGGCTGGTGCTGGTGGTGGGGTCCACCGGTTCCGGCAAATCGACCTCGCTGGCGTCGATGATCGACCATCGCAACAGCACCACGACCGGACACATCCTCACCATCGAGGATCCGATCGAGTACCTGCACAAGCACAAGATGTCCATCGTCAACCAGCGTGAAGTGGGGCTGGACACCCATGCCTTCCACAATGCGCTGAAGAACGCGATGCGCGAGGCACCGGACGTCATCCTGATCGGCGAGATCCTGGATGCCGAGACGATGGAAGCGGCCATCGCCTTCGCCGAGACCGGCCATCTGTGCCTGGCCACGCTGCATTCCAACAATGCCGACCAGACCATCGAGCGGATCCTCAACTTCTTCCCGGAAAGCGCGCACAAGAACGTGCTGATGAACCTGGCGCTGAACCTGCGTGCGGTGATCAGCCAGCGCCTGGTGAAGAACAAGGACGGCCGCCGTCTTCCAGCCACCGAGGTGCTGATCAACACCCCGATGATCCGCGACCTGCTGCGACGCGGCCAGGTGCACGAGATCAAGGCAGCGATGGAAGCCTCGCTGGAAGAAGGCATGGAGAGCTTCGACCAATGCCTGTTCCGGCTCGCCAAGTCCGGCGTGATCGAGCAGGAGGAAGCCTTGCGCGCTGCCGATTCGCGCGACGGCCTGGCGCTGAAGTTCCGCCTCTCCGAAGGCAGCAGCGGCGAGCACGACCCGTACGCCGACTATTCAGCAGGCCAGCCGAGCATCACCCACGGCTTCTGATCCACCCCCGCCGGGCCATGCCCGGCGGTGGTGCCAGTGCATCGGTAGCGCCGGGCCATGCCCGGCGGCAGATCCTGAAGAGTTCAGGGGCTGTCTCATCCAATGAGACAGCCCCTGCGTAGCGTGCCGCCATGGACACCCTCCGCAAGCTGGCCATTCTTGCCGACGCCGCCAAATACGACGCCTCCTGTGCTTCCAGCGGGTCCGGCAAGCGCGACTCCCGGACCAGCGGTGGCATCGGCAGCACCGAGGGCATGGGCATCTGCCACAGCTACACGCCGGACGGCCGCTGCGTGTCCCTGTTGAAGATCCTGCTCACCAACTTCTGCGTCTACGACTGTGCGTACTGCATCAACCGCGTCTCCAGCAACGTGCCACGCGCGCGTTTCAGTGTGGATGAGGTGGTCGCGCTGACCCTGGACTTCTACAAGCGCAACTACATCGAGGGCCTGTTCCTTTCCAGCGGAATCATCCGCAATGCGGATTACACGATGGAGCGCCTGGTGGAAGTCGCCCGCCGGCTGCGCGAGGAACATCGCTTCGCCGGCTACATCCACCTCAAGACCATTCCCGAAGCATCGCCGGAACTGCTGGCAGCGGCCGGCCGGCACGCCGACCGTCTTTCGATCAATGTCGAACTGCCCACCGAGGCCGGATTGACGAAACTGGCTCCGGAGAAGACCGTCGGCTCGATCCGCGGCGCCATGGGCGAGCTGCGCTGGCGCATCGAGGAGGCCAAGGAGGCCGGCAAGGCATCGCGCGCGATCACCGCGGGCGCGCCGCGCCGGACGCGAGCGAAAGCCCCGCGCTTCGCACCGGCGGGGCAGAGCACGCAGATGATCGTTGGTGCCGATGGCGCCAGCGACAGGCAGATCCTCTGCAGTGCCGACAATCTGTACGGAAGTTACCGGATGCGCCGCGTCTACTACTCGGCCTTCAGCCCCATTCCCGACGCCAGTCTGCAGTTGCCGGTACAGCCGCCGCCACTGCAGCGCGAGCATCGGCTGTACCAGGCGGACTGGCTGCTGCGCTTCTATGGCTACGGCGTGGAAGAGATCACCGACACCGCGCAGGGGGGCATGCTGGATCTGGACATCGATCCGAAGATGGCCTGGGCGATCCGCCATCCCGAGCGCTTCCCGGTCGACCTCAATCGTGCGCCGAAGGAACTGCTGCTGCGGGTTCCCGGGCTCGGCGTACGCAATGTGAAACGCGTGTTGATGGCGCGCCGCCATGGCCGGCTGCGGGTGGCGGACATTGCGAGGCTGAAGGCACCGATGGGCAAGCTGCTGCCGTTCGTGCTGCTGGCTGACCACCAGCCACGCAAGGCGCTGGAGGATCCTGTGGCATTGCGTGCGCGTTTGGCGCCGCCGCCCCGCCAGGGATCGCTGTTCGATGCACCGCCGGCGGCCTGACGCCCAGCGCTGGTCGCTGCGGGTCGATCCCCCGTGGTCGCTCGATGCCTGGCGGGGTGCAGCGCGCGAAGCGCTGCTGCGCGGACTGTCGCCCGAGCAGCTGGACTGGTTGGAAAGCAGCGCCGGGTCGTTGCTGGATGCTCCTGCAGCGACCCAGGCCCCGCTTCTGGAAACGCCCTCCGTGCCACATGTGCCGAGTGCGTTCCTTGAGCTGGCCTCCACCTGCCTGTGCCATGCCGATGCGCAGCCGATGCCACTGCTGTACCGGCTGCTGTGGCGGATCGTGCACGGCGAGCGCGCGCTGCTCTCCAATCCAACCGACGCCGATGTGCTGCGCGCGATGACGATGGCGCAGGCGGTCCGCCGCGACACGCACAAGATGAAGGCGTTCGTGCGCTTCCGCGAGATCCCCGGCGAGCAGGATGCCTTCATCGCATGGTTCGAACCGCAGCATCGGATCGTCGACCGGGTCGCGGCGTTCTTCGCACGCCGCTTCGCTGGCATGCGCTGGGCCATCCTCACCCCCTACCGGAGCGTGCACTGGGATGGCCAGGCGCTGTCCTTCGGCGCTGGCGGGCACCGCGAGCAGGCGCCGGCGGAGGACGCACGCGAGACGCTCTGGCAGACCTACTACGCAAGCATCTTCAATCCCGCACGCCTCAACACGCGGATGATGCAGCAGGAGATGCCTGCCCGGTACTGGCGGCACCTGCCCGAGGCGCAGCTGCTGCCCGGGCTGATCCGCGATGCTGGCGACCGCGTGCAGGCCATGCACGATCGTCCGGCGCAGCCACCCCAGCGGCGGATTCCATCGCGGCAGGCGACATCCCCGGTCCCCTCACCCTCCAGTGATCTGGCTACCCTGCAGCGCCAGGCAGCGGGCTGCCGGCAGTGCCCCCTGTGGGAGTCCACCACCCAGGTGGTGTTCGGTGAAGGGCCTGGCGATGCACGGGTGATGCTGGTCGGCGAACAGCCGGGCGACACTGAGGACCTGTGCGGACGCCCCTTCGCGGGACCTGCCGGCGCGCTGCTGGACCGTGCCCTCTCCGAGCTGGGTATCGCCCGCTCCACGCTGTACCTGACCAACGCAGTGAAGCATTTCCACCACGAGAGGCGCGGCAAGGTGCGCCTGCACAAACGTCCGCAGGGCCGCCATGTGCAGGCCTGCCGTCCGTGGCTGCTGGGCGAGATCGAGCGGGTGCGGCCGGCGATCATCGTGTGCCTGGGCGCAACGGCGGCGTCGGCGGTGTTCGGCAGCCATTTCAGCCTGACGCGTGATCGCGCCCGTTGGCACACCCTGCCGGATGGCACCCGTGGCTCTGCCACGGTGCATCCCGCATGGGTGTTGCGGCAGGCCGACGAGGTCCGTCGAGAAGACGCCTACCGGCTGTTCCGCGATGACCTGCGGCAGTTGCTCATCGGGGATGCGGAATCCACCGGGCGTCGCCCCGCGCTGCCACCGACCAGCGAGGGGTAGCGCCGGACCATGCCCGGCGATCGCAGCGGCAATCAGGCCGCGTCGACCTGGTTTTCGGGGCGCGCACGCTCGAATGCGTCCAGCGCCTGGCAGGCGGCTTCGATGCGGCGCAGGGTCGGATACGGCGACAGATCCAGACCAAAGCGATGTGCGTTGTACACCTGCGGCAGCAGGCAGATGTCGGCCAGGCCGGGCCGGTCGCCATGGCAGAAGGTGCCGGTGTCGCTGCTCCCGGCCAGCAGGGTTTCCAGGGCCGCAAAGCCTTCGGCGATCCACTGCAGCGTCCACTGGGTGCGGACCTCGGCGGACAGGTGCAGGCCGCGTTCCAGATGCTGCATCACCCGAAGGTTGTTCAGCGGATGGATGTCGCAGGCGACCAGCTGCGCCAGCGCACGGACGCGGGCGCGGCCGGCCGCATCGGCCGGCAGCAGCGGCATCTGCGGAAAACGTTCGTCCAGATACTCCAGGATCGCCAGCGACTGGGTCAGCACCTGCCCGTCGTGCAGCAGGGTCGGCACCCGCTCCTGCGGATTGAGTACGCGATAGGCTTCGCCGTGCTGTTCACCACCGTCGCGCAGCAGATGAACCGGGCGCGCCTCCCAGCGCAGGCCCTTCAGCTCCAGGCCGATGCGCACGCGGTAGGCGGCGCTGGATCGCCAGTAGGTGTACAGCACGATGCCGTCGTCGACCGGGATCTCCATCGCCGCGTCCCTCCTCAGGGCCTGGCCGCCTGCTCGATGCGCTGCTCGATCGCACCGAAGATGCTGTTGCCGGCGGCGTCGAACATTTCAATCCGCACCACGTCGCCGAACGACATGAACGGTGTGCTGGGCTTGCCGTCGCGCAGGGTTTCCACGGTGCGCTGCTCGGCAAAGCACGAAGCGCCCTTGCTGGTGTCCTCGTTGGCGATGGTGCCCGATCCCACGATGGTGCCGGCGCCCAGCGGACGGGTCCTGGCCGCATGCGCCACCAGCTGGGCGAAGTTGAACTGCATGTCCACGCCTGCCTCCGGTGCACCGAACCACGCACCATTGATGTGGGTGACCAGCGGCAGGTGCACCTTGTTGTCCTGCCAGGCGTCACCCAGTTCGTCAGGGGTGACGAACACGGGCGACAGTGCCGAGCGCGGCTTGGACTGCAGGAAGCCGAAGCCCTTGGCCAGCTCGCCCGGAATCAGGTTGCGCAGCGAAACGTCGTTGACCAGACCCACCAGCTGGATGTGGCCGGCGGCCTGCTCCGGGGTGACCGCCATCGGCACGTCGTCGGTGATGACCACCAGTTCGGCCTCCAGATCGATGCCGTACTCCTCGCTGACCACCTTCACCGCGTCGCGCGGGCCGTAGAAACCGGCACTGGTGGCCTGGTACATCAGCGGGTCGGTGTAGAAGCTTTCCGGAACCTCGGCCCCGCGGGCGCGGCGGACGCGCTCGACGTGCGGCAGGTAGGCGCTGCCATCGACGAATTCATAGGCGCGCGGCAGGGGCGCCGCCAGCGTCTGCGGGTCCAGGTCGAACACGCCATCGGCGTCACCGGCGTTCAGTGATTCGTAGAGCGCGTTCAGGCGCGGTGCGACACGGCTCCAGTCCTCCAGGGCCTGCTGCAGGGTGGCCGCGATGCCGGTGGCGCGGACGCCGTGGCGCAGATCACGCGAGACGACGATCAGGGTGCCGTCGCGGCCGCCTTCCTTCAAAGAACCAAGCTTCATGGGTGGGTGTCCGGAGTCATGGGCAAACAAGTTTCAAGTGTAATCAAATATGGGGCGGCGCCAAGCTGCAGCGCCGCATCGCTCCACCCTACCGTAGCGGGGTCAGGCAGGGCTGCGCCCTGCACCTGCTTCAAGCCAGGGCAACGTCAATGGCAACAGCCGGCTCTGGGTTGTCTGCGGATTTGGCGGGGCGGTGTGGGCGGGCAGGACACGCCGTAAACCCATCCCTGGGGGCTCGATGGCGCCATCCATGGCGCCAACG
>NZ_JADCQA010000005.1:0-327910 GCF_014947095.1 Stenotrophomonas sp. B2 | reverse complement strand
GGGTGGGCTGCGCGGGGGTGTCCGCCGCATGGATGCGGCGGCCAAGCTTACAGGGACGTACTTGCAGCGTCCCCCGCGCAGCCCACCCGCCCGGCCAAGCACGGCTTTTTGCCTTCACGCGACCAAGCACCCGCCACGAGGGGCTCCGCCGTTGGCCGGACACCCCGCGACAAACCACCGCACGTGCGCAATCCCAACGAACGTCGGACAATGGACGCCTTGGCGGCACGCCGCGCCGCCCTCCCGCTTTCCGCTGCAAGGATTCCCCCATGGCCGCCCGCAAGTCCTCCGCCCCGCTCATCGAAGTCACCGCCCGTCCCGGCCAGCCGCTGGGCATGTCCCCGGCCGTGTTCCTGCGCGATTTCTGGCAGAAGCGTCCGCTGCTGATCCGCAACGCCTTCGCTGATTTCCAGTCTCCGGTGCAGCCGGAAGACCTGGCCGGGCTGGCCTGCGAAGAAGGCGTGCTGGCACGCCTGATCGAGCACGACAAGCGCCAGGACGGCTGGCGCGTACGTACCGGCCCGTTCCAGGAAGACGTATTCCCCGCCCTGCCCGACCACGACTGGACCCTGCTGGTGCAGGACGTGGACAAGTGGGACCCGGACGTGCGCGCGCTGATCGAGCACTTCCGCTTCCTCCCGCGCTGGCGCATGGACGACGTCATGATCAGCTTCGCCGCCACCGGCGGCTCGGTCGGTGCCCACGTCGACCAGTACGACGTGTTCCTGCTGCAGGCCCAGGGCCATCGTCGCTGGCAGATCGATGCCAGCGAGTCGATCAAGGGCCGGCGCCCGCCACTGGGGTTCCGTCCGGACGTGGAACTGAAGCTGCTGGAGGTGTTCAAGCCCACCCACGACTGGGTGCTGGCGCCCGGCGACATGCTCTATCTGCCGCCGAACGTGCCACACCACGGCGTCGCCGAAGACCCCTGCCTGACGTTCTCCTTCGGCATGCGCGCGCCGTCCTCGGCCGAACTCATCAGTGACTACCTGGACACCCTGATCGCCGATGCCGACGAGAACATCCGCTACCAGGACCCCGACCTGAAGCTGCCGGCCGATCCGAACGAGATCGACACGGTGGCGATGGCACGGGTGATCACCGCCCTCAACGCCATCCGCATGAACGACCCGGACAAGCTGGGCGACTGGTTCGGCCGCTTCATCACCACCTACCGCGCCGCCGGCGAAGTGATGGCCCACCAGGCCGCGCCGGAACAGGAAGAGGTGGTCGCCGCCCTGCAGTCCGGCCTTCTGCTGCAACGCCACCCCTGGGCCCGCCTGGCCTGGCGGCGGGCCAAGCGGGGCGCCAGCCTGTACGTCAGCGGCCAGGACTTCGCGCTGCCGGTGAAGGATGCGCAGCGCCTGGCCGGTGCCGAGCAGCTCGACGCGGCCGCCTATCGAGGACTGTCGGACAAGGGCCGCGAGGTGGTCCAGCAGCTGCTGGTCGGCGGCGTGTTCCAGCTGATCGACCCCAGCGAGCTGTATGGCGCCGACGACGAGGGCGAGGATGAAGGCGTCCTCGGTGAGGTGGTCGAAGGCCGCGACCAGGTGGAGGTGATCGATGACGACGCCGTGTCCGACGATGTCCACGTGGTGACCGTGCATGACGATGGCATCGAGGTCATCGTCAACTTCGAAGACGACGAAGAAGACGACAGCGACGCCGGTCGCGCCTGAGTCATGCCCTCGATCCGCGTCCATCAGGTAGGTCATGCCGATGCGCATGGCGCCATCCACGCTGTGCGCCAGCAGGTGTTCGTGCAGGAGCAGGGCATTGCCAGCGACCTGGAGCGCGACGCGATGGACCCGGTCAGCGCCCATGTACTGGCGCTGGATGCCGACGGCACGCCGGTCGGCACTGGCCGGCTCACACCTGATGGCCGCGTCGGCCGCATGGCGGTGCTGGCGAGCCACCGCAGCCAGGGCATCGGTGAAGCCCTGCTCGAGGCCCTGGTCGAGTCCGGCCATGGCCTCGGCCTGGCCGAGCTGCATCTGCACGCACAGCTGCCCGCCCGCGACTTCTACGCGCGGCAGGGCTTCCTGCCTGAGGGCGAGGTCTTCGAGGAGGCCGGCCTGGGGCACCAGCAGATGCGCCGCCGGCTGGACGCGGCCAGCGCGATCAACAGCCACGCCGAGGCCGTGGCCACCACCACCGCCATCTTCCACCGTGCCCGTCGCCAGGTATGGCTGCACAGCCACCTGCTGGACCCGGGCCTGCTCGCTGCCGGCCCGGTACAGGCCGCCCTGCGCCGCTTCGCCAGTGCCCGCCACGACAAGCAGCTGCGGGCGATCGTGCATGACGCGGCAGCCATTGGCCGTGCCGGCGCGCCGCTGCTGGCGATGGCACAGCGGCTGCCCAGCGTGATCCTGTTCCGCGAGGTGGCCGATCCGGTCGACCGGGCACTGGCGTCCGCCTGCCTGATCAATGACAGGGGCGACTTCTACTTTCGTCTGATCGGCCATCGCCTCGACGGCGAGGCCGGCATCGCGCTGCCGGCACGTTCGCGGCAGTTCGAGCAGCAATTGCAGCGCGTCTGGGACCGTTCGCGCGATTGCAGCGAACTCCGCGCGCTCGGCCTCTGAGCGCGACGGTCGGGTTCAACCTGTCTGGAAGCGGCACCGGGGGACGCACGATGGCCTCCGCGATGCCCCTTCGTGTCCGGATGGGGGTACAATTTGGCTGTTTGAACGCGCCTGCGCAGGGCTATTCATCTTCCTGCCGGGTCCTTCTTAAGCCATACCCCACAAAGCGAATCAACACCCTCCATCGTGGACAATCTACTGAAGCAGTTTGCGCAATCTTCGCAACTCGCCGGCGGCAACGCCTCCTATGTCGAGGACCTGTACGAGCAGTACCTCGTCTCCCCGGACAGTGTCGATCCCAAATGGAAGACCTACTTCGACGGCTTCAAGGGCCGCGAAGCAGGTGACATTCCGCACTCGGCCGTCATTTCCCACATCGCGGACGCGGCCAAGGATGCGCTGAAGGCCGGCACCGGCGCAGGTGCGGGCGACGAGCGTGAGCGCAATGTCGGTCGTCTGATCACCGCCTACCGTTCGCGCGGCCACCTGGACGCCCGCCTGGACCCGCTGGGTCTGGCTGCGCCGGTCAATACGCCGGACCTGGGCCTGCCGTTCCACAGCCTGTCCGATGCCGACCTCAACAGCGAGTTCAGCACCGGTGGCGTCGGCGGCCAGCCGCGCATGAAGCTGCGCGATCTGCTGGCGCGCCTTAAGGCGACCTACACCGGTTCGATCGGTGCGGAGTTCATGCACATCGCCGAGGTCGAGCAGCGCCAGTGGATCTACAAGAAGCTGGAACTGGCCGGCGGCAACTACCAGCTGGACGCTGACACCCAGCGCCGCACCTTGGAGCGCCTGACCGCGGCCGAAGGCCTGGAGCGCTACCTGCACACCAAGTACGTCGGCCAGAAGCGCTTCTCGCTGGAAGGCGGCGATGCGCTGATCCCGATGATGGACACCATCATCCGCAGCGCCGGCAAGGACGGCGTCAAGGACGTGGTGATCGGCATGGCCCACCGCGGCCGCCTGAACGTGCTGGTCAACACCCTGGGCAAGAACCCGCGCAAGCTGTTCGACGAGTTCGAAGGCAAGTTCGAGCACGACGAGCACGCCTCGGCCGGCGACGTGAAGTACCACATGGGCTTCTCCGCCGACGTGGCCACCGAGGGTGGCCCGGTCCACCTGGCGCTGGCGTTCAACCCGTCGCACCTTGAAATCGCCGACCCGGTCGTGGCCGGTTCCGTGCGTTCGCGCCAGGAGCGCCGCAAGGACACCGCCCGCAAGCAGGTCATGCCGATCCTGATCCACGGCGACGCGGCCTTCTCCGGCCAGGGCGTGGTCATGGAACTGTTCCAGATGTCGCAGGCCCGCGGCTTCGCCGTCGGCGGCACCGTGCACATCGTGGTCAACAACCAGGTCGGCTTCACCACCTCCAATCCGCTGGATACGCGCTCCACGCGCTATGCCACCGACGTGGCGAAGATGATTGCCGCACCGGTGCTGCACGTGAACGGAGATGACCCGGAAGCGGTGGTGTTCGCCGCGCAGCTGGCGTTCGAGTTCCGCCAGAAGTTCGCCAAGGACGTGGTCATCGACCTGATGTGCTACCGCCGTTGGGGCCACAACGAGGCCGACGAGCCGGCGATCACCCAGCCGCTGATGTACCAGGTGATCCGCAAGCACCCGACCACCCGCGAGATGTATGCCGAGCAGCTGGAAAAGGCGGGCGTGATCGCCGCCGGCGCCGGCAAGGCGATGGTCGATGCCTACCGCGAGAAGCTGGACGCCGGCGAAGTGACCACCGAACTGGCCAAGGTCGAGAAGACTCCGCCGAGCAGCCCGCTGTTCGTTGATTGGCCGAAGCTGCTGGAAGGCAAGCTGTCCGACCCGGTCTCGACCAAGGTCGAGAAGAACAAGCTGGTCGAGCTGGCCAAGCTGATCAACACCATCCCGGACGAAGTGCAGCTGCACTCGCGCGTGGCCAAGGTCTACGACGACCGCCGCAAGATGGCCGCTGGCGAGATTCCGGGCGACTGGGGCTTTGCCGAAAACTTGGCCTACGCCACCCTGCTGGACGAAGGCCATGCACTGCGCCTGGTCGGCCAGGACGTCGGCCGCGGTACGTTCACGCACCGCCATGCGATCCTGCACGATCAGAAGACCGACAACTACTACATGCCGCTGCGGCAGCTGGTGGATTCGCCGGAGAAGGCCACCGTCATCGATTCGCTGCTGAGCGAAGAAGCGGTGATGGCCTACGAGTACGGCTTCTCCACCACCGATCCGAACACGCTGTGCATCTGGGAAGGCCAGTTCGGCGACTTCGCCAACGGCGCCCAGGTGGTGATCGATCAGTTCATCGCCGCCGGTGAAGCCAAGTGGGGCCGCATTTCCGGCCTGACCCTGCTGCTGCCGCATGGCTATGAAGGGCAAGGCCCGGAACACAGCTCGGCGCGCCTGGAGCGCTTCCTGCAGCTGTGCGCGCTGGAGAACATGCTGGTGGTCGTGCCGTCGACCCCGGCCCAGGCCTTCCACATGCTGCGTCGCCAGCTGCACATGACCACCCGCAAGCCGCTGGTGGTGATGTCGCCGAAGTCGCTGCTGCGCCACAAGCTGGCGGTGTCGACCCTGGACGAGCTGGCCAACGGCGAGTTCCAGCACCTGATCGGCGATGCCAATGCCGACGCCAAGAAGGTCAAGCGCGTGGTGCTGTGCTCGGGCAAGGTCTACTACGACCTGCTGGAAGACCAGACCAAGCGTGGCCAGGACGACGTGGCGATCATCCGCGTGGAGCAGCTGTATCCGTTCCCGCGTGCGCTGCTGGCTGCCGAACTGAAGAAGTATGGCAAGGCCACCGACGTGGTGTGGACGCAGGAAGAACCGCAGAACCAGGGCGCGTGGTACCAGATCCGCCACCACCTGCAGTTCTGCCTGGCCGAGGGCCAGAACCTGCATTACGCCGGTCGCGCACGTTCGGCGTCGCCGGCTGCCGGTCACATGGCTGACCATGTCCGCGAGCAGCAGCAGCTGATTGCCGACGCACTGGTCAACCCGTTCAACGACCAGGTCGCTGAATAACTCTCCTCCCCCTTATTTAGAAGACAAACCAGGAAGCTCCCGCATGGCCACCGAAGTCAAAGCCCCGGTACTGCCCGAATCCGTCGCCGACGGCACCATCGCCACCTGGCACAAGAAGGTGGGCGACGCCGTCAAGCGCGACGAAAACCTGCTTGACCTGGAAACCGACAAGGTCGTCCTGGAAGTGCCGTCGCCGGTCGATGGCGTGCTGAAGGAGATCAAGTTCGACGTGGGCGCCACCGTGACCTCCAGCCAGGTCGTGGCGATCATCGAGGAAGGCGCCGTGGCGGCTGCCCCGGCTCCGGCCGCTGAAGAGAAGAAGGCCGATGCCCCGGCTCCGGCCGCAGCCGCTGCTCCGGCTCCCGCCGCGGCTCCGGCCCCGGCAGCCAAGTCGGCCGCCGATGCGCTGCCGCCGGGTGCCCGCTTCACCGCCATCACCGAGGGCGTGAACCCGGCCGACGTGGACGGCACCGGCCGTCGCGGCGCGGTGACCAAGGAAGACATCGTCAACTTCGCCCGCAACGGCGGCGCCGGCAAGGCCGGTGGCGCACGTCCGGAAGAACGCGTGCCGATGACCCGCATCCGCAAGCGCATCGCCGAACGCCTGATGGAGTCCAAGAGCTCCACCGCCATGCTGACCACCTTCAACGAAGTCGACCTGTCCAAGGTGTCGGCCGCGCGCAAGGAACTGCAGGACGAGTTCGTCAAGGCCCACGGCATCAAGCTGGGCTTCATGAGCTTCTTCGTGAAGGCCGCCGCCAACGCGCTGCAGCGCTTCCCGCTGGTCAACGCGTCGATCGATGGTGACGACATCATCTACCACGGCTACTCGGACATCTCCATCGCCGTGTCGACCGAGAAGGGCCTGGTGACCCCGGTGCTGCGCAACGTCGAGCGCATGTCGTTCGCTGACATCGAGAAGACCATCGCCGACTACGCCAAGAAGGCCCGTGACGGCAAGCTGAGCCTGGAAGAACTGCAGGGCGGCACCTTCACCGTGACCAACGGCGGCACCTTCGGCTCGCTGCTGTCCACGCCGATCATCAACCCGCCGCAGAGCGCCATCCTGGGCATGCACGCCATCAAGGAGCGTCCGATCGCCCAGAACGGCCAGGTCGTGATCGCGCCGATGATGTACCTGGCGCTGTCCTACGACCACCGCATCATCGACGGCAAGGACTCGGTGCAGTTCCTGGTGGACATCAAGAACCAGCTGGAAAACCCGGGCCGCATGCTGTTCGGCCTGTAAGACCTCCCGCCCCCTTCCGCGCCCGCGCGGAAGGGGGTTCCGGTAAAGCATCAAGGACTAATTCAATGGCTGAACAATTCGACGTCGTCGTCATCGGTGCGGGCCCGGCCGGTTACCACGCTGCCATCCGCGCGGCCCAGCTGGGCCTGAAGACCGCCTGCATCGACGCAGCGCTGGGCAAGGATGGCAAGCCGGCGCTGGGCGGCACCTGCCTGCGCGTGGGCTGCATCCCGTCCAAGGCGCTGCTGGATTCCTCGCGCCAGTTCTGGAACATGAGCCACATCTTTGGCGACCACGGCATCAGCTTCAAGGACGCCAAGATGGACGTCGAGGCGATGGTTGGCCGCAAGGACAAGATCGTCAAACAGTTCACCGGCGGCATCGCCATGCTGTTCAAGGCCAACAAGGTCGCCACCTACTACGGCTTCGGTGAACTGCAGCCGGGCAACGTGGTCAAGGTGAAGCAGCACGACGGCTCGGAAGTCGAGCTGAAGGGCACCAACGTCATCATCGCCGCCGGTTCGGATTCGATCGAACTGCCGTTCGCCAAGTTCGACGGCGAGACCATCGTCGACAACGTCGGCGGCCTGGACTTCACCGAAGTGCCGAACCGCCTGGCGGTGATCGGCGCCGGCGTGATCGGTCTGGAGCTGGGCAGCGTGTGGAAGCGCCTGGGCGCTGAAGTCACCATCCTCGAGGCGCTGCCGGAGTTCCTGGCCGTCGCCGACGCCGAAGTCGCCAAGACCGCGGCCAAGGAATTCAAGAAGCAGGGCCTGGACATCCGCCTGGGCGCCAAGGTCTCCAAGACCGAGATCACTGGCAAGGGCAAGAAGAAGGAAGTCGTTGTCACCTACACCGACAGCGAAGGCGAGAAGACCCTGACCGTGGACAAGCTGCTGGTGGCCGTCGGCCGTCGCGCTGCCACCAAGGGCCTGCTGGCCGAAGGCACCGGCGTGAAGGTCAACGAGCGTGGCCAGATCGAAGTCGATGCGCATTGCCACACCGGCGTCGATGGCGTCTGGGCGGTGGGCGACTGCGTGCGCGGCCCGATGCTGGCGCACAAGGGCTTCGAGGAAGGCATCGCCGTGGCCGAACTGATCGCCGGCCTGCCGGGTCACGTCAACTTCGACACGATTCCGTGGGTGATCTACACCGAGCCGGAACTGGCCTGGGTGGGCAAGACCGAAGCACAGCTGAAGGCCGAAGGCATCCCGTACAAGGCCGGCAGCTTCCCGTTCGCCGCCAACGGCCGTGCCGTGGCAATGATCGAGCCGGCAGGTTTCGTGAAGATCCTGGCCCATGCCGAGACCGATCGCATCCTCGGCATGCACCTGGTCGGCGCCAACGTGTCCGAGCTGGTGCACGAAGGCGTGCTGACCATGGAGTTCAGCGGTTCGGCCGATGATCTGGCCCGTATCTGCCACGCCCACCCGTCGCTGTCGGAAGTGGTCCACGACGCGGCGATGGCGGTCAGCAAGCGCGCCATCCACAAGGCCAATTGATCGGCCCGGTGGCATGACAGGAAAACCCCGCCTCGGCGGGGTTTTTTTGTTTGGCCTTCTGATGTGGAGCCGAGCATGGGCCCGGCGCTACACCTTTCCAGCAGGCGGCTCCGGTGCATCGTCACAGATGCGATGCTGCACCACGGTTTCACCCACCTTCCATTCCTTCACCACCCTGCAGCGTTCCTTGGGCCTGTCAGGCTTGGCGAGCTTGGCCGCCGCAGCATCCGCTTCGTCGGCAGCGGCGGTCTGCTGGCGTTCCAGCCAGGCGGACGGTGGTGTCGCGGGCGTGGCAGGGGCCGGCGCCGCGAGCGCCAATACCAGTACCGCGATGGCCGGCGTCATCACGCAGCCACCGGACCGCGGCCGCCACCCAGCAGGCGTGCCGGCAGCATGAACAGCGCGCGCAGGAACGCGAACAGCGCCGAGAACGTGATGCCGACCAGGCGGAACGGCAGGCTCAGCAGCCACACGAACGGCCAGGCGATCAGGGCAAGGATCGCCAACGGCCAGCACAGCACGAACAGCAGGCACCACACGCCCAGCGCGAACAGGGTCTTCATCACGGTCTCCTTGCAGCGGCCCCTTGCCGCCTGCGACCACAGTGCCGCCCTGCCCCGGAGGGAGCAAACGGTTTGCGACGAAACCCGGCAGGGCGCGACGAAACCCGGAACGCAGCCGCTATACCTGCACCGCCCCCGGGCGGCCGTGGGCGACCTGGAAACGCGCGG
Source organism: Stenotrophomonas sp. B2 (assembly GCF_014947095.1). Classification (NCBI taxonomy): domain Bacteria; kingdom Pseudomonadati; phylum Pseudomonadota; class Gammaproteobacteria; order Lysobacterales; family Lysobacteraceae; genus Stenotrophomonas; species Stenotrophomonas sp. B2. The sequence goes on along the minus strand of NZ_JADCQA010000005.1, from coordinate 318,825 downwards.
CGGTCCGCACCGCGGCATCGGTACGCAGCACGCTGTCGGCCAAGCGCAGTTCCGCATCCACGGCCTGCCGGTTGAGCTGCAGCCTCCACCAGCCACGGCGGTCGCCGTCGAAATAGCGGATGTGCGGATTCAGGGGAATCGACGGTCCGTAGTAAGGGCCATACGGTGTGTCGTCTCCGCCACTGCTGATGGCGGGGGCGATGAACTCGGTGGCCACCACGGGAGCATCGGCCGCATCGAAGTCCAGCTTCAGATCGTTGACGAACGTGGAATGCCAGTCGCCTCCCAGCACGATCGCATTGCCCTGCCCGCCTGCCTGCAGCGCCTGCAGCAACCGGTTGCGCGCGGCAGGATACCCATCCCAGGCATCGTTCCAGAACCGCTCGCGCGGGGTGCCGCCGTCCAGCCGCAGCTGCGCCATCAGCAGCTGCTGCACCACCACATTCCAGCGCGTGCCCCGCGCGGCCGCCATCGACTGTGCGAACCACGCCTCCTGGCCGGACCCGAGCATGCTCATGCGCGGGTCCAGTGCCGCCTCGCAGCGCGGTGACTCGCCCACGCCGCAGGGGTTGGCCGGACGGAACTGGCGGCAATCGAGCAGACTCAGCTGCGCGAGGTCGCCGTAGCGCAGGCGCCGGTGCACCCGCAGGCCACCATTGCCGGCCGGAGCGCTGCGCATGGGCAGGTGCTCGTAGAAGGCGCGATAGGCAGCGGCCCGCCGGACGATGAAGTCCTCCACCGGCACGCTGTCCTTTTCAGGATGGACGCCGGAATAGTCGTTCTGCACCTCATGGTCATCCCAGATCACCGCAAAGGCGTGCGCGGCGTGCGCTGCCTGCAGGTCCGGATCGAGCTTGTACAGCGCGTACTGGTCGCGATAACGCTGCAGACTGACGGTCTCGCCGCTGAATCGCTCCGCATCCAGTGTGCGGCCGCGTACGTTCTGCAGTGGACTGTACTCGTACAGATAGTCGCCGGCATGCAGCACCAGGTCGACATCGTTCCGCGCGATATCACGCAGTACCGGGTAGTAGCCGCTGTTCCAGGCCTGGCAGGTGCACAGGGCCAAGCGCAGCTGCTGCAGCTGCGCGTCCGGCAGCGGCGCGGTGCGGAAGTGGCCGACCGTGCTTTCCTCATCAGCGTCGCAGGCAAAACGGTAGTAATAGTCACGGCCGGGACGAAGGCCATTGATCTCCACGTGCACCGAATGCGCCAGCTCGGGCACCGCTGCGGCGACGCCACGCTGCACCGGACGGCGCATGCCGGGATCTTCGGCCACGAACCAGCGCACCGGCACCGCCCGCGGCGGCATGCCACCACCGTTGAGCGGATCGGGGGCGAGCCGTGTCCACAGCACCGCCCCCTGCGGATCCGGATCGCCAGCGGCGACGCCGAGGGTGAACGGATCGCGGCCCAGACGTGGCCGTGGGCCTGCCGTGGCCAGCCCCGGCATCGCCGCCAGTGCGATCGCCGCCCCCGTGCCCTGCCACGCCATGCGCAGCAGGCGGCGACGGTGCTCCGGATCCAAGGGCCGCTGCATCAGAAGCGCACGGTCGCCGTCGCCATCACCTGCCGCGGCGCCCCCACCTGCATGGTCGCCAGGCTGCGCGTGGGATCTGCGGCATAGGTGCCGTTGGTGTTGATCGAAGACAGGTAACGCTTGTCCGCCAGGTTGGTCAGGTTCACTGCCACTGTCAGGTTCTGCGCGGGCCCCAGGGAGCCGAAATCGTAAGCCACCGAGGCGTTGACCAGCCAGTAACTGGGAACCGACAGGTCATTGGTATAGGTCACGTAACGCTTGCCGACATGGTTGGCGGACAGGCGCATGTCCCACGGGCCCGGCGTCCAGGCCAGGGTGCTGGCGAACATCCATTCCGGCGTATCCACGGTCTTCCTGCCGCGGGTCGGTACCACCCCGTTGTTGACGTAGTCGTCGTCGTAGGTGCTGTCGTTCCACGACAGCGCGTTGGACCAGGTCACGTCCTGCACCGGCTTCAGCTGCAGGGTCGCCTCGGCACCGCGGCTGGTCACCGAACCGACGTTGGAGAACAACGCAGGGCAGCCGAGGATGCCCACGCACTGGGCGATGGCAAGCAGGCGGTTGTCGAACTTCACGTCGTACACCGCGACCGACGCCTCATACCCCTGCCCGTAGCCGCGCCAGCCCAGTTCGATCGTGCGCGACTGCTCCGGCTTGAGGTTGCGTGCACTGGCATCGAAGGCCTGCTGCGGCACGTTGAACGGACTGCCCACGCCCAGCGCATAGGCGGCGATGTTCCTGGCGAACGAACCGAAGATTTCATTGCCTTCGTTGAGCTTGAAGTTGAAGCCGGCCTGCGGCAGCAGTCCCTTGCTGGAGGTCAGGCTGCTGTTGTTGGCATAGCTGCCCAGCGGCGTGCGGACGCGGGTGCGGGTGTGCGGCGACTTCGCGCCGATGTCCACCGTCAGGCGGTCGTCGAACAGGCGGAAGCGGTCCTGCACATAGAACTGGCGGGTGATGGTGGTGTAGAGCTGGCGCCACACGCGCTGGTCCGGATTGCGCAGGAAGAAGTCATCGGTGATCGGGCCATCGATGTAGTAGAAGTTGCGCTGCACGCTGTGGCCGTTGTCCTCGTACCACAGGCCGGCTTCCAGCTCGTGCCCGCCGACGTTCCAGGTGAACGCGGAGGTCACGCCTGTACGGTCGATCGCGTACTCGGTGGTGCGGATCGAGATCGGGATCTCGCGCGCGGTGCCCGGATTGGAAGGATTGGACGGACTGAACCAGTGGCCCTGCCCGCGGTTGCTGTGATTGTAGACATTGACCTTCAGGCGCATCGCTTCGTTGAGGCCGAAGTCGCCGGCGACGCTGGAGATATCGTCGTTGCGCAGGCCATGACCGGAGTAGTACGCATCCCAGGGGCTGTTGACGCCGCCACTGAACTGCCCGCGTGCCGCGGCCAGCGCGCGGTCCCAGTCCGGCGCGTAGTTGTCCCAGTTCCAGCCCAGGCGGTCGATCATCTCCAGCGACAGATCCTGGTAGTCCGCCTCGACGCGGCGTGATGCGTTGAACAGCGCGGTGATCCTGCTGTCCACGCCGAAGTTGTAAACCGCCTTGCCGTTGAACTGCTTGAGCTCCTGCGAGCCCTTCCCCTTCCACTTGTCGCCTTCGGAGTACACGCCGGACAGGTACGCGGCGAACCCTTGGTGCTCGCCGGTCTCCAGGCGCGCATAGCTGCGCCGCGCGTTGTCGCTGCCGAAGCCCTGCGCCAGCACCACGCCGTACTCGGTGGAAGGATCGATCGAATAGAACTGGAACACGCCCCCCAGGTTGCTGGTGGACGGCGTCCCCAGCGCGCCGATGCCGGTGGAGACTTCCGCACCGCCCAGGTTCTCGCTGATGACCGCGCGGCTGACATGAAGGCCGTTGCTGTTGCCGTAGCTCATGTTGCCCAGCGGAATGCCGTCCAGCGTGTAGCCAAGCCGGTTCTGGTTGAAGCCGCGCAGGCTGATGCTGGTCGACCACTCGTAGGCACCGGTGGCGTCACCCGACTCGAAATGCACGCCCGGCTTGCTGGCCAGCAGCTTGAGCGGATTCGCGCCCGGCGGCAGCACCTTCATGTCCTCGGCGGTGACACGCTGCACCTGGCGCGCTTCGCCGCGGCCGATCACCGAGATTGAATCGAGGGTGGTCGCCGACTGTGCATCGGAGGTGGGGGCGGTTTCAGCGGCCGCCAGCGACGGCAGCGAGGCACAGACCAGCAGAGCCAGCAGATTGCGGCGGAGCGGAGCGTGGGACGGCATGGGAGGCGGATTCCTTGGACGCGCTGGACGCCAGCGACGGGCGTCGGAAGTGGGAGGACAGCGGCGGCATGGTAGGAAGGCCCAGTTACATGTCAGTTACACGTCATGTGACCATCGCCCGGCAAGGTACGCGCCTTGCGCTCGCACCAACGCAAAGAGCCGGCACGCGCCCGGCTCTTGCAGAACAGAAGATCGCCGGCCCGCGGCCGGCAGCCCTACTCGAACGAACCGACCGAATCGTGGGCCAGATTGTCGAAACGCGTGTACTCGCCGAAGAACTTCAGTTTGCACGAACCGGTCGGGCCGCCACGGTGCTTGCCGATGATGATTTCGGCCAGGCCCTTGTCCGGTGAGTTTTCCTTGTTGTAGTAGTCGTCGCGGTAGATGAACACGATCATGTCCGCGTCCTGCTCGATGGCGCCCGATTCGCGCAGGTCAGCCATCACCGGGCGCTTGTCGGTACGCGTTTCCAGCGAGCGGTTGAGCTGGGAAAGTGCGATCACCGGCACGTTCAGCTCCTTGGCCAGGCCCTTCAGCGAACGCGAGATCTCCGAGATTTCTGTCGCGCGGTTCTCGCTGTTGCCGGGCACGCTCATCAGCTGCAGGTAATCGATCACGATCAGGCCCAGGTCGTGCTCGCGCTTGAGGCGGCGGCACTTGGAGCGCAGCACTTCCGGCGATACGCCCGGCGTGTCGTCGATGAAGATCTTGGTTTCCTTCAGCATCTTGATCGCGCTGGTGACGCGGCTCCAGTCCTCGTCTTCCAGCTGGCCGGTACGCAGGCGCTGCGCGTTGATCCGGCCATTGGAGGAGATCAGTCGCATCGCCAGCTGTGATGCGGACATTTCCATCGAGAACACCGCCACGCCCTTTTTCGACTTGATCGCCGCATACTCGGCGATGTTCAGCGCGAAGGTGGTCTTGCCCATCGCCGGGCGCGCGGCCAGGATGATCAGGTCGGTCGGCTGCAGGCCGGCCGTCATCGCGTCGAAATCGTTGTAGCCGGTTGGCAGGCCGGTGATGTTGCCGCCGTTCTCGAAGCGGTTGCGCAGTTCCTCGAAGGCATCCTTCAGCGCGCCGGGCATGGCGACGAAATCCGTACGCCCGCGTGCGCCCTGCTCGGCAATGGCGAACACGCTCTTTTCCGCCGACGCCAGCAGCTCGCTGCTGTCGCGGCCTTCCGGCTGGAAACCATCGTTGACGATGTCGGTACCGACCTGGATCAGCTGCCGCAGCACCGCCTTGTCACGTACGATCTCGGCGTAGGCCGCGATGTTCGCCGCCGACGGCGTGGTGCTGGCCAGTTCGATCAGATAAGCGCCATCCCCTACCAGCTCCAGCTTGCCCTGCGATTCGAACCATTCGCCCAGCGTCACCGCATCGAAGGGTCGGTCACGCTCGGACAACTCGCGGATCGCGCGGTAGATCATCTGATGATCGCGGCGATAGAAGTCGGTCTCGGTCAGCTGGTCGTTGACCCGGTCGAACGCTTCGGGTGCCAGCATCAGGCCACCCAGCACCGCCTGCTCGGCCTCCACCGAATGCGGTGGCACCCGCAGCTGGTCGATGCGCGAATCATCGCGTTCGAAGCCATCACCGCGGTCTCTGCGGTTGGAACGGAAGCCGGGACGGGCGGACATGCGGCGGTGTTTCCTGCAAAAGTGGGGCCAGACGAGTGTAGGCATGCGCCGACCCTGGCGGCCATGGACAAGCCTGTGGATAAGCCGTGGAAGAACGGGGGATATCCGCCGGAGCCTGGCCAGAATGGCGCGGAGGCGTCGCACTGCCTGCGACGGGCGCCCGTGCGACGCCCGAGTGCGTCATTATCGCAGATCAGCCGGCCAGGATCGGATTCCGTGCAGCGTACGGGCTCTGGCCCGCTCAGCTGCAAGTGGGGTCAGAGCCCGCCGCTGCGCGCCGGGATCCGACCCCGGATGTGGCTGGGGTCGGATCCCTCTGCAACGCAGAGGGCTCTGACCCCATACGTCTCAATCGCCCTTCACGTGCACCGCGATCAGCGCCAGGAACCGGTCCACATACCCCTGCAGGAATTCCCGCGTGGCGTCGTTGTGGATCGTACCGTCGGCGTCGATCAGGCCGTCCTTGAAATGAATGAACGCCTCCGGCTGGCCGAGCACATGCATGTCGAGGAAGGCCAGGCTGTTGCGCAGGTGCTGCTGGGCCACCGCGGTGCCGATCTGGCCGATGGACGCACCGATCACCGCAGCCGGCTTGCCTGCGAATGCGCTGTCGCCATAGGGGCGCGAGCCGATGTCGATGGCGTTCTTCAGCACGCCCGGCACCGAACGGTTGTATTCGGGTGTCACGAACAGCACGGCGTCGGCGGCACGCACCTGCTCCTTCAGGCGGACACACGATGGCGGGTAATCGGCGTCGAAATCCTGGTCATACAGGGGAAGGTCGCGGATCTGCACGTACTGGAACCGGGCCCGGTCGCCGGCAAGCTTTTCAAGTGCATGGGCCAGCCGGCGGTTGCATGACTCCCGGCGCAGGCTTCCGACGAACACGGCGATGGTGGGAACGGACATCGGACGGACTCCTCATGGTGCGGGAAACCCATCCTATTCACCGTCCCCTTTCCAGGCAGTGAAGGTCAGCCGCTGATGCTGGCCCGGACCTGGCGCCAGTGGGCCTGCCATGCCTGGAACATCAGCACGTTCCACAGATGCGTGTGCCACTTGCGCTGGCCGCCAAGGAACTGCTGCCACAGCGGCTGCACCGCGGCCGCCGACAGCACGCCTTCGCGTTCCAGCCGCGAAGGCTGCAGCAGATCGTCGGCCCACGGCCGCAGGTCGCCCTTCAGCCAGTCGCTGACAGGCGCACCGAAACCACGCTTGGGCCGGTGCACCATCGCGTGCGGGACGTATCGGCCCAGCACGCGCTTGAGCAGGACCTTGCTGGTCGTTTCACTGCGCTTGAAGCCCAGCGGCAGCGACCAGGCGAACTCGGCCACCCGCCAGTCCAGCAACGGCGCACGCGCCTCCAAGCTGACCGCCATCGAAGTGCGGTCGACCTTGCACAGCAGGTCATCAGGCAGGTAGGTCACGAAATCGGCCAGCATCATCGCGTCTGCCGGCGTGCCCGCGCCGTGCAGCGGATCGGCCAGGTCATAGAAGCTGCCAGCCGGCTGCGCACCGGGCACCACCGCCGCCGGGTCACGCCAGCGCGAAATGCGGTTGCGGTATACATCGCCGATGCCGCGGGCGCCGGTTTCGGCCAGCAGCGCCGCCAGGCCTCCCGTGCGCGATGCCTCGCCCTGCTGCTGCGCGCGGGCACCCATCCAGCGCCGCAGCGGGCCCGGCACGCGACCCAGCATCTGCCAGTTGCGCAGCGCGCGCACGTAGCGGGTGTAGCCGAAGAACAGCTCATCGCCACCATCGCCGGACAAGGCCACGGTCACCCCCTGCCTTGCCAGCCGGGCCACCAGCGCGGTCGGCACCTGCGAGGCATCGGCAAAAGGCTCGTCGAACATCGTCGGCAACTGCGGCACCACCGCCAGTGCGTCGGCCCCGCTGACGTAGAGCTCGGTGTGGTCGCAGCCCAGATGCGCGGCCAGTTCCCTGGCCAGCGGTGCCTCATCGTGGCTTGAATCCTGGAAGCCGATGCTGAAGCTGTGCACCGGCTGCCTGCTCTGCGCCTGCATCAGCGCCGCCACCAGCGACGAATCGGTCCCCCCGGACAGGAACACGCCGACGGGCACGTCCGCGACCATGCGCAACGCCACGGCGTCGCGCAGCAGGGCATCAAGCTGCTCCTCGGCCTCCTCGATGCGGCCCTGGAAGGGTGCGGCCAGTGCGGCCTGCATGCGCGCACGCGCGTCCCAGTACGGACGCTGCGCCTGCTCCGGCCGGTGCGCGCCGGCTCCGGCGGCAACCATCGCCGCATCCACCCGCAGCACCCGGCCGGGCATCAGCTTGTAGCAGCGCTGATGGATGCTGTGCGGCGCCGGGATGTAATCCAGCCGCAACAGCAGCGTCAACGCATCCCGATCGATATCGTTGTCGAACGCTGGATGCTGCCACAGTGCCTTCAGCTCGGAACCGAACACCAGCGCGTCACCGGCCCAGCCGTAGTACAGCGGCTTCTTGCCGACCCGGTCGCGGGCCAGCCAGAGGCACTGCTCGCTGCGGTCCCACAGAGCGATGGCGAACATGCCGTTGCAGCGCTGCAGGGTGTCTTCCAGGCCCCACTGCAGGATCGCAGCCAGCAGCACCTCGGTATCGGAGTGGCCACGGAACGCATGGCCCAGCGGCTCCAGTTCGGCGCGCAGGGCCGCGAAGTTGTAGACCTCGCCGTTGTAGGCCATCACATAGCGGCCGTCGGACGATGCCATCGGCTGGTGGCCCAGCGGGGACAGATCGAGGATGCTCAGCCGGCGGTGCGCCAGTGCGATCCCGGCAGCGGCATCGACCCAGGTGCCACCATCATCCGGCCCGCGATGGTGCAGCGCCTGGCCCATGGCCAGGGCCTGTGCCTGCAGTTCCTCGGCCGGCACCATCGGTGCCGGCAACAGCATTCCCGCCAATCCACACATGCATCAGGGTTCCTGCGCCAGGTCGAGGGCGGCGCCAATCACCGCATTGTCGCTTGGAAGGCCGAACATTGCTGCCCCCGCCAGCGGCGTATAGGTATCGGCGCCGCAGACCCGACGCAGCGGCAGGTGACCGAAGCCGGCCTCGACCAGGGCCGTGACCACCCCCTCGCCCACGCCACCGCTGTGACGCCCCTCGTCCAGCACCAGCACGCGCCGCGCCGTGGCCGCCTGGGTGGCAATGAATCCGCCGTCCAGCGGCACCAGCCAGCGCAGATCGACCACCCTCACCTGCCACCCGAGCTGCTGGTCGATCACCCGCGCGGCACGCAGCGCCATCGGCACGCCATTGCCATAGGTGTAGATCACCAGATCCTGCGCCTCGGGGGCATACACCCGGCCCTCTCCCGGCAGCAGCGCCTGGCCCTGTTGCGGGTAGTCGAACAGCCACTGGCCGTCACCCGGCTCGTGCAGGTCCTTGCTCATGTACAGCGCGATCGGCTCCAGGAACACCGCCACGCGGCCATCCACCCGGGCCAGCGCCGCCAACGTGCGCAGCATCATCACGGCATCGTCGCCACGCGAGGGACAGCCCACCACCAGGCCGGGAATGTCGCGCAGGGCGGTGATCGAATTGTCGTTGTGGAAATGGCCACCGAATCCCTTCTGGTAGCCCAGCCCTGCCACCCGCACCAGCATCGGGTTGCGGAACTGGTCATTGGAGAAGAACTGCAGCGAACACGCCTCGCCACGTATCTGGTCGATGGCATTGTGCAGGTAGGCCAGGTACTGGATCTCGGGGATCGGCAGCATGCCCATGTTGGCCAGCCCCTGCGCCATGCCCAGGATCATGGTCTCGTCCAGCAGCGTGTTGAACACCCGACGCGGGCCGAAACGACGCAGCAGGTCGCGGGTCAAGGTGTACACGCCTCCCTTCTGCGCCACATCCTCGCCGAACAACAGGCTTTGCGGATACTTGCACAGCAGTTCCTGCAGTCCGTGATTGATCTGGATGGCCAGATGACGCGGCGGTTGTCGCTCCGGCAATGCGTCGGCGCCGCCATACAGCGACAGTCGCGCCTCGTCCGCGACCGCGCGCCGGGCCTCGGCGTGCACCGCTGCAGGTGTATAGGGCGCCAGCGGTGCCATCACCTGCTCAAGGGACTGCAGCTTCGGCTGGCGCTCGGCGTCGGCGGCGGCCGCCATGCAGCGCACACGCATCGCTTCATAGGCCGCCTCGACGGCCGCGGCATCCATCCAGCCCGACTCCATCGCGATCTGCGCCGAGCGCAGCAGCGGATCCTGCGCCTCCGCCGCACACAACTCCGGCAACGCGCGCCACTCCACCTCGAAATCGGTACCGGCATGCCCCATCAGCCGCGTGGTACGCAGGTGCAGGAAGGTCGGCCTGCGGGTTGTCCGGCAATGCTCGACCGCGGCCTGCACCTGCGCATGGCCGCTGGCCAGATCCAGCCCGTCAGCGAAGAAGTAGTCCAGTCCCGGCTGGCCGCCAAAGCGCTCGGCGATCCATCCTTCTGGTGTTTTCACCGAAATGCCCAGGCCATTGTCCTCGCAGACGAACAGGATGGGCGCCGGCAGTTTCTGGTAGGCCGACCACATGGCGGTGTTGAACGCCGTCTGTGCGGTGGCGTGATTGGCCGAGGCGTCGCCGAAGGAACAGACCACGATGCTGTCGGCCGGAATCGGCAACGGCTGGCCCAGGCGCTTGCCGCTCTCGATGGCCAACGCAGTGCCCAGCGCCTTGGGCAGGTGCGAGGCGATCGTCGAGGTCTGTGGCAACACCCACAACGGCCGGCTGCCCCACACCTTGTGCCGGCCTCCGCTGGCAGGATCGTCGGCGCTGGCGGCGAACGACAGTGCCGCGTCGCGCACTGGATCCATGCCCGGCACCTGCCGCGCGCGCTCGGCCATGAAGGCGCCGGAGCGGTAGTGCAGGAACGCAGGATCGGTGTGCAGGCAGGCCCGCGCCAACAGCGCATTGCCCTCGTGTCCGGACGAGCCGATGGTGTAGAAGACCTTGTTCTGCACGCGCAGCACGCGTGCCATCAGGTCCAGCTGGCGGCTGGCCAGCTGCGAATCGAACAGGTCGGCAAAGGCCGCCGCGCTGAGCGTGCTGCCTGGCAGGATCGGCGCGTGCGGCGCGGGCCGTGGCCGTGGCGTGCCCCGCCAGCCGCGCACCGCCTCCAGGAAATTGACGTCGCACACTTCGGCGCGGTTGAGCCCGCGCATGCGCGCGGGAATGGGATCTGGAACCACAGCGAACATCGAACACCCTCCGTGTCGTTGTTGCGTAGCGTGGCGCGGGGCCCGCCCGGCTTCCTCGCAGCCGGCCTGCCCGACGCTCCCCCCGGAATCAGGCCACCGCGTTGAATCGCGCCAGCACCTCCGCGCCCACGGCCGGCATCGGCACGAACCGCGGCTGTGCCCGGACCCGCTGCAGCCAGGCCTGCACCTGCGGGAACGGATCAAGGCGGATGCCACCATCGCTGGCAACGTCGGTGTAGGCAAACAGCGCGATATCGGCGATGCCATAACTGCGGCCGGTGAACCAGGGCGACTGCCGCAGGTGCTGTTCCATCACCGCCAGTGCGGTGCTGGCGCGCTCCTGCAGGCGCGGCAGTTCGGCGCGCCGCGGGGAGTCGGCCGGCGTCCAGCCACGGATGAAACGGGCCACCGCCACGCAGGGTTCATGCGTGTACTGCTCGAAGAACATCCAGCTCAACGCCTGCGCCCGCTCCCAGCCATCGCCGGGCAGGTAGGGCGTGCCCTCGGCCAGCCAGAACAGGATCGCGTTCGATTCGGTCAACACGCGGCCGTCCTCGCGCACGATCAACGGCACCTTCGCATTGGGATTCAATGCCAGGAACTCCGGCGTGTGGGTCTGGCCATGGGCGCTGTCCACCTCCACCCAGCGATAGCGGCTGCCGAGGTGTTCCAGCAGCATGCGCACCTTGTGGCAATTGCCTGAAACGGACATGCCATGCACCGTCAACGGAACGCGTTCTTCCACCATTGCCTGCTCCAGGAGACCCGGCCAACGACCGGTTGCGCGCAGTCTGGCAAGCGCGCCCGCCGATGCCAAGCGCGGGTGCAGCATGCCCATCGCGCAGCCCGCCGCTGGATGCAGCCCGTCGGGCCCCTCAGCGCACGCGCTGCTGCCACTGCTGGCGCGACTGCCCCCAGATCTGCATCGGTTTGCCCTGGTACGGCGGCGGCAGCTCGCCCATGCGCAGCAGGGTACTGCCCAGCTTGCGGGCCACGACACGGGAATTCTCGTTGTCCTCGGCAATGGTATGGATCACCTCCTCCCACCCGAGTGCGTTGAATGCCCAGTCGATCGCAGCGGTCGCCGCCTCCGGCGCGTAGCCCTTGCCCCAGCTGGCACGCCGGATGCTCCAGCCGACCTCGGTGCCCGGCCAGTCCTGTGGCTGCCAGGGCCCCATGCGACCGATCCACTCACCACTGGATTTCTCGATCACGCTGAACATCGAAAAGCCGAACAACTGCCACGCGCCAGCCAGGCTGCAGAATCCACGCCATGCCACTGACGGTGGCTGTACTCCGCCCAGCGTGCGCATCACCTCTTCATCCGCGCAGAACGCCAGATAGGGCTCGAAATCCTCGCGATGCGGTGGGCGCAGGATCAGGCGCTCGGTTTCCAGGCGCAGGTCGAAGATGCTCATGCCGACTCCAGGGCGATGACGGAGCGCCATCATTGCAAATGTCACCCGGCCACAAAAACATACAGGCCGGCAGAAGCCGGCCTGTCGCCTGTCCGCTGCAGCGGCAGGATTACTGGCGGGTCGGTGCCGTGGCGCCGGCTGCCGCTGTCTGCGTGACCAGCTGGCCATCGACCACCGGCAGGCGATCGCTGGCTGGCTTGTTGTCCATGCGCACGGTCTTCTCGGCACCATCATAGCGGTAGGTCACGTTGTAACCCTTGACCACGTCGTTGGTGCCCATGGCGATGCGGTTGCCGGGCTTGCTGGCCATGCGCATGGTGCCGGTGGTGCCGTCCTCGTTGCGATAGGTGACGTTGTAGCCGGTGACACGGCTCGACTCGGAGGTGGCGGTCTCGGTGTGGCACTGGCGCTCGGTGCGGTTGACCACACGGCCACCGACGTGGCGCTTGTCCACCTGGTTGCCGATCAGGCCGCCGGCCACGGCACCGGCTGCGGTCGCCGCCTTCCTGCCATTGCCGCCGCCAACCTGATTACCCAGCAGGCCACCGATCACCGCGCCGGCGACGGTGCCACCGACGTTGCCATCACGCTCGGGCAGGCGTTCCTGCACGACCACATCCTGGCAGACCTCGTGCGGCGTCTGTGTGGTGGAGGTCTCGCGCACCGCGTCGGTGCCGATGACCGTGGCGTACGCCTTCTGCTTTTCGGTGATCGGGTCGACCTTCAGCACATCGGCATACTCCAGGCCGCGCGGCGCGGTGGCATCGAGCTGGTTGCCACGCGCACCATCGTCGGTGCCGCTGCCATCGGCCAGGCGCGATTCGCCGTTGGGGGCGCCGGCGCTGATGGAATCCGGCGACGGGTTGCCGCTCTTCATGAAGGCGGCCGTGGCGATACCACCCACCAGCAGCGCGCCCGCTGCGACCAGGACAGTTGTAGTTGTGCTTTTCATGACCTGCTCCTTGCGGACCGTCCGCAACGTTCTCGGCACAGATTGCAGCACGGCCTCCCTGAACGGAATCTCCACATTTCCTGCTCGTCGCCGTAACCCATTCAGCATCGGGAAATGCTGGGCCCGTGGTAGCGTTTGCATATTCACCAGGAGGATCCCGCCATGGCCAACCCGATGCTGCTGCCGGTACTGCAATGGGCGCGCCGGCTGCGCTACCCCACGCTGTTCAAGCTCACGGCAGGGCTGTTCGCGCTGACCCTGTTCATTCCCGATCCGCTTCCCTTCGTCGATGAGCTGGTGCTGGGCCTGGGCACACTGCTGCTGGCCAACTGGAAGAGCCGCGGCACCCGCACGCCGCCACCGCTGGAGCAGCGCTGAGCGTGCTGGTCGACAGCCATTGCCATCTCGATGCAGGCGAGTTCGACCCCGACCGTGCCGCCGTGATCGAGCGCGCGCGCGCGGCCGGGGTGCAGTTCCAGGTCGTGCCGGCCGTCACCGCCGCCAGCTGGCCGAAGCTGCGCGAGGTCTGCCAGCAGGCACCCGGCCTGTACCCCGCGTACGGGCTGCATCCGATGTTTCTTGCCGAGCATCGCGCCGGGCACCTTCCGCTGCTGCGGGAATGGATCGAGCGTGAGCGTCCGCGGGCGATCGGCGAATGCGGCCTGGATTATTTCGTGGAAGGCCTGGATGCGGAGGCGCAGCAGACCTATTTCACCGGCCAGCTGCGCTTGGCGCGCGACTTCGACCTGCCGGTGATCGTGCATGCGCGTCGGGCCGTAGATACGGTGATCGCAGCGATCCGCCGCATCGGTGGCCTGCGCGGCGTGGTGCACAGTTTCTCCGGCAGCCCGGAGCAGGCGGCACAGCTGCATCGGCAGGGCTTCCTGCTGGGTCTGGGCGGCCCCCTGACCTACGAACGGGCACAGCGCCTGCAACGGCTGGTCCGGGAGATGCCGCTGGAGCAGCTGCTGCTGGAAACGGACGCGCCCGATCAGCCCGACGCGGCCATCCGTGGGCAGCGCAATGAGCCGGCACGCCTCTCGATCATCGCGCGCCACGTCGCGGCGTTGCGGCAGACCGACCTGGAGACGGTAGCGAGGACCACGACCGACAACGCGCGGCGGCTGTTCGCGCTGCCGGCCGCCTGATCGCCGTTTCGCCGGGCATGGCCCGGCGCTACCGGTCAAGCCTCAACGGATTCGGACTTGACCCTCTTCGGCTCCAGCAGCATTTCCAGCGCCTTGCCGACGGCGGCAAAGGCGAAGGCACCGGTGATATGGGTGGCCGCCCCCAGCCCTGCGCCGCAATCAAGCTTGAGCGCAGCGTCCGCCCCCAGGTTGGGACGGAGGCCGCAGACACTGCCATCGGCCTGCGGATACTTCACATTTTCCAGCGAGTACACCGCCGGCACGCCGAAGTAACGCTTGGCGTTCTTGGGGAAGTTGAACTCGCTGCGCAGCTTCTTGCGGATCAGCGCCAGCATCGCGTCGTGCTCGGTGCGCGAGACATCGCGGATGCGTACCAGGGTCGGATCGGTGCGGCCACCCGCGGCGCCGACCGTCAGCAGTGGCAGCTTGCGGCGGCGGCACCAGGCGATGGTCTCCACCTTGACCCGGAAGCTGTCGCAGGCATCGATCACCAGATCGAAGCGACGATCCAGCAGTTCCGCCATGTTGGCGGTGGTCAGGAACGCCTGCACCGCGTCGACATCGAGTTCCGGGTTGATCGCCCGGCAGCGCTCGGCCATGGCTTCGGCCTTGTTGCGCCCGTAATTGCCCTCCAGCGCCGGCAGCTGCCGGTTGGTGTTGGACACGCAGATGTCGTCCGCATCGATCAGGGTGAGATGGCCGACCGCCGAGCGCGCCAGCGCCTCGACCACCCACGAGCCGACCCCGCCCATGCCGACCACCGCTACGCGGCTGCCCTGCAGGCGCTCGAGCGCACCCACGCCATACAGCCGTTCGATGCCGGCGAAGCGTTGTTTGACCTGTTCGTTCATCGGTCTATTTTAACGTGCAGCGGCCGGCGTCCACAGCACGCCGGGTCGAACCTACCGTTGCACACCCGGAGAGCCCGCCATGAACGCCAGCCCCCCTCGCCCGCCGTCTTCCGCCTATCGCTACCTGTTCGTGCTCGCGCTGGGTCTGCTGATCGGCCTGATCGCCACGGTGATGGTCGGCCGCGCCCTGCAGGCCCGCCGTGACCCCTTCCCGGACAGCCTGATGCAGGTGATGCAGCGGCAATCCCAGTTGCTGCAGCAGGCTCAACAGCAGAACCGCTGCAGCCTGGCCGACAGCGTGCCGCGCCTGCAGACGCTGCGCCTGCTCTCCAACGACCTGGACCTGGCCTTCCCCGGCCTGAAGGACAGCGCGCAGTTCCAGCAGCATGCCAGCCAGTACCGCGCCGGCCTCAATGCCGCCCTGGCGACGCCACCGGCAGACTGCACCGCGCTGGCCCAGGTGGTGCAGACGCTGCAGGCGGACTGCCGCGCCTGCCATCAGGATTTCCGTTGAACAGCGTTCATCCCGCAGCCGGTCATGGCGGCGTTGATTGGCGTCTTGTTCACGTTGGAAAGGAGACGATTCGCGCACCCTGCTGCATGACGCAGTACCACCCAACACATCCGCCTTCACGGCCAGGAGACGCCCCATGAAGATCCAGCTCATCGCCGCCAGTGCCATCGCCACCCTCGCCCTGGCCGGCTGCGCCACCTCGCCGGGTTACGGCGGCGGCGGCTACAACAATGGGTACAACAACGGCGGCTACGGCAACAACTCCGGCTACAACCAGGGCCGTTGCGCCGACTGCGGCATCGTCACCCGCATCAACACCGTGCAGTCCGGCCGCACTGCGCCCAGCGCGACCGGCGCGATCCTCGGCGGCATTGTGGGTGCGGTTGCCGGCCATGAGATCTCCGACCACACCGGCGGCAGCCGCGGCAACAAGAACATCGCCGCAGCGGCGGGTGCCGTGGGTGGCGCGCTGGCCGGCAACCAGATCCAGAAGAACGTGACCAGCGATACGTATGACATCAGCGTGCGCATGGATGACGGACGCACCATCGTCGTCAACCAGCGTGATCTGGGCGGCATCCGCGAAAACACCTACGTTCGCGTGGTCAACGGCCGGGTGATCCTGCGCTGATCCGCTGCCGGCCCCGGACAAAGAAAAAGGCCCGCTTGCGCGGGCCTTTTTCATGTGACGGCTGCAGACCGGTCAGATCGGCTGCACGGCGTCGGCCTGCAGGCCCTTCTGGCCCTGCACGACGGTGAAGGTGACCTTCTGGCCTTCCTTCAGGCTCTTGAAGCCCTGGGTCTGGATGGCGCGGAAGTGCACGAACACGTCTTCGCCGTTTTCACGGCTGATGAAGCCGAAGCCCTTTGCATCGTTGAACCACTTGACAGTACCGTTCTCGCGTTCGGACATCTCACTAACTCCCTGATGACTCTCTCTTGTTGTTGGAAACGCCTTGTGGGCGGCTGACAAGCAAGGGGGAAGCGAGGTGCATCGATGCAGCGGATCGGGAAGATCTTGCTTCATCAGGCCACGATCCACGGTGACCTTGCCAAGCTCAGCGACTGCAACTTAACCCGGCCAAAACGAAAAAGCAACTGGCAAAATCTTTCACTGTCAACCCCAAAAAGACAACCATACGGGACAGCATGGGCCTCTCATTCATCTTGTATCTGCTAGCGGTCATTTTTGTCCTGGTTGGTATAGCCGGCATCGTCCTGCCGGCACTTCCAGGCATCCCGCTGGTGTTCGTCGGCCTGCTGCTGGCGGCGTGGGCCGACGGCTTCACCCATGTCGGCTGGCCGACCCTGCTGGTACTGGGCGTGCTGACCCTGCTTTCACTGCTGGCCGATGTGCTGGCCACGGTGGTCGGGGCCCAGCGTGTCGGGGCCAGCCGCAAGGCGCTGTGGGGCACCTTCATCGGCAGCATCGCCGGTCTGTTCTTCATGCCCATCGGCCTGTTCGCCGGCCCGCTGATCGGCGCTCTGCTGGGCGAGTACTGGCACACGCGCGAGCTGGGCCGCTCGACCAAGGTTGGACTCGCCACCTGGCTGGGCATCCTGCTGGGCCTGGCGCTGAAACTGGCGATGGTCATCGCGATGCTGGGCCTGTTCGCGTTCGCCTGGTTCCTGTAACGAACGATCTTCACGCCACGCGCACACCTGCGCCGGGCATAACTCCATGGGGCTGGCCGTTGCTGCGGGCAGCCGCCACACTGTGCGTCTTCCCGTAGTCATCCCGAAGGGCCTGCTGCAATGACCCTCCCGCCGTTGTTCCCCCGTCTGGCGCCGTTGGCGCTTGCCCTGGCCAGCGGGCCGCTGGCCGCGCAGGAAATCGCGCCTGCCACGACCACCACGCCGGCCGGTTGCGCGGCCATTGAAACCGACGCCGCCCGACTGTCGTGCTACGACCGCCTGTTCGGCCGTAACGCTCCGGCCACTGCCGAAGCCGATGCCGCCGCGCAGCAGGCCGCGCAGGCGCTGCGCGAACAGCGTCGCGCCGCCCGCCTGAGCCAGGGCGAAGAGAACCTGCGGGCGCGGGTCGGCGATGTGCTGCGCCCCGCCCCCGACGACAGCGCCCTGGCCAATGCAGGCCGCGGTTCCCTGCTGGACAGCCGCTGGGAACTGGCGGAAGACTCGAAGCTGGGACCGTTCCAGCTGCGGGCCTACAAGCCGGTGTACCTGCTGCCGGCGTTCTGGACCAGCGACAAGAACCAGATGCCGCAGTCGCCGAATCCGGCCAACAGCGTGACCGAGCCGCAGGCGCTGGACAGTGCCGAGCTGAAGTTCCAGATCAGCTTCAAGACCAAGATCGCCGAGAATCTGTTCGGCGACAACGGCGACATCTGGGCCGGCTATACCCAGAGCTCGCGCTGGCAGGCCTACAACGCCGAGAATTCGCGCCCGTTCCGCGAGACCAATTACGAGCCGGAAGTGATGATGGTGTTCCGCAACGGCTACTCCATTGGTGGCTGGCGCGGACGCATGACCGGCATCAGCCTCAACCATCAGTCCAACGGCCGCGCCGATCCCCTTTCGCGCAGCTGGAACCGGGTGATGCTCAACGTCGGGCTGGACCGCGAGAACTGGGCGCTGGTGCTGCGGCCCTGGTACCGCATTCCCGAAACGCGCAGCGATGACAACAACCCGGACATCGAGGATTACATGGGCCGCGGCGACGCGACCCTGATCTGGAACCGCAATGGCCACGAAGTGTCCCTGATGGCGCGCCATTCGCTGCGTACCGGCGACCGTTCGCATGGCGCCCTGCAGCTCGACTACGGTTTCCCGATCAGCAACCTGCTGCGCGGCCACATCCAGGTCTTCGACGGATACGGCGAAAGCCTGATCGACTACAACCACAAGGCCACCTACGTGGGCGTGGGCGTGTCGCTGCTGGAATGGTTCTGATGGGCGTGACGATCTGGCACAACCCGGCGTGCAGCAATTCGCGCGGCGCACTGAAGCTCATCCGCGACGCCGGCATCGAGCCGGAGGTGATCGAGTACCTGCAGGCACCGCCCGACGTGGCGACCCTGCGCCAGCTGCTTGCCGAATCCGGGCTGGCCGCCGCCGACCTGGTGCGCAGCAAGGAACCGGAGTTTGCCGGTTTGGCGCTGGCCGGGGCCGATGAGGCGACCCTGCTGGCGGCGATGGCGACGCACCCGCGCCTGATCAACCGGCCCGTGGTGCGCACGGCCAAGGGCACGCGCCTGTGCCGCCCGCCGGAAACGGTGCTGGAGATCCTGTAGCCCGGACGCACCACCCGGCAGCGCCGGGCCATGCCCGGCGGCACGCGCTCGGCTCAACGCCGGCGATCACCGCCAGTCGCTGATGCCTTCGCGTCGATAGACTTCCGCGAAGGCGGGGCGCGCTTTAAGCGCGGTTGCGTGCGCCTTCAGCACCGGCCAGGTGTCAGTGGGCCGGGGCATGTTGCGCGACCAGCGCATCAGCATCACCAGCATGAAATCGACCACGCTGGGCGCGTCGCCCAGCAGGTAAGGCCCGTGCGCCTGCAGGTGCGCCGCCACATGCTGCCAGGCCGCCTCCAGCTGCTGCCGGGCCATCGCACGCGTTGCCTCCACGCAGGCCTCGCCCGCCGCTTCGTGCGGATAGAACCATGCACGATAGGCAGGCTGCAGGGTGTTGGCGCACCAGAACATCCAGCGATAGGCCTCGCCCCGCGCGGGCGTGCCCACGGCCGGCAGCAACCCCGCTTCGGGATGGCGGTCGGCCAGGTACAGCGCGATGGCCGCTGCCTCGGTCAACAGCAGGCCATCGATCCTCAGGGTCGGCACCCTCCCGGCCGGATTCAACGCCAGGTAGTCCGCCGCCTTGTGCTCGCGCCTGTCGAAATCCAGCAGCACCAGTTCGTGCTCGATGCCCAGTTCGATCAGCAGCCAGTGCACGACCAGCGAAGCGGTACTCGACGAACCATACAGGGTGGTGCTCATGCGCGGGATCCGTTGCGGGTAGAGCCAGCAATTATGCGCCCGCCCGGCGGCCACTGCTCAACCGCAGCTGCTCATGCAGGTGTCGCGACGTTCGCCGCAGCTCATCATCGGCTGCCGCAGCGTGCAGTCATGCGCCTTCAGTTCGCACGAGCGGCGCAGATCGGCATTGGCGATGTCCTTGCAGCGCTTGTCGGCAGCCGGAGCCATCTGCTGTTCGCAGCTGCTCTGCCGACTGCCCAGGCTGTCCGCCTGCGCCATGCAGCTGCGATGGCTGGCCTGGCACTGCATGCGGCATTGCGCCGATGCGCTGAAATCCGCTCCTTCATACGAGGAGGAGGTGCTGCTGCAGCCGACCAGTGCGAACAGCCCGGCAAGCGCGAAGTTCCGTAACAGCGGCATGAACGTTCCCGGTTCGAGTCGCATGGAAACTAGCAGATGTTCCGTGCCGGCTCGTTAAACGACAAACGGCGCCAACAGGCGCCGTTTGCCACCTAGCGTGTGCCGCGCTTACTCCACCACCACCGGAATCTTGCCGATGCGGGCCTGCCATTCGCGCGGGCCGGTCTTGTGCACCGATTCGCCGGTGGAGTCGACCGCCACTGTCACCGGCATGTCCTGCACGGTGAACTCGTAGATCGCTTCCATGCCGAGATCGGCGAACCCGACCACCTTGGCCGCCTTGATCGCCTTGGACACCAGGTAGGCCGAGCCACCGACCGCCATCAGGTACGCCGACTTGTTGTCACGGATCGCCTCGATCGCAGCCGGGCCGCGCTCGGCCTTGCCGACCATGCCCAGCAGACCGGTCTGTTCCAGCACCTGGCGGGTGAACTTGTCCATGCGCGTTGCCGTGGTCGGCCCGGCCGGACCGACCACTTCATCGCGCACCGGATCGACCGGGCCGACGTAGTAGATGAAGCGTCCCTTCAGATCGACCGGCAGTTCCTC
The DNA here is from genome assembly GCF_014947095.1 of Stenotrophomonas sp. B2. NCBI lineage: Bacteria > Pseudomonadati > Pseudomonadota > Gammaproteobacteria > Lysobacterales > Lysobacteraceae > Stenotrophomonas > Stenotrophomonas sp. B2. The sequence continues at coordinate 298,420 of NZ_JADCQA010000005.1, read as the reverse complement.
GCCCTTGTTGAGCATGTCAACCATGCGCTTGTGCGCGGCGTCGCGGCCGGTCAGCAGCTTGCCGTTGAGCAGAAGCGTCTGGCCCGGCTTCCAGCTGGCCACCTCCTCCGGGGTGATCGTATCCAGGTCCACCCGGGTGCCCTTGGAGGCGTCGTAGGTCAGCTTCGGCCAGTCCTCCAGCGACGGCGGATCCAGCATCACCGGACCGCTGCCATCCAGGGTGAAGTGCGCGTGGCGGGTCGCGGCGCAGTTCGGGATCATCGCCACCGGCAGGTTGGCCGCGTGGGTCGGGTAATCGTTGATCTTGATGTCCAGCACCGTGGTCAGGCCACCCAGGCCCTGGGCGCCGATGCCCAGCGCATTGACCTTCTCGTACAGCTCCAGGCGCAGCTCTTCGATCCGGTTGGACGCTCCACGGGCCTGCAGCTCGGTGATGTCGATCGGCTCCATCAGCGCTTCCTTGGCCAGCAGCATGGCCTTCTCCGCGGTGCCGCCGATGCCGATGCCCAGCATGCCCGGCGGGCACCAGCCGGCCCCCATGGTCGGCACGGTCTTGAGCACCCAGTCGACGATGGAGTCGGACGGATTGAGCATGGCGAACTTGGTCTTGGCTTCCGAACCGCCGCCCTTTGCGGCCACGATCACATCCACCTTGTTGCCCGGCACGACCTTGACGTTGACCACGCCCGGGGTGTTGTCCTTCGTGTTGATGCGCTTGCCGGCCGGATCCGCCAGCACCGAAGCACGCAGCTTGTTGTCCGGATGCAGATAGGCGCGGCGCACGCCTTCATTGGCCATGTCTTCCACGCCCATGGTGGCGTCGTCCCAGCGCACATCCATGCCGATTTCCAGGAACACGGTGACGATGCCGGTGTCCTGGCAGATCGGACGATGGCCTTCGGCGCACATCCGCGAATTGATCAGGATCTGGGCCATCGCCTCCTTCGCGGCCGGCGACTCCTCGCGCTCGTAGGCAGCGGCGAGATTCTTGATGTAGTCGACCGGGTGGTAGTACGAGATGTACTGCAGCGCGTCGGCGATGGACTGGATGAGGTCTTCCTGCTTGATCGATGTCACGGCTTGCTCGCTTGCTCGAGGCTGGCGGGGGTAATCCGCCCATTTTACCCCCTCCCCGGCTGCGGGTAGAGTCTGTGGGGTCAGAACCCTTTCCCGGGGAAAGGGATCTGACCCCAAGCCCTTGTCACGCCCCCGCCCGCTGCGGCGTCCTTGCCCGCATGAACGCCGAAACCGCCTTCCAGACCCACCGTCCGCGCCTGATGGCCCTCGCCTACCGCCTGCTGGGCAGCCGCGCCGACGCCGAGGACGTCGTCCAGGACGCCTGGCTGCGCTGGTCCGGCGCCGACCCGGCCAGCGTCCGCGATGCCGAGGCATGGCTGGTCACCACCACCACGCGCCTGGGACTGGACCGTCTGCGTGCGGCCAAGCGCGAGCGCGCGCATTACGTGGGCCCGTGGCTGGCTGAACCGATGGCGGTCACCCTGGAGCCGGACCCGGCGCCCGGCCCGGCCCAGTTGCATGCCCTGGCCGATGATGTATCGGTGGCCTTCCTGACCCTGCTTGAACAGCTCGGCCCGGAGGAACGCGCCGCGTTCCTGCTGAAGGAAGCGTTCGACCACGACTATCGCGAGATCGCCGACCTGATCGGCCACAGCGAGGCCAACTGCCGGCAACTGGTGCACCGGGCCCGGCAGCGGCTGCAGGCCGGCCGGCCGCGCTTCAATGCCGACGCCGGCCAGCACCGGCAGTTGCTGGCACGATTCATGGATGCGTCGCAGCGTGGCGACAGCGAGGCGATCCAGGCCCTGCTGCATGCCAACGCGCTGATGGTCTCCGATGGAGGCGGCGTGGTCACCGCAGCGGTGCGCCCGCTGCAGGGTGCCGAACGCATCGGCCGCCTGTTCTGGGCCATTGCCCGCCGCGGCGGCACGCACCCGGCCCGGCTGGGCTACGTCAACGGCGAGCCGGCGATCCTGGGCTTCGACGGCGATCGCCTGCATTCGGTCACCACCATCGAGGTGATCGATGGCCGCATCGCGCGCCTGTACAGCGTGCTCAATCCGCAAAAACTGCCCGCGGTTGTCACGCACGCAGACGCGGCGGCGTCCTGGTAAGGGAAGGCGGCCATCGGGGCCGCCGTGGAGCCCACGATGTCCAACCCCGCCTCACCCCGCGTTCCCTATACCCGCTTGGCCGCCAAGGCTTTCAAGGGCCTGCTCGATACCAGCCAGGCAGTGCATGACAGTTCGATCGATCCGACCCTGATGGAACTGATGTTCCTGCGCGTGTCGCAGCTCAACGGCTGCGGCTACTGCATGGACATGCACGGGACGGCGCTGCGCAAGAGTGGCATCGAGCCGCGCAAGCTGGACACCCTGCCCGCCTGGCACGAAAGCCGCTTCTTCGATGCGCGTGAGCGCGCTGCGCTGGGCTGGGCCGAGGCCCTGACCCGGCTCACCGACGCCGCGCCATCGCAGGCAGCGTTCGATGCGCTGGCACCGCACTTCGATGAGAAGGGCATCAGCGACCTGAGCATGGGCATCGCGGTGATCAACGCCTGGAACCGCCTCGGCGCCGGCCTGCTGCCGCCGCTGCCCTGATCCACAAGAGTGCGGGGCCTCGCGCAGCGCGGCTCCGCACCGGTGGCGCGCTGACGCGCGCTCCCTGCGGGCGTCGCATTCATGCCTTCGCCACGGCTCCGGCGCGCACAATGGCGACATGCCTTCAGTCGAAAAGAAACCCAGCCTGCGCCAGCGCTTCAATGCGATGCGCAACGTGCCACCGTTCCTGCGGCTGGTGTGGAAGACCAGCCCCGCACTGACCCTGGTCAGCCTGGGGCTGCGCCTGATCCGTGCCCTGCTGCCTGTCGCCATGCTGTATGTGGGCAAGCTGATCATCGACAGCGCGCTGCAGCTGAGCCGGCACGACGCCGGCTTTCCGCCGCTGGGCGAGGCCCTGGCCAGCGGCCTGCTCAATCCGCTGCTCGGGTTGCTGGCCCTGGAGCTGGGCCTGGCCATCGTCTCCGACCTGCTGGGCCGGATGGTGGCCTACGCCGATGCCCTGCTGTCGGAGCTGTTCGCCAACGCCACCAGCATCCGGCTGATGGAGCACGCCGCAACGCTGGATCTGGAGGACTTCGAGGATCCGGACCTGCAGGACAAGCTGGACCGCGCACGACGCCAGACGATGGGCCGGATGAACCTGATGAGCCAGCTGTTCGGCCAGGTGCAGGACGCCATCACGGTGGTCAGCCTGGCGGTGGGCCTGCTGGTCTACGCGCCGTGGCTGATCCTGCTGCTGGCGCTGGCCCTGGTGCCTGCCTTCATCGGCGAATCGCACTTCAACGCCGCCGGCTACAGCCTGAATTTCCAATGGACGCCCGAGCGCCGCCAGCTCGACTACCTGCGCCAGCTCGGCGCCAGCGTGGAGACGGCCAAGGAAGTGAAGATCTACAACCTGCACCGCTTCCTGGTGGAGCGTTACAGGAGCCTGTCGGTGGCGCTGTTCAAGGCCAACCGGGCGTTGGCCCGGCGCCGTGCCTTGTGGGGCACCCTGCTGGCCGCGCTGGGCACGCTGGGTTATTACACCGCCTACGCCTACATCGCCTGGCGCACGGTGCGCGGCGATTTCTCGATCGGCGACCTGACCTTCCTCGCCGGCAGCTTCCTGCGCCTGCGCCAGCTGCTGGAGGGCCTGCTGATCGGCTTCTCGCAGGTGGCCAGCCAGGCCCTGTACCTGGACGATCTGTTCTCGTTTTTCCAGATCCAGCCGGAGATCCATTCGCGCGAGGGCGCCGCAGCCGTGCCGCAGCCCATCCGCCAGGGCTTCGTGTTCGAGAACGTCGGCTTCCGCTATCCCGATGCCGAGCAATGGGCCGTCCGCCACCTCGATTTCCAGCTGCATGCCGGCGAAGTGCTGGCACTGGTCGGCGAGAACGGTGCCGGCAAGACCACGCTGGTCAAACTGCTGGCACGGCTGTACGAGCCTGACGAGGGGCGCATCCTGCTCGACGGCCGGGACCTGCGCGACTATGACCTGGATGACCTGCGCGCCAATCTCGGGGTGATCTTCCAGGACTTCGTGCGCTACAACCTGAGCGCCGGGGAGAACATCGGCGTTGGCCAGGTCGAGGCGATGGCGGACCGGGGACGGGTTGCCGATGCCGCGCGCCGGGGCATGGCCCAGGAAGTGATCGAGTCGCTGCCACGCGGCTACGACCAGCTGATCGGGCGTCGCTTCAAGGAGGGCGTGGACCTCTCCGGCGGGCAGTGGCAGAAGATCGCCATCGCCCGCGCGTGGATGCGCAATGCGCAGGTGATGATCCTGGACGAGCCGACCGCAGCGCTGGATGCGCGCAGCGAGTTCGAGGTATTCCAGCGGTTCAGGGAACTGGCGGACAATCGCACTGCCGTACTCATCTCCCATCGCTTCTCGTCGGTGCGCATGGCCGACCGCATCCTGGTGCTGGCCGATGGCCGGATCGAGGCCAGCGGCACCCACGAGCAGCTGATGGCCCAGGGCGGCCGCTACGCCGAGCTGTTCGAGCTGCAGGCCGCCGGCTACCGCTGAGAACGCCTCTCGTTCCGCCTAATGAGAACCTGTCTCATTTGAGATAGAATTACCCCGACGACTTCCAACAGATACGCCCATGTCTTCCGCTTTCGGCGCCGAAACGGTGCTTGAGGTCCGCCACTGGACCGATGCCTACTTCAGCTTCACCCTCACCCGCGACAGCGGTTTCCGCTTCGAGAACGGCCAGTTCGTGATGATCGGCCTGGAAACCGACGCCCGGCCGCTGCTGCGCGCCTACTCCATCGCCAGCGCGAACTGGGAAGAGCAGCTGGAGTTCTTCAGCATCAAGGTGCAGGACGGCCCCCTGACCTCGCGCCTGCAGCACATCAAGCCCGGCGACAAGGTTCTGGTAGGCAAGAAGCCCACTGGCACCCTGCTGATCAGCGATCTGCATCCCGGCAGGAACCTGTACCTGCTGGGCACGGGCACCGGCCTGGCGCCCTGGCTGTCGATCATCAAGGACCCGGAGACCTACGAGCGTTTCGAGAAGGTGATCCTGTGCCACGGCGTGCGCTACGAGAAGGACCTGGCGTACCGCGACTATTTCGAGAAGGACCTGCGTGAGCACGAGTTCCTCGGCGAGATGATCGGCGACAAGCTGTTGTACTACCCGGCCGTCACCCGCGAACCGTTCGCCAACCAGGGGCGCCTGACCTCGCTGATGGAAAGCGGGGAAATGCAGCGCACCCTGGGCCTGCCGGAACTGAGCCCGGAGAATGACCGCGCGATGATCTGCGGCAGCCCGCAGATGCTGGCCGACCTGCGCACGGTGCTCGATGCCCGTGGCTTCCAGGTCTCCCCGCGCATCGGCCAGCCCGGTCACTACGTGTTCGAGCGCGCCTTCGTCGAGAAGTGACCCGTAGCGCCGGGCCTGCGTCCGGCGCTGCTGCGGGAAGCGGCAGCCCTTACTGCCGGGACTGCAACGCTTTCTCGATGTCCCCGCGAAGGCTTTCCGGCTTGTCGGTCGGCGCGTAGCGTTTCAGCACCTGCCCGTCGCGTCCGACCAGGAACTTGCTGAAGTTCCATTTGATCGCGCTCAGCCCCAGCAGGCCGGTCTTCTCGGACTTCAGCCACTTCCACAGCGGGTGTGCACCGTCGCCGTTGACCTGGATCTTCTCCGACAGCGGGAAGTCCACTGCATAGGTCAGCGCACAGAAGCTGCGGATCTCCTCGGCATTGCCCGGTTCCTGGTGGCCGAACTGGTCGCAGGGGAAGCCGATCACCACCAGGCCCTTCGGGCCGTACTCGCGCCACAGCGCCTCCAGTCCCTCGTACTGCGGGGTGAAACCGCACTTGCTGGCCACGTTGACCAGCAGCAGCGCCTTGCCGCGGTACTGCTCCAGGGCCTGCGGCTGGCCGTCCAGGTCGGTGAAACCGAAATCGAACGCAGTGGTCATGGCAGATCTCCGCAATGGGGGGTTCCGATGGTATCCCCGCCCATGCCTTTCGACACAAGCCCGATCCCATTACCCCGGGTTAACCTCGGGCACTTGTCTGCCTTACCGGAGTACCGCCTTGACCACCCGCCTTGCCCTTGCCGTGGCCATGACCCTCGGCCTTGCCCTGCCCGCCTATTCCGCCGGCGCCGCCACCCCGGCTGCCAGCACCACCGCACAGCAGGCCAACCCGTTCTTCGCCGAAAGCCCGCTGGCACTGCACTATCCGCAGTTCGACAAGATCAAGGACAGCGACTTCGCTCCGGCCTTCGACGCCGGCATGGCGCAGCAGCTGAAGGAAATCGAGGCCATCGCCAACAACAAGGCCAAGCCGACCTTCGACAACACCATCATCGCCCTGGAAAAGAGCGGTGACATCCTTGACCGCGCCACCACCGTGTTCTTCGCCCTGGTCGGCGCGGACACCAACGACACCCGCAAGAAGCTGCAGGCCGACTACTCGGCCAGGTTCGCCGCGCACAGCGATGCGATCGCCCTGAACAGCAAGCTGTTCGCGCGCATCCAGGCGCTGTATGACACCCGCACGCAGCTGGGTCTGGACGCCGAAGGCGTGCGCCTGGTCGAGAAGTACTATGACAACTACGTGCGCGCCGGCGCCAAGCTGTCTGACGCGGACAAGGCGAAGCTGAAGGAAATGAACGCCGAGCTGGCCAACCTCGGTACCCGCTTCAGCCAGAACGTGCAGTCGGAAGTGAACGCTTCGGCGATCACCGTTGATGACGTGAAGGAACTGGATGGTCTGTCCAGGGAGCAGATCGCCGCCGCCGCCGAAGCCGCCAAGGCCCGTGGCCTGGATGGCAAGTATGTGATCACCCTGCTCAACACCACCGGCCAGCCGCCCCTGACCAACCTGGCCAACCGCGCCCTGCGCCAGAAGATCTACGAAGCATCGGTCAGCCGTGGCAGCCGCGGCGGCGAGTTCGACAACACCGCCATCGTCTCGCGCATCATGCAGCTGCGTGCCGACAAGGCCAAGCTGATGGGTTTTGCCAACTTCGCTGCGTACAACCTGACCAACCAGACCGCCAAGACCCCTGAGGCGGTCAACGCGATGCTGGGCAAGCTGGCCCCGGCCGCAGTGGCCAACGCCAAGCGCGAAGCGGCCGACCTGCAGGCAATGATCGACCAGGAGCAGAAGGCCGCGGGCAAGCCGACGTTCGCGCTGGAGCCGTGGGACTGGGCCTTCTACAGCGAGAAGGTGCGCCAGGCCAAGTACAACTTCGACGAGTCGCAGCTGAAGCCGTACTTCGAACTGAAGAACGTGCTGGAGAACGGCGTGTTCTTCGCCGCCAACCAGGAATTCGGCCTCACCTTCAAGCAGCGCACCGACCTGCCGGTCTATCACGATGATGTCACCGTCTACGACGTGTTCGACGCCGACGGCAGCCAGCTGGCGATTTTCCTGTTCGACCCGTACGCCCGTGCCTCCAAGCGCGGCGGCGCATGGATGAACTCGTATGTCTCGCAGTCGAAGCTGACCGGCTTCAAGCCGGTGGTGGCCAACCACCTCAACATCCCCAAGCCGCCGGCCGGCCAGCCGACCCTGCTGACCTGGGATGAGGTGACGACCACCTTCCACGAATTCGGCCACGCCCTGCACGGCATGTTCTCGAACGTGAAGTACCCGTACTTCTCGGGCACCTCGGTGCCGCGTGACTTCGTCGAGTTCCCCTCGCAGGTCAACGAGATGTGGGCCGATGACAGCGCCATCCTGAAGAACTACGCCAAGCACTACCAGAACGGCACGGCGATGCCGCAGGCACTGCTGGACAAGGTGATCGCCGCGGCCAAGTTCAACCAGGGCTTCGCCACCACCGAGTACCTGGGTGCGGCCATGCTGGACCAGCGCTGGCACCAGATCGGCCCGGACCAGGTGCCAGCCGCCAAGGACGTGATGGCCTTCGAGCGCGCCGCGCTGGAGAAGGACGGCATCTACTACGCACCGGTTCCGCCGCGTTACAAGACCCCGTACTTCAGCCACATCATGGGCGGCTACTCGGCCGGCTACTACGCCTACATCTGGTCGGAAGTGCTGGACGCCAACACCCAGAAGTGGTTCCGCGAGAACGGTGGCCTGAGCCGCAAGAACGGCGACCACTTCCGTGCCACCTTGCTGTCGCGTGGCGGCAGCGTCGACGCGATGCAGCTGTTCCGCGATTTCGCCGGCCACGAGCCGCAGATCGAACCGCTGCTGGAGAAGCGTGGCCTGACCGGCACCGGCAACTGATCGCCGGTACGCTGAGCTGAAAACAGAACCGCCCGGGAAACCGGGCGGTTTTTTCGTTGTGGTTGGGGTCAGAGCCCTTTTCTGCGAAAGGGATCTGCCCCCGCTCTGGCTTCATCGCGGCGCCACATAGCCTCCCGGCACACCTTCCGGCGAAAGCACCAGCTGCCACAACTGCGCGTGCCGGCAACGGAAGGTCGCCATCGAACCGGCCAGATAGAAGCGCCACATCCGCCGGAAATGCTCGTCATAGCGCGCATCCAGCCGGGGCCACGCCGCTTCCACGTTGCGCCGCCACGCCTGCAGGGTCAGGTCGTAGTCGGTGCCGAAATTGTGCCAGTCCTCCAACACGAACCGCCCCTCGAACGCCCTGCTGATCTGCGCCGCCGAGGGCAGCATCGAGTTGGGAAAGATGTAGCGCGCGATCCACGGATCGGTACGATGCCGCGACACGTTGGTCCCGATGCTGTGCAGCAGCAGCAGGCCACGTGGCGACAGGCAGCGCCGCGCCACCTCGAAGAAACTGCGGTAGTTCTTGTCACCGACGTGCTCGAACATGCCGATCGAGAAGATCGCATCGAAGGGTTCGTCCAGCGCGCGGTAGTCCTGCAGGCGGATCTCGATCGGCAGACCGGCGCACAGCTCGCGCGCGAATTCCGCCTGCTCCTGCGAGATCGTTACACCGACCCCGCTGACTCCATAGCGTTCGGCAGCGAACTTCAGGGCCTCGCCCCAGCCACAGCCGATATCCAGCACCCGCTGGCCCGGGCGCAATCCCAGCTTGCGGCAGACCAGGTCCAGTTTGGCTTCCTGTGCAGCGTCCAGATCATCGGCCTGCCGCCAGTAGCCACAGCTGTACACCAGGCGCCGGCCCAGCATCGCCTGGTACAGATCGTTGCCCAGATCGTAGTGGCGACGGCCGACTTCGTAGCTTCCCTGCCCGGCCTGCAGGTTGAACAGGCGCGCCTTCAGCGCGTCGGCCACTTCCCGCCAGCCGTGCACCCGTTCGTCCAGATGCGCCTGCATGAGGTGGACCAGGAATTCGTCCAGGACGTTGGCGTCCCACCAACCATCCATGTAGCTCTCGCCCAGGCCGAGCGAACCGTGCGCCATGACCCGTGCGAAGAACCTCGGATCATGTACCTGGATGTCCTGTGGCCGGGAGCCGCCAATGCGGACCCCGGCTTCGTGGAGCAGGCCGCTGACCCGCTCCTGCAACCCTGTATCCACGCCCCCTCCTCGTCTGCGCTCAACCGCGTGCGAACAGCTCCACGTAATCCTTGGCCACGTGCGGCAACAGCACCGCCGCCGGCACATCGGCGGTCTGCGTTCCATCCGAGTATGGACCCACCTGGTAGGGCGGGAAAACAAAGCGCAGCGCGGTGATCTGCCCCTTGTCGTCGGTCAGCGGCTGGAACTGGCTGAAATTGTCGGGCTGCGGGCCGGTGCCATCGGCGATCATGCGCGATGCATTGCGCAGCGACTCCTGCAGCTCGGCCGGCTCCATGTCCTCGCCGCTGAGGCGTGTCGCCACGCGCTCGCGCAGCTGGTCCGCGACGAAATCGCTGATCGCCTTCCAGCCCTTGCTGTCGGTCACCAGCTTGTCGGCGCTGAGCATCTGCTGTTGCTCCGGCAGCCAGACGAAACGTGCCACCAGGGGTTCGCCGTGGGCGCCGCCGGTGTAACGGCTGCCATCGGCACTCACCACCACCAGCTGCGGCGTCTCCAGCACCTTCTCGAAGCTCAGCGAGAGTTCGTAGGGCATGGTCGGCTTGTCGTTGCCCAGCCCATCGAGCGCCTGCTGCAGCTCGCTGCGGGCCGTGGTGGCGTAGTCCTGGAGCGCACGCGCCAGGCCCGGATAACGATCGATGCCTGCCGGATAGCTGATGCCCACCACCTCGCGTTCGTTGTTCTCGATCACGTCGCGCAGGTCGAGCGGTGCTTCCGCAGCGGGCGCCTCGCCCGTGGCGGAGGCATCGACCGCCGGCGCCGCGTCGGCCACCGGTGCCGGGGTTTCGGCTTCACGCTGGCAGCCCGCCAGCAACAGCACGCCTGCCACACCGGCCAGCACGCTTCCGCGCAGCAGCCGGTTGTTTCCAATCTTCATCGGGATCCCCTGTTCATGTTCATCCATCATCGCCCGCCCTGGCTTAAGCGTAGCCCGCTGGCGTCATCCCGCCAGAAGGTCGTGATACTCCTCATGCCGCTGCAGGAATGCCTCGGCGTAGGCACACGCCGGCACGACCTTGTACTTCTGCTCCCGCGCGAACCGCAGCGCCACGCGGGTCAACTCGCCGGCGATGCCCCGGCCGGCGATCGGCTCGGGCACCTCGGTGTGGGTGATGACCATGCGTCTGCGCTTGATCTGGTAATCGAGCACCGCCACCTGTCCACGCACACGGGCAGTGAAGCGATGGTTGGCCTGGTCGTGATCGACCTCGTAGGCCAGACCGGGGGGCGTGACCGAAGCCATGGGACTGTCTCCTGCGGCGACTGCGTGGATGGTGCGCAGCCGGGCGCCATGATCGCGTGAAGCCTGAACAGGGGCAAGTCCAGGCCCTCCACGTCAGTTTGCGACCCTAAAGCTGGAGCGCCCGCGGCCGCTATCGCCTGCGGAGGGGTCCGGCCACGCTGGCACGGCCCTTGCGACCGTAGACCGTGCGACTGCCGTGGAGGCCCCCGATGCACCCCAGCGATTCCCATTCCGATACCGACCGCGCCCTGCTGGAGGGCCTGCTCCAGCTCGCCGTGGAAGGCCAGACCGACGAGCAGGCCTTCCAGCGTATCGGCGAGGAAGTCTTCGCCCGCCTGCTGGACACCTACGGCCAGCAGACCCGGGCCTGACCACGAGCGGGGGCCCTGCCCCGGGGTCGGATCCAGCGGATCCGGCCCCAGCCCCTCAACCGCCGCCCAGGCGGAAGGTCGGGTTGGACAGTTCGCGCAGGAAGTGGGTGAAGATGCTCGGCTGCATGGCCAGCATGAAGATCACGCCGAATGCCGCGCCGGCCAGGTGCGCGCTGTGGTTGATGCGGTCGCCGCCGCGCTTGTCCATCCAGATGCTGTAGCCGACATAGAACGCGGCGTACACGATGGCCGGTGCGGGGATGAAGAACACCAGGATGATCGACCACGGCTTGATCAGGATGAAGGCGAACAGCACCGCCGACACCGCACCCGAAGCCCCCAGGCTGAGGTAGTTCGGATTCTTCTGGTTCTTCAGGTAGCTCGGCAGGATCGAGACCACCAGCGCGCCGATGTAGAACGCCGGATAGGTCAGGTAGCTGCCGGTCAGCTGCACCATCACGCTCTCGATGAATCCCCCGAAGAAGAACAGGGTGATCATGTTGAAGATCAGGTGCGACCAGTCCGCGTGGATGAATCCATAGGTCACCAGCCGGTCGTACTGGCGGTGGCGGTCGATGGCCGGTGGCCACAGGATCAGGCGGTCGGCCAGCGCGCGGTGGTTGAACGCCCTCCATGACAGGATGGCGGTGATGGCGATCAACAGCAGATTGACGGGGGTCATGTCAGGCTCAGGCAGCGCGGTAGTTGTCGACCATACGATAGCGTTTCGCGTACCAACCGAAGGCCAACGCCGCGATGAAGGCGAAGCCGGCGAAGAAGAACATCAGGAACGCCGCCTCGCTCAAGCCGGTGCCGGCGATCTGGTGGGTCACCGTTTCGTTGCGTACGGCCGCATTGGACAGCAGCACCCACAGGTTGCCGATGGTGGTGGTCAGGTTCCAGAAGCTCATCACCACCCCCTTCATGGCCTGGGGCGCCTGGCTGTAGGCGAACTCCAGGCCGGTCGCGGACACCAGGACCTCACCGAAGGTCAGCAGCGCGTACGGCAGGATCTGCCAGAAGATCGACATGGCATTGCCGCCATCCATCACCACCTGGATGCTGCCGACGACGATCCAGGCCAGGCCGCTGAAGGCGATGCCGGCGGTCATCCGGCGCAGCGCGGTCGGCTCGAAGCCGAAGCGGCGCAGGGCCGGGTACAGCACCAGGTTGTTGAACGGGATGAGGATCATCACCAGCAGCGGGTTCAGCGCCTGCATCTGGGAGGCGGTGAACCAGCTCGGCATCTGCATCTGCTGTCCCTGCAGCACCCAGGTCGAGGCCTTCTGGTCGAACAGCGAGAAGAACGGCGTGGTCAACGCGAAGATCACCAGCACGCGCAGCACCGAACGCACGCCCTCCACGGCTTCGGCCGGATGGTGCGCGCGGGCGCGGTCCAGCTGCAGCCAGGTGCCGCCACCGACACCAGCCAGAATCGCCACCAGCGCAAGGCACAGGCAGATCACGATGCCCAACGAGCCGACCAGGCCGAACGATGCCACCGCCAGCACCAGGCCGGCCACGGCGATCGCCAGGCCCGGACGGCCCTGGCCCGCCACCCGCGCGGTCAGCGCCGTGCGCGCCACGTTGGCGAACGAATGCGGGTCCTTCGGCGGCAGCGGCACCAGTACGTAGCGCTTGCGGCCAAGCCAGAACACGAAGGTCGCCACGAACATCAGGATGCCCGGAATGCCGAACGCCCACTGCGGGCCCCAGTTCTTCAGCACCAGCGGAATCAGCAGCGACGCAAACAGCGAGCCGAAGTTGATGATCCAGTAGAAGGCATCGAACACCAGCTTGGCCAAGTGCTTGTTGCTCTGGTCGAACTGGTCACCCATGAACGAGGCCACCAGCGGCTTGATGCCACCGGCACCCAGCGCGATCAGGCCCAGGCCGAGGAAGAAGCCCTGGCGGCTGTTCTCGAACAGCGCCAGGCACAGGTGGCCGGCGCAGTAGACCAGGCTGAACCAGAGGATCGTGTGGTACTTGCCGAAGAACCTGTCGGCCAGCCAGCCGCCCAGCAGCGGGAAGAAGTACACGCCGATCATGAAGCTGTGCATGATGTCCTTGGCTTCACCGGCACGGCCTTCCGCAGTGATTTCCTGCAGCAGCAGCGAGGTGATCAGGAACTGCACCAGGATGTTGCGCATCCCGTAGAAGCTGAACCGTTCGCAGGCCTCATTGCCGATGATGTACGGGATCTGGCGCGGCATCTTTCCCTGGCCGGCGATGGGGGCGACTGCGTCGTGGCTCATCCTGTAAGGCATTCCTGCAAAGCGAAAGCCGCAAGGTTACCGGAACCTGCGGGCTGGAAGCACGCTGCGGGGCTGCATGACAGCGCCGCCGATCCATGGCAGGCGGTACCGGTGCCCTGCCGGAAGTCACGGCACCTGCACGACAAAAGCGTAAACTTATCGTTATGCGCGCCCTCGTCCTCGTCCGCCCCCTGCTCGGCTGCTGCCTGTTGCTGCTTGCATTGCCGGCACCGGCGCGGCCACAGGCCGCGGACACCGCGACCCTCGACGCGCAGGCCCGGCAGCTGACCGTGGCGGCCCTGGAACTGCCCGGGCGGGACGATGCGCAATGGAAGCAACGCCGCGAACAGGTGGCGCAGCTGTTGACCGAGCTGCAGCCGGACGTCATCTCGGTGCAGCAGGTACGGCAGCAGCAGGGGCGCAACCCGGCCTGCTGGCTGGCCAACCGGCTGCGCTACAGCTGCGACTTCGTCACGGCTGACCCGCCCAGCCAGCCGCTGCGGCACGGCAATGCGATGCTGACGCGGCTGCCGGTCAGCGAGGATGGCGTGACCCTGCTGCACCCGCCCGGTACGTTCAGCGCGGCGGGCATGATGCGGCTGCGGCTGGGCGAGGCCCTGGTCAATGTCTACGTGACCCGCCTGCGCCCGGAGCCGGATGAAGCGGCGGCCCGCCAGCACCAGACCAGCGATCTCATGGCCTGGATCAGCGCGACCGCAGAAGGCCTGCCCAGTGTGATCGCAGGCGATTTTTCCGCCGGCACGGTGGAACTGGTGCGCGCAACGCCGGGCTTCCAGCCGGCCCGGCGCAGCCCGGGCGGCCGGGCGGAAGCGTCAGCCTCCGGTGCCGGCGGCGCCAGCGGTCACGGTCTGGATGTGCTGTTCCAGGTCAAGCATTTCGGCGGCATCCGCCAGCAGCCCATCCTGCTGCCGGCCGACGGCGAGCTGCCTGGACTGCGCCTGGGGATGATGGCCACCCTGCGCCTGCAGGGCGATACGGCCACCGCGGAATAGGCCCGCCCTCGGCCCCGGTGGGTGCCGACCAAGGTCGGCACCCACCAGGTCCCGCCCGACGTCCAGAAGCTGGCAAACAAAAAGGCCGGGGTCTCCCCCGGCCTTCTCATGTCATCCCGTCACCGCCTTCAGGCGATCGCGTCCTGGTAACGGCGCTCGACTTCGTTCCAGTCGATGACGTTGAAGAACGCGCCGATGTATTCCGGACGACGGTTCTGGTACTTCAGGTAGTACGCGTGCTCCCACACGTCCAGACCGAGGATGGGCGTGTTGCCTTCCATCAGCGGGCTGTCCTGGTTGCCGGTGCTTTCCACCACGACCTTCTTGTCGGGGGTGACGCTCAACCATGCCCAGCCGCTGCCGAAGCGGGTCAGCGCCGCCTTGGTGAAGGCGTCCTTGAACTTGTCGAAACCGCCCAGGTCCTTGTCGATGGCCTTGGCCACGTCGCCCACCGGGTTGCCGCCCGCGTTCGGCGCCATCACCGTCCAGAACAGCGAGTGGTTGGCATGGCCACCGCCGTTGTTGCGCACCGGGCCCTGCAGGTTCTCCGGCAGCGACTTCAGCTTCTTCACCAGCTCTTCCACCGGCAGGTCAGCGTACTCGGTACCTTCCAGCGCCGCGTTGACGTTGTTGATGTAGGTCTGGTGATGCTTGGTGTGATGGATCTCCATCGTCGCCGCGTCGATATGCGGCTCCAGCGCGTCGTAGGCGTAGGACAGCTTGGGCAGGGTATAGGCCATGATGCATCTCCTGATTGCGAGGGCACCCGACGGTGTCGGGTGTAGCGCGGTGAATGATGGGGACAGACCACTAGATTACCAAGGGGGATGTAAAGGAAATTGCGTCCTGCCGGTGAGCATGCCGGCAATTGTTACGCAGCGGTGACGCGGCGGTTCCTCATGCAGCGTGCAGCGCACAGGCGCTACAGTGCATGCACCACCCTCACCCGTTCGTGCCCATGCGCAACCCCCGGCTGCTGATCACTGCCATCGCCCTGCTGCTGCTCGGCCTGGTCGTCAACCACGTCATGCAGCGGCCGCCGGCACCGCAGTTCGCGCCGGACCTGCAGGGCGCCCCGACCCGGACTGCCCCCACCCCGGCACACGGCGATGGCGCACGCAACGGCCTGCCCGCCTTCCTTCCCGCCGAAGCACGCCAGACCATCACCCTGATCCAGCGGGGCGGGCCCTTCCCGCACCGCCAGGATGGCAGCACCTTCGGCAACCGCGAGCAGCGCCTGCCGCAGCGGCCGCGTGGCTACTACCGCGAGTACACGGTCGACACCCCCGGTGCGGGCAACCGGGGGGCACGCCGCATCGTCACGGGCGGCGATCCAGCAGAGGCGTGGTACTACACCGATGACCATTACGGCTCATTCCGCAGCTTCACCGTTCCATCCCCCGGAGACGCTCGATGAGCCACGATGATTTCGGCCTCGGCCTGCACGACATCAACAACGCCGGCGTGTATGCCATCGACAGCGCGGACATCGGCGCGCTTGCCGCGGCCATGCGCGATGCCGGCCTGAAGGTGATCCGCATCGATCTGGAGGGCGTGACCGACAAGCGCACCCTGCTGGCGCGGCTGTCCGCGCAGCTGGACTTCCCGGCCGGTTTCGGCGGCAACTGGGATGCCCTGTCGGACAATCTTCGCGACCTGCAGTGGCTGCCGGCCAGCGGTTATGCGCTGTTCCTGGCGGATGTCGACGCGCTGCGCGCTGGCGCAGCCAAGGATTTCGACACCCTGCTCGACGTGCTGGACGAAGCCAGCCGGGATTGGGTCGGCCGCGACGTGCCGTTCTGGGTGTTCCTGTCACAGAGCGAGTAAAGGGGCGACGCCGACCAAGGCCGGCCGCCCGCAATGGTTCCGGCGAAGAGCCCCCTTGTTGTTCAAAGGGGGCGCGCCAACGGCGCGGGGATAAGGAAACATGCGTGGACAATGGGAGCCGCTAGCGGCTCCCATTGTCTTCCTGCAGTTCCTTCTTGAACGGGATATCCGGCGGCGGCCGGGCCACGGCCGGCTGGTCCTGCATGTTCGGGTCGGTCAGGCCGCAGCCGCCACCCGCCTGCAGAATGGAGATGACGCAGGAAATCCGGGTGCTGGTGCCGGGAAGCGGAATCTCCATCGCCTTGACGCCCTTGCGCACCCACTCGGCCAGCAGCGACTCCTGCGGCACCCAGTATTTGTCGAACGAGGTGGGCGTGTAGTCGTAGGGCGGTCGCTTCAGCCATGTCCCCGACTGGGCGATGCGTTCCTTGCTCCAGCCGTCGTTGTCCCCCCCGGGAGCGCCACGCTCCGCATTGCCGGGGCCGTCCTGCCCCGGTACACGCACGCTGCCGTCGGCGTTGAACAGGCCGTTGCCCCGGCCCGCGCTGCTCGCCTGCGCGGCGCCGCTGCGGGCGCCATCACGAGTGCGATCCGAGGCCCCCCAGTCGTCGCCCCGGGCCGGCGTAGCCCAGTTGCCCGGGGTCGGCGTCGGGCGGGCACCGGCCTGTGCCGGTGTCGTGGCGGCGGCTGATGGGCGCGCCGCGGGACTGCTCACCGCAGCCGCGCTGCCCTGGGCTGCGGGGGCGGAGGTTGCGGCACTGCCACTGGAAGGCGCAGGCGAAGCGACCGGTGCAGACGCCACCTCACGTTCGCGCACCTGCACGTCGCGGCCCGCGGGCGCCCGTACTGCAGGCTCACGGCCTGCGATCGGCGCCATCCGCACCTGCGGATCGACAACCGCCTGCACTTCGCGTTCGCGCACCTGCACATCCTGCTGCGGAACGCGGATCGGTACTTCCGCTGCGCGCACCGCCGGAGCCACGACGGGTGTCTCCACGATGGCCACCTCACGTTCCTGCACCTGCGGCTGGCGGATCTGCGGCACCCTCACCTGCACATCCGGTGTGCGCAGCGCTTGCGGTGTGGGCGGCGCCTCCAGCGGCTGCACGCTGCGCTCGCGTACGCTGGGCGTTGTGTCGCGCGGCACGATGCTCACTTCGGTGCGCGGCAGGCTGACCGGCGGCACCACGAAATCGGTCGTGGCCTGCGCCACGTCGGTCGCCTGGACCGGCGAAGGCGGCGGCGTGGCCGGTGGGGCCGGCTCGGTCGGCACGGCTTGCGGAGGCGTACTGGCGGCAGCGGGGGCCGCAGCAGGGGATGGCTGCGGGCGCGCCGCGACCGGTCGCGGCTGCGGCGCAGTTGCCGATCCTGCCGCGTCTCCTGCACCCGTGCGGCCGGCTGCAGCTGCTGCAGCCGATTCGGCGCCGGGCTGGTCGCCTCCGCCCTCCTGGCTGGCGCGGCCGACAAACTCGATCTGCACGCGCTCACCGTCGGATCCCTGCTCGGCGGGCACCGAGGTGCGGATCACCGCCACCCACAGCAGCAGCAGGAAGAACAGCAGGTGCAGCAATGCACTGGCGACGGCCGACGTCCAGCGCATCCAGCGCTGGTCACGCGGCGCCGGCTCCCAGTCCTGCCACAACAGGCGCCGCAGCGCCTGCCAGCGGGGCAGCGCCGGCAGCGTCCCGGGGCGTCCCGGCAGAGGCCTGGGCAGCAGCACCGCGATCACCTCGCGCGCATGGAACGGGCGTGGCAACGGGCTCAGCGAGCGCAGCCACAGCGCCCAGCCATAAGGCAGGCGCGTGTTCTTCTCCAGGATGATCGGTTGCTGCTGGCGCGCCAGCAGCAGGTCGATGAGTTGCTCGGCTCTGGGCAGAGGCACGCGTCGGCGATCAGGCGGCGTTGCCGCGCGGGATGTACGGTGCGTGGCCGCTGTCGTGGTCGGTCGCGTCGCGCACTGCGGTCACGCCGGGCACCCGGCCCATCAAGGTCTTTTCGATGCCCTGCTTGAGGGTCACATCGGCCATGCCACAGCCCTGGCAGCCACCACCGAAACGCAGCAGCACCACGCCCTCGGCCGAGACTTCCTGCACTGCGACCTTGCCGCCATGGGAGGCGAGCTGTGGATTGATTTCATTCTCCACCACCCAGTGCACACGCTCGACCAGCGAAGCGGCCTCCCCGGGCGCTTCGCCCTTGATGCGCGGCGCCTTGATGGTCAACTGCTGGGCACCTGCCGCGCCAGCCACGATGTCGATCTCCGCGCCATCGAGCCAGCCGACGCTGCCGGCGTCGACATACAGGGTGAACCCGTCGCAGTCCACGGCCCACTCGTCGCCGTGCAGGTCCGAGGGTTCGGCGAATTCCAGCCGCGCATCGGCACGCGGAGTGCCGGGATCAACCGCGCTCAGGCGTACGCCCATGCCGGGCGCGCCCTCGCGTTCGATCAGCTTGCGGAAATGGGTCTGGGCAGTGTCGGAGATCTGGATCATCAGGCTATTCTAGCCAAGTAAGTGTCAACCGCTCATTCGGTTTATACACCGTCCGGCGCATTGTTCAGTCAACACGAGGTGGAGATTCCCATGGCCGACCTGATTCCACTGGCCCAGGCCCGTTGCGTGCCGCGCAAAGGCAGCGACCACAAGCTGGGCGAGGCCCGCCTGGCCGAGCTGCTGCCGCAGATTCCCGGCTGGGAACTGACCGAAGGCGGCCAGGCGCTGCTGCGCACCTTCCGCTTCAAGGACTACTACGCCACCATGGCCTTTGTGAATGCACTGGCCTGGATCGCCCACCACGAGGATCACCACCCGGACCTGGGCGTGCACTACGACCGCGCCGTGGTGCGCTATTCGACCCACGACGTCGGCGGCCTGAGCGAGAACGACTTCATCTGCGCGGCCAAGACATCGGCCCTCACGGAGCAACTGCCATGAATGTGCGAGTGCTGAGCCTGTCCCTGATCGCTGTGACCGGCCTCGCCGGCTGTGGCGCCTCCGAGCCGTCGCCGCCCGTGCCGCCGCCGACCGAGGTGGCTGCGGTGAAGACGCCGCCACCGCAGTACCCGCTCGAGCTGGCCTGTACCGGTACAGGCGGCACCAGCACCTTCAAGGTGACCATCGGCACCGACGGCAAGCCCAGCGAAGTGACCCTGCTGAGCGGCGCGGGCAACCCGCAGCTGGATGAGCTGGCCAGGAATGCCGTGCAGGGCTGGCAGTTCAAGGCCGCCACCCGCAATGGCCAGGCCGTGCCCGCCACCATCCAGGTGCCGGTCAGCTTCAACCCGCCGCAGCCGAAGCCGGACCAGTGTTTCGCGGTGGAAGAGCGCCTGCGCCGCGGCGGCTGACCGCGCACCATGACGAGGCCAGCCGACGCCCGCCTCGCCCTTGCCGCCCCGGCAGTGCCCGGGGCGGTTGTCTGTTGACCAGGACCGCGTCGGTACATGCTGCAGATCCCCCCCGAAAACATCTGGATCGCGCTGGCGGTCACCCTCGCGGCCGGCCTGGCGACCGCCATCGGCAGCCTGCTGGTGCTGTTCTCGCGCCGCCCCAACCCGCGCCTGCTGGCGTTCGGCCTGGCCTTCGCCGGCGGCGCGATGGTCTACGTGTCGCTGTCGGAGATCCTCAACAAGTCCATCGCGTCGTTCGCCCTGGCCTATGGCGAGCGCACCGGCTTCACCTACGGCACGCTGGCGTTCCTGGCCGGTGTGATCGTGATCGTGCTGATCGATCACTTCATTCCCAATCCGCACGACAGCCTGGACAAGCAGGACCCTGCGTTCCGCGAGAACAGCCGCGAGTACCTGAAGCGGGTCGCGCTGCTGACCTCGGTGGCGATCACCGCACACAATTTCCCGGAAGGGCTGGCGACCTTCTTCGCTACGCTGGAAAGCCCGTCGGTGGGCATGCCGCTGGCCTTCGCCATCGCCATCCACAACATTCCCGAGGGCATCGCAATCGCGGTCCCGGTGTACTTCGCCACCCAGAACAAGTTCTATGCGTTCGGCGCCAGCCTGCTGTCAGGCCTGGCCGAGCCGGTGGGGGCCATGCTGGGCTACTGGCTGCTGTCCGGATCGCTGTCGCACGCCACGTTCGGCTGGGTGTTCGGCCTGATCGCCGGCGTGATGGTGTTCCTGGCCTTGGATGAACTGCTGCCGGCGGCCAAGCGCTACGCCAAGGGTCACGAAACGGTGTACGGCCTGGTTGCAGGCATGGGAACGCTGGCGGTCAGCCTGGTGCTGTTCAAGTGGTGAGCGGGTTGCGGCCAACGGGCTGAGCCTCCTCGCGGCTGGCGGAGCGAGATCCCGGGGGTGGGCCGGGCTCTGACAGGCTATAGGCGTGCCAGCCGCGCGATGAAAGAATGAAAAAGGAAGCCCGCGCTGCGCGCGTGAGTCGAGCGTGGCTCGACTCTACAAGGGCTGCGTGCGGGTATGGGTCTACGCTGCGGCTGTCAGGTCCGCCTTGTAGCGAGCCGAGGAGCGCAGCGCCGCCGCGGATGGCGGCGTGTTTCTTTGGCTACTTTCTTTGCACGAGCAAAGAAAGTGACAAGCCCACTCATCGCAGGGAAGCGACGGTGCCGACCAAGCGCCCGGCGCCGCCGAACCGCCGTCAGCGCAGGCGGTCCAGCGCCTCGACCAACTCATCCGCCAGCGGAGCGTTCAGCACGTAGGGGGCCTTGCCGTCGTCCAGCGCGAACTCCAGCGAGGCCGCGTGCAGGAACAACCGCTTCAGGCCGATCTGCTCACGAAGCCGCTTGTTCACCGCAGGATCGCCGTACTTGTCGTCACCGGCCACCGCATGCCCCAGATGCTGGGCGTGCACCCGGATCTGATGGGTCCGACCGGTCTCGATGCGCACCTCGCAATAGGAATGGCCCCCACGCCGCTCCAGCACGCGGAAATGACTGATCGATTCCTTGCCGATCGCATTGACCTGGACATGTCGCTCACCGCCCTGGCGCAGGCCCACGTGCAGCGGCGCGTCCACCGTCATCACCCCGTCGGGCATGCGCCCGGTCAGCAGGGTCAGGTAACGCTTGCGGATGCCGGCGCCATGGTCTTCACGCAGCAGCGCCTGCAGCTCGCTCAGCGCCGAGCGCTTCTTGGCCACCACCAGCAGGCCCGACGTATCGCGGTCGAGACGGTGGACCAGTTCCAGCGTCTGGCCCGGGCGCAGGGCGCGCAGGGTCTCGATAGCGCCGAAGCTGATCCCGCTGCCGCCATGACTGGCCACGCCCGAGGGTTTGTTCAGCGCCAGCAGCCGTGCGTCCTCGAAGACGATGGCCTGTTCCAGACGGCGCATGAACGACTCGGGAGGGCCAGCCTTGTCTCCCTCCTCGGTGAGACGAACCGGCGGCACCCGCACCTCGTCGCCCGCCTCCAGCTTGCGCTCGGCCTTGGCGCGGCCGCCATTGACCCGCACCTGACCGCTGCGCACCAGCTTGTAGACCAGGCTGCGCGGGGCCCCTTTCAGCTGGCCGAGCAGGAAATTATCCAGGCGCTGGCCGGCGCGGTCGGCGGGAACGGTGATCATGCGCACGGATGGCTTGTCGCCAGCTGGCTTGGTGGGGTCTTGGGCGGTCATCAGGCTGTTTATTCTGTTACACTCGGGGGGCGAGATAAGGGATTGATTTCGTTGGAAGTTACTCAGGGCCAGAAGCCCAGCTTCCGACGAATCCGGCACAGTGCGCGACCACCGCCCGCGGGGCGGCCATGTTAGCGGCTCACCGGCCTTCCCGGCCATCGCCGGATGCCTGACACGCAACCGTGCTGAACATGTCCCGCGTGGCGCTCCAGCCTGGCTGACAGCTGCCTGCGGCCCTGCAACACCCCAAAAACCATATGAGTGAAGCGCTCCCGCGGCCTGCCGTGGTGTCGTAGCGCTGGAAACCCAAGCCCCCCTCCCCGCGCTTGCGCGAATGGGGGGCGAGCCGTATCCAGAGGCGAAACCCCATGGCGTTCCGCGCGGTAGCCGCTTGCGAGGAACGCAACAATGAAGCGAATGCTGATCAACGCCACGCAGGCTGAAGAGCTGCGTGTTGCCATCGTGGATGGCCAGTCGTTGTATGACATCGACATCGAGCAGCCGTCGAAGGAACAGAAGAAGTCCAACATCTACAAGGGCCGGATCTTCCGCATCGAGCCCTCGCTGGAAGCCGCCTTCGTCGAATATGGCGGTGGCCGCCATGGCTTCCTGCCGCTGAAGGAAATCTCCCGCGACTACTTCCAGGCCGGTGTCGACCACAACAAGGCCGGCATCCGCGAGCTGCTCAAGGAAGGCCAGGAAGTGGTGGTTCAGGTCGACAAGGAAGAGCGTGGCAACAAGGGCGCCGCCCTGACCACGTTCATCTCCCTGGCCGGCCGCTACATGGTGCTGATGCCGAACTCGCCAAGTGCCGGCGGCGTCTCGCGCCGCATCGAGGGCGAAGACCGGGCTGCCCTGAAGGACGCACTGGACAAGCTGAACATTCCCGACGACATGGGCGTGATCATCCGTACCGCCGGCGTCGGCCGCGATGCGGAAGAGCTGCAGTGGGATCTGGACTACCTGCTCAGCGTCTGGCGGGCGATCGCCGAGGCGGCGCTGAGCAAGCCGGCCCCGTTCCTGATCTACCAGGAATCGCGCCTGATCGTGCGCGCCCTGCGTGACTACCTGCGCGCCGACATCGGCGAGATCCTGGTGGACACCGAGGAGATGTACGAGCACGCCAAGGAGTTCATGCAGCAGGTGATGCCGCAGACCCTGCGCAAGCTCAAGCATTACAAGGACGACATCCCGCTGTTCAACCGCTTCCAGATCGAATCGCAGATCGAAGGCGCCTACGAGCGCAACGTGCGCCTGCCGTCGGGCGGCTCGATCGTGGTCGACCAGACCGAAGCACTGACCGCCGTCGACGTGAACTCCTCGCGCGCGACCAAGGGCAGCGACATCGAGGACACCGCCTTCCAGACCAATCTGGAAGCGGCCGAGGAAGTGGCCCGCCAGCTGCGCCTGCGCGATCTGGGCGGCCTGGTGGTGATCGACTTCATCGACATGTCCTCCAACAAGCATCAGCGCGAGGTCGAGAACCGCCTGGCCAACGCGCTGAAGTACGACCGCGCACGCGTTCAGGTCGGCCGCATCTCGCGCTTCGGCCTGCTGGAAATGAGCCGCCAGCGCCTGCGCCCGAGCCTGGGCGAATCGAGCCAGATCGTCTGCCCGCGCTGTGATGGCCACGGCCGCATGCGCAGCGTCGAGTCGCTGTCGCTGTCGATCATCCGCGTGGCCGAAGAGCACGCGATGAAGGAGAACACCGGGCAGGTGCTGGTGCAGGCGCCGGTGGAGATCGCCAATTACCTGCTGAACGAGAAGCGCAGCGCGCTGCGCGAAATCGAACAGCGCCATGAAGCGCCGATCGTGATCGTCGCCGACGAGCAGCTGCACACCCCGCACTACACGGTCACCCGCCTGCGTGAGAACGAACTGGGCGAGGAAAGCAGCCGTCCGAGCTACCAGCGTGGCACTCCGCGCAAGCTGCCTGTGCACGCCCTCACCAAGGGCCAGCTGAACATCCCGCCGCCGGTGGTGACCCAGGTCAAGCACACCTCCCCCGCCCCGGTGCGTGAGGAAGTGGAGCCGGCTGCCGCGGCACCCGCGCCGGTGGTGGCTGCGCCCGCCGCCCCGTCGACCGGCGGTGGCGTGATCGGTTGGATCAAGCGCGTGTTCGGTGGTGAGCCGGCACCCGCCCCGGCGCCGCCGGCCGCCCGCCAGCCGCAGCAGGACGGTGGCCGCAGGGAGCGCAACAAGGATCGCAACAAGGACCGCAAGGACCGTCGCGACGACAATCGCGGCAACGGCAATGCGCAGCAGCAGAAGGAGGGCGGCAACCGCAAGGATCGCGGCGAACAGCGCAAGGACGGTCGTCAGGGCGGCAATGGCAACCCGAACGGCAACGGCCAGCCGCAGGGCAAGCAGAAGGACGGCCAGCAGCCGCAGCAGCAGAACAAGCCGCGCAACGAGCAGCAGGGCCAGAACCCGCAGCAGCAGCCGAAGCT
This sequence comes from Stenotrophomonas sp. B2, assembly GCF_014947095.1. NCBI lineage: Bacteria > Pseudomonadati > Pseudomonadota > Gammaproteobacteria > Lysobacterales > Lysobacteraceae > Stenotrophomonas > Stenotrophomonas sp. B2. Next base: position 274,181 of record NZ_JADCQA010000005.1, on the reverse strand, counting down.
CAAGCAGCCGAAGCAGCCACGTCCGCAGCAGGACGGCGACAAGCCGGCCGAGAAGCCGCAGCGTGGTGCCGCAGAAGCCCAGACCGACACGGCGACGGCGTCCGCTGCGGTGGCGGCCAGTGCCATCACCGCTGCTGCGGTGACCGCGCGGGAGGCTACGGCGCCGGTCGCGGCGGTGGTCGCACAGCCGCCGGTCGAAACCGCGGCGCCGGCCGAAGTCGCGCCTGTCACCGCCGTTGAAGGTGACGCCGCTGCCGTGACGGGCGAAGAGGCACCTGCCGACACCACGGGCGAGCAGGCCGGCGAAGGCGCGACCCGCCGTCGTCGTGGTCGTCGTGGTGGCCGTCGCCGCCGCCGTGGTGGCGCCGAGAATGCGGCCGGCACCGATCCGCTGGGCGAAGACCAGGATGACGGTGACGAAGGCGATGACGCCGACAGCACCGACAGCGCCGAGCCGCGTGTCGACCACGCTGCCGGGTCAGCACCGGTTGCAGCCACCCAGCCCGCCCGCTCGCAGCCGGAGTTCGACTTCGATGACGACGCCGAGCCGTCCATCGTCGAAGGCGAGAAGCCGGCCCGCGTTGCGGCCGCTGTCGCCGCCGCACCGGCCGCCGTGGTCAGCAGCGCCGTGGTTGAAGCCGCCGCGCCGGTGACCGCCGCGCCTCCGGCACCGGTCGAGACCGCTGCCAAGGCAGAACCGGCGCCCTCGCCGGTGCAGACCAGCATGCTCGACGCCATCGACGCCGCGACACCCGCACAGCCCGTGGCGGCGGCAACCCCGTCGGCGGACGCCGCACCGGTGATCGAAGCAACGCCGGTAGTGGCCGAAGCGGCCCCTGTGGTGGACGTGAAGCCGGTCGTGGTCGAGCCTGCACCCGTCGTGGAATCGAAGCCGGCGGCTGTTGAGGCAGCGCCCGTGCCTGATACCGCGCCGGTGGCCGTTGAGGCTGCCCCGGTGGTTGAAGTGAAGCCGGTCGTCGAACCTGTCGTGGTTGCCGAAGCCCCGGTCGCACCAGTAGCCGTGGAAGCCCCGCCGGTGGACGCCCCTGCGCCGGTCGCCGATGCCGTCGTGACGCCGACCCTCGACCCGGTCGCGGATGGCCATGCCGATGCTGCCGCCCAGGCGGCCGAAGCCAAGGCTGACGAAGAGGACGACGAGGCCGCCAAGCGCACGCCGCCGGCCAACTGACCGCTCGTTGATCGGGTGACAGCAGAACGGCGGGGATCGATGATCCCCGCCGTTTCTGTTTGTGCATCCGGCTGTATCGTGCCGACCGGGATAGGCTGCTGGGTCGTTCTTCAGGGTTTCGGCGCGAACTGCAATCGCGTCCAGACGCCGTAATGATCCGAAGCCCAGCGCCCGCTGTCATCCGGCTGGTCGAACAGAAGCCTGGCCTCCCGTGCAACCAGCTGATCCTGCTGGAAGAAGATGTGATCGATCCGCGAGGGCGCCTGGTAGTAATGCCGGTTGAGGGTGCTGACAGCCGCCAGGTCGGTGTTCACATGCACGCTGCCATAGCTGTCGCCATAGTGGCTGCGCAGCTCGCTCAGGTCACCCGCATCGACCAGTGCGTTGAAGTCGCCTGCGATCACCACCGGCGCGCCATCCGACGTTGCGGCGATGAAGCGCAGCAGATCTTCCACCTGCGTCCGCCGGATGCGCTTGCCGCTTTCATCGCTGCGCTCATTGAGATGGGTTGCATAGAGGTTGACTGGCCGCCCCTCCACCTCGATGCGCAGGTGCGCCACGGTGCGGTAGTCGTCCAGCGGCAGCAGCAGGTGCTCGCCCTGGGCGAGGATCGGCTGTCGCGTCAACAGTGCGTTGCCGTAGCGCTTGGGCGCGCCGACCGGATCGGTGGACACGAACACGTATCGGTAGCCCAGCTGGCTGGCGAGCCATTGCGCCTGGTTGCGCACGTTGCGCCGCTGGATCACTTCCTGCAGCGCGATGGCATCAGGTTGCAGGCGCTTGAGTTCTGCCAGGATGGTACGACGCCGGCTGGGCCAGTCCTCGCGGTCGTGGTGCAGGTTGAAGGTGACCATGCCCATGCCAGGCGCGCGCGCGGCTGCGTCCCCATCGTCCGCCGGTGGTACGTCCGCCATCGCCGCGGCAGGCAGCGCCAGCGCGATCGCCATGCCCAGTGCGCACGCTGCCGCGCGCGCACGCCATGCCTTCCTACCCATGCTTACTGTCCCTTGCGCTCGGAGCGACGCACTGCCGCCGGCACTTCGATCTCGACGCGGGCCGGCAGTTCGTGCACATGCAGTTCGCGGTCGATCCATTCACCCGGCGCACCATTGATGGTGGCGTCACCCGGTTCGCCCGCATAGGGCCACGGAAGCACGACGCCTCCAGCCGGTGGCACCAGGCCGGGCTGCACCTCCAGCACCAGCAGCTTGTCACTGCGCCGCAACCGGTAGTTCAACTGCCCCTGCGGCGTACGCAGGCCCTGCACCGCGATGCCCTCACCCTGCAGCCAGGCCGTTGGAACGCCGCCGGCCAGCACCAGTGACTCATCCATGTCGCGGCTATAGGCGAACATGTCCAGCGCCGAGCGCACGAAATCCGACGCGACCCATGCATGCGGCAGGTCGCCGACGAAGAACGGCTTGCGCGGTGTCCGCGAGACCACTTCCGCCCATTGGTTCCATGCCTGCGGGGCACGGTCCTTGAAGAAGAACTCGGTCGCCTGCCAGGCGCGGTCGCGCCAGCCCAGGCGCACGAAGGCGGCGACGTTGCGCCACTCATACGGCGTGTAGTCTTTCCATTCGCGCTTGCCATCGCGACGCGCGACGAATTCCTTCCAGTAACGCTCGAAGGTTGCTTCCAGGGCCTGCTGCGGAAGCCGGCCCTGCTCGCCCCCGGGCGCCAGTGCGATGGTCGTCGATGTCGCGTCGAAATCGCCCAGCTCGGCCGAGCCCGGCAGGTAATCGATGCTGTGCTGCTGCATGGCCGACAGCAGCGATGCCTGCAGGTCGTCGCGGAACTGATCGCGTGACTCGGCGATCTGCATCGCCTCCACCTTTCCCAGTTGCGTCGCCAGCAGCGCAGCGTCCTTGTAGCCACGCAGCGCCCAGAAGTTGTCCCAGTACGAATGCATCGGCTTGGCCGAGTAACCTTCGTGGCTGATCGAGGCCGGCATCATCCCGTAGAAGGCCGGGTTGCGTGCACGGTTCTCCTCGGTGCGCTCGCTGGCACGCAGCTGCTCCATGTACTGATAGGCCCCCTGCACATGCGGCCACATCAGTTCCATGAACGTGCTGTCGCCGGTGTAGCGGCCATACTCGGCGATGTTGTAGATCAACTCACCATGGCTGTCATTCTCCGGCACCGGGTCGCTGCCACGTGCGTCGACGCAGCACGGCACCTTGCCATTCTCGAACTGGAACGGCGCATACCAGTTGAGGTAGTCACGCACCGCGTCGCTGCGGCCCATGCGCAGCAACCCTTCGGAGATCATCGCGCCGTCGCGGATCCAGCTGCGCGCATACGAGCGCGTGCCCGGCTGCAGGCTTGGCCCGACGCGCGAGATCAGCATGTGCGCTACCGCGGTGCGCAGCGTGTCGACCATCGGCTGGCCCGCCTTCGGAACCTGCAGCGACACCACGCCGAGCTTGGCACGCCACATGTCGGCAACCTGCTGCTGCGCCTTTGCCACGTCCACGGCCTGCGGCGCCCAGCCACCGGTCTGCGGCAGTACCACCGCCACTTCGCGGCTTTGCCCGGGTTCCAGGGTGATCGTGTACAGCAGCGCGCCCGACGCCATGCCGGTGCTGTCCTTCACCGTGGTCGTCGCCGGCAGCTTGCCCGAGGCGAGGTGCATGGCATCGAGCTTGCCGTCGAAAGAGGTGGCAAAACGCGCATCAGGTACCTGCAGCGGGTAGATGCGTGGCTCGCCATTGATGCGGACCAGCTGCTCGCCGACGTCGAGGCTGTCGATGCGGCTGAAGCCGCCGGTGGTGTTGAGGAACTGGGTTGGCGGATTGACCTGCCAGGGGCGGATGGCCAACGCCAGCGTGTACTCGTGGGCCACCTTGTCCGGATTGCTCAGGCGGTAGCGACCGATCAGCTGCGCACGCTCGGGCGTGCCCTGCACGAATCCGGTGACCGCCAGCCCCACCTTCTCATGCACCCAGTCGACATTGGCGATGGGCAGGTAGCGATCCTGCAGCGACTGGGTGATGGCCACATCGCTCCAGGCGATCAGCTTGCCATCCAGGCGGACGAACGGCTCGATGCTGAAGCTGCCCTTGGCAGGCTCCAGCGCACCGTCTTCGCTGATCAGCGCCTGTTGCTGGCCGCCATCCAGACCCAGCAGGGTCCAGTACGGCTGTTCGCCCACGAACGCGCGCGGTACCGCACCGCGTGGGAGGTCAGCCGCAACCGACGACAGGAATGCATTGGGCGTGGCTGCGAAGTCCAGCGGCTTGAGCGTGATGTCACGGATGCCATAGCGCCAGTTCGGACCTGCCTGCAGGTCGAAGCGCACATAGCGTGCATCGGTATCCGGCAGCGCCAGCCAGTCACGGCCACCCCCACCGGCGGTCACTTCGCGTGCCGTGCGCCAGTCGCGTCCGTCCACGGACGTGCGCACGGTGTAGCGGGTCGCCTGCAGGTCCGGCAGCCAGTCGATCACCGCGCCGCCGATCTCGCGGCTCTTGTGCAGGTCCAGGCTGATGGTCTGCTGCTTCACCCCACCGCTGATCCAGAAGGTATCGCTCTTGCCGTCCACCATCCGGTCCTGCAGCGCCGTGGCGGTGTCGGCAATCACCTCCGGCCGCAGCGGCGATTCGTCCCGTGCGGGAAGGCCCTGCAGGGTCAGTCTGTCGAAGCACACCGTGCCGCGTCCGCCGACCTTGCTGTAGATCGTGAACTCGACTGCGGCGCTGCGCGCCATTTCCTTCTCCGGCGACGGCCCCCACGCCTTGTCGATCTGCCGACGCCGGTACTCGACCGGCGTCCACGACCTGGGAAAACTGTAACCGGGGCGGTTGACCCACCACACGTTGTCACCGCTGGCGTCGATCAGCTTGAACTGCAGATCATTGGCCGGTGAATCACCGCGCAGCTGGAAGCCGAAGCGGTAGTTGACCGGATACTCGACCGTCAGCGCGCGACGGATGCCGACGTAGCCCGATACGTTGTGGAAGTCGTAATCCAGGCACAGCGCGCGGCCGCCACCCGCGCCGCTGACCGGGCGCAGCGAGCCGCTGACCTGGTCGGACAGCACCAGCTTCCAGGCACTGACATCGTCGAAGTCGTCCAGCACCTTCGGCGCCGGCAGCGCCGGAGGGGCGGCGATCGCCAGGGAGGTCCACAACAGGCCCAGTCCAACGGCGATCGCACCCTTCATCCCTTCACGCTCCCCAGCAACAATCCTTGGATGTAGTACCGCTGCAGCACCAGGAACAGCGCCAGCACCGGAACCACGGTAACCACCGCGCCGGCCATCATCATTTCCACGTCCATGATGTGTTCGCGCGAGAGGGTGGCCAGGGCCACCGGCAAAGTGTAGTGCTCCTGATCGGTCAACACGATCAGCGGCCACATGAAATCGTTCCATGCGCCCATGAAGGTGAAGATCGCCAGGGTCACCAGCACCGGCTTGAGCATCGGCAGCACGATCTGGAAGAAGATGCGCAGCTCCCCTGCCCCGTCGATGCGCGCGGCCTCCAGCAGTTCGTCCGGGATCGACCGCGCGTACTGCCGCACCAGGAAGATGCCGAACACGCTCGCCAGCGCCGGCACGATCACGCCACCGAAGCTGTTGACCAGCCCCAGCTGCTTCATCAGCAGGAACAGCGGCAGCATCGCCACCTGGGCGGGAATGACCAGCGCCGCCATCAACACCTGGAACAGGCGCTCACGGCCAACGAAATTCAGCTTGGCGAACGCATAGCCGGCCATCGTATTGAGCAGCAGCGAACCCAGCGTGATCGCCAGCGACACCAGCAGGCTGTTGGCGAAATTGCCGCCCATGCCGGTACGCGCGAACAGCTCGTGGTAGTTGTGGGTGGTCACCTGCGAGGGCAACAGCGGAGGCGGGAAATGGCTGGCCTCGCCCTGCGGCATGAACGAGACCGAGACCATCCACAGCAGCGGCGCCAGGCTGACCAGGGCCAGCACCAGCAACGCGCCGTTGATCCACCACGGATGCCAGCGCGACTGGCCGATTTCACGACTCATACCAACTGCCTCCTGCGGCCAAAGCGCAGCATCACGGTGGTCACCGCCAGGATGATCAGGAACAGCAGGAATGCCACCGCGGAGGCGCGTCCCAGGTTCCACCACTTGAAGCCTTCCTCGAACATGAAATACAGCACGCTGACCGTGCTCTGCAGCGGGTCGCCACGCGTCATCACGTAAGGCTCGGCGAACAGCTGGAAGTAGCCGGAGACGGTGATCACTCCGACCACGAGCAGCACCGGGCCGAGCATGGGCAGGGTGATGTGCAGGAACTGCTTCCAGCGCGAGGCACCGTCGATCCGCGCCGCTTCGTACAGATCATGCGGGATCGCCTGCAGGCCGGCCAGGAAGATCACCATGTTGTAGCCGAAGTTCTTCCACACCGCGAACAGCATGATGGTGGGCATCGCCCAGTTCGGATCGCCCAGCCAGTCGATCGGGCTGATGCCCAGATGGCCCAGGCCGTAGTTGACCAGGCCGTAGCTGGTATGGAACAGGTAGCGCCAGATCACCGCCACCGCCACCAGCGTGGTCACCACCGGCGCGAACAGCGCGGTGCGGAACAGCGCCTTGAAACGCGCGGCAGGCGCGTTCAGCAGCATCGCCGCGCCCAGTGACACACCGATCGACAGCGGCACACCGATCAGCACGAAGTAGCTGGTGTTCCACAGCGACTTCCAGAACATCGGCGTCTGCAGCAGGTCGATGTAGTTGCCGAGGCCGACGAAACGCAGGTTGCTGCTGTCGGCCAATGCGTACAGGTCGAAGTCGGTGACGCTGAGCGCCAGCGCCGAGGCGACCGGCAGGCCGAAGAACACCCCCAGCACGATCAGCGAGGGGCCTGCGAAGATCCATCCGGCCAGCGAAGTTCGTTTCATTGCGCGCCCCCATCGGCCAGGGTGCTGCTTGAACGCGTCGGCGATGGCGCGCGCTCCTGCAGGCGTTGTTGTTCATGCATCCAGCGACGCTTGGCCAGCACCTTGTCCACGCGCTGGTCCAGCTCGGCCACGGCGTCGTCCTGGGGCATCCCGCCGCGCACCACCTTTTCGGTGACGATGCGCATTTCCTGCACGATGCGCTCCCACTCAAGCACCTTGGGCGTCGGCCTGACCCGCTCCAGCTGGTCGCGGAACGCCGCCGCCAGCGGATCACCGGCCAGGGACGGTGCATCCCAGGCACTGCGACGCGGCGGCAGATCACCGATGATCGAATGGAAACGGGCCTGGATTTCCGGGCGCGACAGGAACTCGATCAGCTTCCAGGAGGCTTGCTTCTGCTGCGATTTGCGGAAGATCACCAGGCTGGTACCGCCGGCGATGCCCGCACCGGGGCCATCCGGGCCCGGCAACGCGGCGGTGCCCCACTGCCCTTCCAGCGCCTTCGGCTGCAGCTTCTTGAACTCGCGGATGTTCCAGGGGCCGGAGATGTAGAACACGTTGAAGCCGCGGAAGAATTCATCCCAGACATTGGAGATCTGCGTCTCGGACATCTTCGGCGCCCAGCCCTGCTCGAACATGTTGGCGTAGAAAGCCAGCGTGCGGCGGAAGCCCGGGCTGGAGAAGTTGCCACGGGTATCGTCGTCGCGCAGCAGCGGATCGGGTTGCTGCAGCGCCAGCGACAGCTGCTGCTCGAACTCGTTGATCGGCATCAGCACGGCATAGCGGTTCGGCCCCTGCATCCGCTTGATCGCCGCCATCTGCTCGTTCCACTCCTGCCAGGTCCGTGGCGGGTGGTCGTAACCGGCCTTGGCCAGCAGGTCCTTGCGGTAATAGATCAGGCGGGTATCGACGTACCACGGCACGCCCACCAGCTCGCCATGGATCACGTTGGTGTCCCAGATGCCCTGGAAGTAATCCTTCGGGTCGACCACCGCCGAGCGCTGCACGAACGGTTGCAGTGGCGTCAGCGCATCGAGCTCGGCGAATTCGGGAACCCAGGTGTTGCCCAGCTGGCAGACATCGGGCAGGCCATCGGCGGCGAAGGCGGTGAGCAGCTTCTCGTGCGCCGCGGTCCATGGGATGTTCTGCACATCCACCTTGATGCCGGGATTCTCGGCCTCGAATTCGTGGATCAGCTCGCTGACCACTTCCGCTTCGCGCCCCATCGCCCAGAAGCGCAGGGTGGTGGTGCCCGGTTCGGTACGGGCGCAGCCCGCCACGACCAGCGCGGCCAGGGCCGGCAGCGCCCAGCGGCGCATGCGATGGAGCCAGTTCTGCACAGCGTTACTTTCCCTGGCCTGTGGTGCGGTTGGCATTGTTCTTCTGTTCCTGTGCGGCGGCCGCGCGTGACTCGGCGATGCCGACCGCGCGCGCCGATGCAGCCTTCTCGTCCTTCTGCAGTTCCAGCGGCTGGAACGAGCCCTCGGGGGCCAGCCAGCCGCCGCTGAATCCGGCGCGCTCCAGCCCCTTGCGGATGTAGGGGTTCTTCTTCATGACTTCCCACACGAAGTCGTTGCGGTAATTGGCGATCATGGTCAGGATCGGGCCCTGGTCGATGGCGATGTAGTCGCTGGCGACCCAGCCACGATCCGGCACCAGGCGCCCGGTCTTGATCGGAATGTCGTAGCTGAAGCTGGGATTGAACGAATCCAGGAAGCCGTAGCTGGAATAGATGTAATCGCCGAAGCGCTTGTGCATCTCCAGCGTGGCCGGAATGACCTGCTCCGGGGCGAACACGATCGAGGCCACCGCCGCGGTCGGCGCGATGGTGCCGTCGTCGAAGTTCTCGCGCAGGCCGGCGCCGCGCGAGGAGTAGTGGCGGAACTGGCGCTGCTCGCCGCGATATTCCTGGGTGGTGTTCTGCGGACCATCGCTGGCGGTCAGTCCCCACACGTTCTCACCGTACTCCTTCCACTGCATCGGGTTGGCGATGGCGTACTCGCGCTGGGCCAACGCGGCCGAGCGGCTGTTGAGGAAGTAGGTGCTGCCGCGCTCGCGCATGTAGGCATCCTGGATATCGCGGAAATCGATCCAGACATGGCTGTACTGGTGGCCGAACAGTGGCCCGAAGGACAGGTATTCCTGGCCCTGGTAGACGCCCCAGTCGTTGTCGTAGGTCCGGGTCCACACCGTCCATGCGTCGGGGCTGACCGGATGGGTGGGCGAGCCGAGGGCAAGGATGTACACCATCATCGCCTCGTTGTAGCCCATCCAGTCGTGGTCGATGAAGCCGCTTTCGGGGAACCAGCCCATCGAGATCAGCGGCGCGCGCTGCTGCAGCCACGGCCAGTCGATCTTCCTGTACAGGGTATCGGCAATCTGCCGGATTTCCTTCTCGCGCGGATCATCGCCGTCGTAATAGGACTGCGCGAACAGCACGCCCATCATCAGCAGCGCGGTATCCACCGACGACAGTTCGACCCAGCTGTCGTAGCGGCGGCCTTCCTGCATGTCCAGGAAGTGATAGTAGAAGCCCTTGTAGCCGGCTTTGCCGGTGCGCTGCGGGCCCATCGGCACGTCACGGAAGAACTTCAGCGTCGTCAGCGTGCGGTCGATCGCCTGGTTGCGGCTGACCCAGCCATTCTCGATGCCGATCGGATAGGCGGTGAGCGCGAAGCCGACCGAGGCGATGCTGGCGAACGGGCGTGACGGATAACGGTCCGGTGTCAGGCCGTTCACTTCATTGGTGGTGTCCCAGAAAAACTGGAAGGTGCGGCGTTCAATGTCATCGAACAGCGGCGGCAGTTCCGGCTTCATCGGCCGCGGCGGTGCGTCGGCCTCGATCAGGATCACCGGCGGCCGGGGTTTGGCGGGCTCCTGCTGGGCCGGCTTGCAGGCGGCGATGGCCAGGGTCATCGCTGCGGCGGACAACAGGTGGCGTGCCTGCATGGCGCGGTTCCTCCGGTGGACTGATCGATGGGAAAGCATAACGTCCAATGATCTGAAATCGTTTACAAACCACACATTTAAAAAAGCCACGGGAACGTGGCCTGACAGCGCGATCATCGCAGTTGCCGATGCCGCCGGCGAACCGGCGGCATCGACTCCTGCAGCAGGCATACCCGCTTAGAAGCGGAAGCCCACTTCCGCCTTGATCTGGCGGGGCGTACCGATGATGTCACCGGTCTCGTTGTAGCTGGCCTGCAGCTTGCCGTTGGTCTTGACGTAGTTGTAGGTGGAGAAGTTGTCGAAATCGAACACGTTGATGATGTCCAGACGAGCGTACAGCTCGGTATCACCCGGCATCTTGAACGTCTTCGTCGCCTGCAGGTCGACCGAGCGGTAGCCGAAGATCTTGCCACCCACCAGGAACTTGCCGTTGGCGTTGGGCACGGCCGCCTGCGGGGTCGGCAGGGTGTAGCCGCTGGCCTGCGGCACGGGGTACCAGTCGTTGACGGCCGTCGGCGTTGCCAGGGTGATCTTGCCGCCGAAGGTGATGCCCCAGAAGCCCGCGTACGAACCGGTCACCACCAGGCGGTGACGAGGGGCACCGTTGGAACGGATGGTCGGGTAATCGCCGATCAGGCCGCGGTCGAACGCGTACTTCTCGTTGATGTCGCGGTTGTGGCGTGCGGTGGTCCAGGTGTAGGCGATCGAGGTGCCCCAGCCGCTTTCCTTGGTGAACGGCTTCTGCGCCGACAGCAGGACCTGGGTGGCGCGGGTCTTGATGCCCTGCTGGCCGATGATCAGGCTGCCGAAGCCCGGCACGTTGCAGCTCCAGGCCTGGCTCAGGCCCGGCTCGGTACCGCCGCACAGGCGCGGATCATCGAAGAACTGGCCGGTCGGGTAACGGTTGCCCAGGGTGAAGGCGAAACCGTCGTAGCTCAGGGTGCGGGCGATGGTGGCATCGGTCAGCCAGTCACCGATCTGGTTGCTCATGCCCAGGCTGAACTGATCCGAGTACGGTGCCTTCAGCTTGTTGTTCAGCAGGTCGACCTCCAGGCCGGCGTTGCTGGTCGATCCCACCAGCGCCTGCAGGTTGCCGATGCCGTTGAGCAGGTTCGGATTCCAGTCGTAGCAGGCGGCCTGACCGTTGATGCAGGTCCCGGTGGCCGGGTTGCGGAAGTAGATGGTCGGCTGCGGCAGGGCCAGCTTGGTGGTCTCCAGCTGCAGGTTGTCGAACAGGTCGCGGTCGTAGGAACGGCCGGCACCACCGTGGATCACATGCTGCTCGTCGGCGTTGATGTCATACGAGAAGCCCAGGCGCGGCTGCCAGGCATCCTTGAATGCCTTGCGGTTGTGACCGTTGCTGATGTAGTCGCTGATGTCCAGGCCGCCCAGCGCCAGCGAATCGGCGTAGGTCTGGCCGGCGGGTGCGCGCGGATCCTGCGAATAGATGGCATCGACCACCTGCTGCGGTGTCACGAAGTCCAGGTAGGACGGGGTCTTCTCGTAGTCCCAGCGCAGGCCGATGTTCAGCTGCAGGTGGTCATTGACCTGCCAGTCGTCCTGGATGAACACGCCGTACTGCTTGGACTTGGAGCGTACTTCGCCGGACACGCCCGACACGCCGGTCACCGGCTTGACGAACTGCGCCTTGTACGGAATGGAATCCGGGAAGTCCGGATCACCCAGGGTGTAGGTGAAGGTCGGGTTGATCTGCGCCGCATCGGAAGCGTACAGGTCGATCTGCTTGTACTTCACGCCCATCTTGATGGTGTGGTCGCCCGCCCACTGGATGCCATCCAGGGTCAGGTTGTCTTCGATCGACCAGCCCTTCTGGCCCTTCACCTGCGAGTCCAGTGCCGAGGCGCCACCGATCTTCACGATCGTGCGGTCTTCAGGACCGTCCGGCGCGGTGTAGGTGATGCCGTTGGCCAGGGTCAGCGGGGTCGGGTTGTTGAACGAATCTTCGTGGGTGACCATCAATTCGTTGTAGTAGCGCTCGCCGCTGTGGTTCCAGCGCAGCGCGTAACGACGGTCGGTATTGACCACTTCACGGCCGGCTTCCGGCGAGGTCTGGCCACTGAACTGCGACTGCGTTTCGTCGCGGTCCTGGAAGGTCAGCTCGATGCGATCGTTGTCGGTCGGCTCGAAGTCGATCTTGCCGAAGATCAGGTCCTGCTGGAACGGCTGGCTGGCCGGGCCGAGACCGGCGGCGCCGGCGGGCGGCAGCAGACCGGCGGCACCGGTGACCGCACCGTCCGGTGCGATGGTGACCGGCAGGTCGAAGCGCTTGGCTTCGTAGGTTACGAAGAAGTGGGCCTTGTCCTGGATGATCGGGCCGCCCAGCGCGAAGCCGTATTCCTTCTCGGCCGACACCTGCTTGTCCTTGCCGCCCTGGCGTTCGGCCGGGGTCTTGGCGCGCATGTCCTCGTCGGTGTAGCGATAGAACGCCTCACCCTTGAATTCGTTGGTGCCGGACTTGGTCGCGGCGGTCACCGCAGCGCTCGAGACCTGGCCGTACTCGGCCTTGTAGTTGCCGCTGATGACCTTGTATTCGCCAATGGCCAGCTGCGGGAAGGGGTTGCCGGCGCTGCCGGACTGGCCGGCCACACCGCCGCCCTTGACGTAGCTCTTCTGGCCCACGCCATCGATGTACACGTTGGTGCCATCGGCATTGGTGGCGCCGCCGCGCAGCGAGGTGTTGCCCTTCGCATCACGGGTGAAGATCAGGCCCGGCACCGCATCGGCGAACTCCAGGAAGTTGCGCGACACCTGCGGAGTGGTCTGGATCTGCTGCAGGCTGACGGTCTTGCCGACTTCGGACGTGCGCACTTCCTGCAGCAGGGTCGGCGCGACGACGTTGACGGTGTCCAGGTTGGTGGCCGCGGTTGAACCCGGGGTACTGCTGGCAGCGCCAGCGAAGTTCAGGGTGGCGGTGGAGGCCACGGTCACGGTGACCTTCTGGGTCTGGCCGTTGGCCACCACGTCGTAGGTGCCCGGGTCCAGGCCCATCAGCGAGTAGCTGCCGTCGGCGCGGACGGTGCCGCGGCGCACGGTGCCGGTCGCAACGTTGGTGGCGGTGACCTCCGAACCGGCCTGTGCGCCGGCAACCTGGCCGCGCAGGCTGGCGTTGGCCGACTGCGCCAGGGCGTTCGGGGCGGTGGCCAGCATCAGGCAGCTGACCAGTGCGGTGCTCAGCAGCCGGCGCGCCGGCGTGCGGATAGTGGAATGCATCATCAACTCAATCTCCGGGTGGCGGCGACCGCGTGTGCGGTCCCCTGCGATCAATCAAAAAAGAAGGAACGCCTCCGGCTTCAACGGCCGGATGGCGGAGTGGTGGAATCGCGAACAACGAGACGGGGTACCAGGGTCTGCTTGTCCCCGGCCCCTTCCGTGGAGGTGCCGTCCATCAACTGCATCAGGCGCGTCATCGCCCGATCGCCGAGCTCGGCGATGCTGACCTGCATGGTGGTCAGCGACGGGTGAACGAAACGTGCCAGCGGAATGTCATCAAAACCCGCCAGGGCGACATCGGACGGAACATGGACGCCTGCCTGCGCGAAGGCGTACAGGCAGCCAAGTGCCATCATGTCGTTGGCGGCGAACACGGCATCGGGCAGCGTGCCGGCTGCCAACAACTCCTGACCGGCACGATGGCCGGAAGCTTCGTCGAAATCACCGGGCAGCTCGATGCCTTCGGCGCTGCCGCCGGCAGCCGCCAGCGCGTCACGGAAGCCGCGCAGGCGCTCGCGCGCGTCGAAGTTGAGGTCCGGGCCAGAAATGAAGGCGATGCGCCGGTGACCGGCGTCGAGCAGATGACGGGTCATCGCCATTGCGCCCGCGTGGTCGTCGATGCTCAACACCGGATGATCCTGCCCAGGCAGGTACGTGTTGATCAGTACGGTGGGCAGCGACTGCGGCAGGTTGTCGGTCAGGAAGCCGGGGCTCTCCGCATAGGGCGAGAGCACCAGCAGGCCATCGACACGCCCGCGCATGGCGCGCAGGGCAGCACCCTGCTGCTCCTGGTCGCCGTGGTAGCTGGACACCAGCAGATGCTGGCGGCGACTGCGGGCAACGCCGTCGATGCCGCGCATCAGCTCGGAGAAGAACTCGCCGTACAGGTCCGGCAGCACCACGCCGACCGTGTTGGTGCGGCGGCTGCTCAGGCTGCGGGCGGCGGCGTGCGGGGTGTAACGCAGCCGTGCGGCCACCTCCAGCACAAGCTGGCGGACCGGTTCGGCGACATTTTCATGCCCGTTGAGCGCGCGGGAAACCGTAGCCACGGAGACCCGGGCTTCGCGTGCGACATCCTTGATTGTAATGGCTGCCTTGTTCACGAAGCCGCCCTCCACGGCTTGGACCTACCAGCATTGGCGCGGAATGTAAGCGTTTCCATCTGGGCTTGTAAACTGTCCGTTAGACGAATGTCCTGAAATGGACATGGAAATCTGTCCCTGACGGTCCACGCACGGACCGGCAATGACAGTGCGGGACAAGGGCTCAGCCCTGTTCTGACGGTGCCAGCGCGCGGATGGACAGCGCGTGGATGTCGGTCTCCATCATCGCGCCCAACGCCGCGTATACCGCGCGGTGGCGGGCCAGCGGGCCGAGGCCGGTAAAGCGCTCGCTGACCACATGCACGTTGAAATGGCCACGGCCATCGCGCGCGCCAGCGTGGCCGGCATGACGATGACTGTCGTCCTCGATCTCGAGCACGCTCGGGGCCAGCGCCTGCTGCAGCGCATCACGGATCCGCTCGATCCGGTCCGCGTTCACGGCAGCACCTGGCGGAAGGGCCGCACCTGCACCCTTTCATAGACACCTGCGGCCACATAGGGGTCCGCATCGGCCCAGGCCTGCGCCTCCGGCAGCGACCCGAAGCGGGCGATCACCACCGAACCACTGAACCCCGCCGGGCCTGGATCTTCGCTGTCGATCGCCGGACAAGGGCCGGCCAGCAGCAGTCTCCCCTCATCACGCAGCGCGTGCAGCCGCGCCAGGTGTTCCGGCCGGGCCTGCAGCCGTTGCGTCAGCACGTCCTGGCCGTCATAGCCTTCAATCACATACCACACCGGCATTTCCTCGCTCGCGTTGTCGGGTCCGCCGATTCTAGCCAAAGCCCCCTCGCCCTGGCCGCGGCTGGACACTGGCGCGGCAAAGGCTTACCCTAGAGTCCATTGCACGTGGCTGGATGCAGCAACCCGTCGGTTTTTGCGGCCAACGCAGCCCCCGACGACCGACCTGCCGCTTCCGGGCAGGCCACGTAGACGACCTCCCCGTAGTCCCGTCGCTGCCGTCTCCTGCGGCGCGTCCTGCTGTTTGATATGTGTGGAATCGCGCCGAGACAGGCGCGCCTGGTGCCTTGGGGCCCGCGGTGCACGCGCGGCGCCGGGTGCCGCGACTGGTCCGTTGCAATCCTGATGTCCATTAGATGACTTCCGAACTCGCGCTCGACGCGAACCCGCCAACCCGGCCGCCCGCCCCCCAGCAGCAGGAAATGCCGCTGGCCGTCGTGCATGGGCAACCGGTCCTGCAGATCCCGCAGGACCTGTACATCCCGCCGGACGCGCTGGAAGTCATCCTGGATGCCTTCGAAGGTCCGCTGGACCTGCTGCTGTACCTGATCCGCCGGCAGAACCTGGACGTGCTGGACATCCCCGTGGCCGAGATCACCCGGCAGTACGTGGAGTACATCACCGTGATGCGCGAGCTGCGCTTCGAACTGGCGGCCGAGTATCTGGTGATGGCAGCGATCCTGGCCGAGGTGAAGTCGCGCATGCTGCTGCCGCGCCCGGTCAGCGACGAAGGCGATGAAGCCGATCCGCGCGCCGAACTGGTGCGCCGGCTGCAGGAGTACGAACGTTTCAAGCAGGCGGCGGAGGACATCGATGCCCTGCCCCGCCAGGACCGGGACACCACGGTGGCCCATGCCTTCATGCCCGAACGCGCCACGGTGAAACTGCCGCCGCCGGTGGATCTGAAGGAGATGCTGCTGGCGCTGCACGATGTGCTCAAGCGCGCCGAGCTGTTCAGCGGCCACGCGATCAAGCGCGAGGCGCTGAGCGTGAGGCAGCGCATGGGCGAAGTGCTCGGCCGCATGGAAGACGGCAGGTTCTACCGTTTTGAAAGCCTGTTCACTGCTGAAGAAGGCAAGCTGGGCGTGCTGGTCACCTTCCTGGCCGTGCTGGAACTGGCCAAGGAGCAACTGCTGGACATCGTCCAGGAGGAACCGCTGGCGGCGATCTACGTGAAGTCGCTGGCGGCCGGCAACACCAATGCCCCGCTGCAGTTCAGCAGCGAGTTCGACGACAACGACGCCGCCAACGAGAACGAGTGAGCGCTGCCTGCCGATGGATCAACCGCTGATCAACCGCATTGTCGAAGGTGCCCTGCTGGCCTCCAGCCAGCCGCTGACCCTGGCCCAGCTGAAGGACCTGTTCCCGGAAGAGGAACCAGCGCCGCCGGGCAGCATCGAACGTGCGCTGGAGCACCTGCGCGAAGGCTGCGAAGGCCGCGGCGTGGAACTGGTCGAGGTCGCCTCGGGCTTCCGCTACCAGGTCACCGGCGAGGTGCATGGCTGGATCAGCCGGCTGTGGACCGAACGCAAGACCCGCTACACCCGTGCCACCCTGGAAACGCTGGCGCTGATCGCCTACCGGCAACCGATCACCCGCGGCGAGATCGAGCAGGTGCGCGGCGTCGCTGTCAGCAGCAACATCATCCAGGCACTGGAAGAACGCGAATGGATCCGCGTCGTCGGCCACCGCGACGTGCCCGGCAAGCCGGCACTGTTCGGCACCACCAAGGGCTTCCTGGATTACTTCGGCCTCAAGCGCCTGGATGAGCTGCCGCCGCTGTCGGAGTTGAAGGACCTGGGCGAGCTGGAACCACAGCTGGCCCTGGACCGCGATGCACCGGCTGCCGCCAGCGCCGACGGCCCCGACGTTTCGGCCGAGCCGGACGGGGCCGCCAATGATGATGCCGGCCTGGCCGGTGGCAACACCCCGCATTCCGCCGACGCAGTCCCTGCGGCGGCCACCGATGAGCAAGCACCTTCGCCCCTCGATGATGGGCACCCCGATTCCGCGCCGGGCGAGCGCGCGGTGCCAGTGAACGAACGCGAAGACAACGCCGTCGCGACGACGACCGTGGCTGTTGACCAAGCCGATTCCGAACCAGAGGCCGACCTCGAAACCGTCGGCCGGAGCAAAACTGATGAGTGACACCCCTCGCAAGCTGTCGTTGAACAAGCTCTCGCTCAAGCGCGAAGCCACCTCCGAACAGTTCAAGTTGGAAGAACGCCTGCACAAGGTCCTGGCCCAGGCTGGCCTTGGCTCGCGCCGCGCGCTGGAACAGCGCATCGCCGAAGGCCTGGTCAAGGTCAACGGTGAAGTTGCGCAGACCGGCATGTCGGTCAAGAGCGGCGACAAGATCGAACTGGACGGCCGCGGCTTCGTCGCCACGGCGCTGTCCGAACCCTCGCGCGTGCTGGTCTACAACAAGCCGGAAGGCGAAGTGACCACCCGCGAAGACCCCGAAGGCCGTCCGACCGTGTTCGAATCGCTGCCGCCGCTGAAGGGCGCGCGCTGGATCGCGATCGGTCGCCTCGACATCAACACCACCGGCCTGCTGCTGGCGACCACCGACGGTGAACTGGCCAACGCGATGATGCACCCGTCCTTCGAGGTCGAGCGCGAGTACGTGGTCCGCGTGCGTGCACCGGAAGGCCAGGAAAAGGTGGCCGATGCCATCGTCGAACGCCTTGCCCGTGGCGTCGCGCTGGAAGACGGCCCGGCCAAGTTCGACGAGATCGAACGCATCGGCGGTACCGATTCGCACGACTGGTTCCGCGTCGTGGTCAAGGAAGGCCGCAACCGCGAAGTGCGCCGCCTGTGGGAATCGCAGGGCTGCCAGGTCAGTCGCCTCAAGCGCACCCGCTACGGCCGGGTCAGCCTGCCGCGCGAACTGGCCCGTGGCCAGTCGGTCGAGCTGCCGAGCGCCCAGGTCGAAGCACTGCGTGCTGAACTGAAGCTGGAAGAAGGCGCTCCGTCGGCCCTCACCCTGCAGCCGGTGATCGGCCAGCGCCGCGCCGCCAAGACCACCGTGCGCGTGCGTGAAGGTGGCCGTGGCAACGCCTATGTCAATGGCCACAGCACGGCCGACGAAGGGCGCGAACTGCGCCGTTTCGACACCCTGCGCGAAGACCGTGGCCGTGGACGCAACGGCAAGGGGGGCGGCTTCAAGGGCGGCCTCACGGTCAGCGGCGAGGCCGCGGCCAAGCAGTCGCAGAAGCCGTTCAAGCAGCGCAAGCCGAAGAATGACCGTTCGCTGCCGGAAGGCAATCCGGCTGCGTTCCGCACCTGGTACGTGCCCGATGGCGTCAGCACCGGCCCGAGCGGCCACCGCAACGCCGGTCCGGGCGCGCGTGGTCCGGGCGGCGGCCAGGGCCGTCCTTATGGCAAGCCGAAGGGTCCGGGCGCCGCAGGCGGCCAGGGTCGCGGTGGCGCCGGTGGCCAGGGCCGTCCCGGCGCGGGCAACCGCAGCCAGGGCGCGCAGGGCAACAAGCATCCGTACGGGCATCCGGGCAACGCCCCGAGCTTCCCGTCCGACCACGCCAACCCCGGCTTCAATCCGTATGGCAGCCCGAAGCCGGCGCAGGGTGCTCGTCCGGGCAGCCGCGGTCCCGGCGGCGGCAACCGTGGCCCGGGTGGCCCCGGTGGCAATCGCGGCCCCGGCGGTCCGGGGGGCAACCGCGGTGCGGGCGGCCCCGGCGGCAATCGTGGCCCGGGTGGCCCCCGTCGCGGCGGCCCGCGCGGCGGCTGATCGGCAGCACGCCTGACATGAAAAACCCCGGCATTGGCCGGGGTTTTTCGTTATCGGGTGCCGCTGCGACGGGAACCGGTCAACGCCGGCTGATGGTGAAGGCCGTGCCGTCCACACCCAGGTCCCAGCCCTTGCCGGTACCGGACAGCGCCAGCGAGATGTCGCCCTTGGTCATCACCTGCGCATTGCTGGATTTCACCGCACCGGCATGAGCCCCCACCGACGCGTAGGTACCGAGCAGTTCATCCACGCTGACGGCGCCGGTGAAGCTGCCGCGCCCGTCGGTGATCTTCGATTTGCCAACGGTCAGGCCACCGCCCTTCATCTGGATGCGCACCGGCAGACTGGCACCGTTGCTGCAGCTGACGGTGCCGGTGCCCGAGGCCGTCTTGTAGATCAGCGACCAGCCGGACAGGTTGTAGCGCAGGTGGCAGTCGAGGTTGCCACCGGCATGCGCGGCCGGAGCCAGGGAGGTGGCGGCCAGCGCCAGCAGCAGGGCAAGGGACTTGTTCATCGGCAGGACTTCCACAGCGTTCGGACTGCCGGCGAATCTAGCAGCGCGCGCGTGCAGGGTGAATGCAGGCGCGCGCGGTGATGCGGGCAGCGTTCAGTCCTTCGCTCAGGCCTGCACGTCCAGATGGAAGGCGTCGGCATCGAGCATCGCCGGGAAGCGCGCACGGTGCAGCGCCAGCGCGTCGGCCGAAATGGTGGTGGTCACCACCTGCTCGCGCTCGCGGATCTCCACCTGCGGCTGGCCGAGAAAATCCAGCACGGCGCTGTCTCCGGCATAGTGCAGCTGGTTGCCGTCCACGCCGACACGGTTGACCGCAGCGACGAAGCACAGGTTCTCGATGGCGCGTGCGCGCAGCAGTGTCTTCCACGCGTAGGCACGCGCCGAGGGCCAGTTGGCAACGAAGATCTGCAGATCGAAATCCAGCTGTTCGGGCCGTTCCACGTTGTAGCGGTTGCGGCAGAACACCGGGAACCGCAGGTCGTAGCAGACCTGCGGATTGATGCGCCAGCCCTTCCATTCCACGCAGAGCCGGTCGCGGCCGGCGGCATAGCGCTCGTGCTCGCCGCCATAGCGGAACAGGTGGCGCTTGTCGTAGTACTGCAGTCCACCGTCGGGGGTCGCGAACAGCAGCCGGTTGTACACGCCCGCGCCGTCGCGCAACTGCACACTGCCGACCACTGCCGCGTTCAAGGCCCTGGCCTGTTCGCGCACCCAGGCCACGGTCGGGCCATCCATGCCTTCAGCCTGGGCAATGGCCTCGTTGGAGAAGCCACTGGTGAAGGTCTCGGGCAGGATGACCAGATCTGTGGTGCCGGCGAGCGGCGCCAGCAGCGCGCCATAGTAGGTGCGGTTGCCGGCCGGGTCGTGCCAGCGGGTGTCGCCCTGGACGAGGGAAATGCGCAGATCCTGCATGGTCGTCACTCCGCTCACAGCAGGCGCAGGCGTTCGATCGCCGCGTCCAGGGTCGCCTCGTTCTTGGCGAAGCACAGCCGTACCAGGCGCTGGCCGGTCGGTGCGGTTTCGTAGAACGGCGACAGCGGGATGGCGGTGACGCCCTTCTCGATGGTCAGCCACTTCACGAACTCATGGTCGGGCAGATCGCTGATGGCCGAGTAATCGACCAGCTGGAAGTAGCCGCCCGGCACCGGCAGCGGCTTCAGCCGCGTACCGGCCAGCTGCTCGCGGAAGCGGTCACGCTTGGCCTGGTAGAACGCGCCCAGTTCCAGGTGGTGCTCCGGTTCGTCGCGGATCATCGCGGCAAAGCCATACTGGGCCGGGCCGAAGCTGGTGAAGGTGTTGTACTGGTGCACCTTGCGGAATTCCGCGGTCAGCAGCGGCGGCGCCACCGCATAACCGATCTTCCAGCCGGTGCAGTGGTAGGTCTTGCCGAAGCTGGAGATGACGAAGGTCCGCTCGCGCAGTTCCGGGTAGCGCAGCGCCGATTCGTGGCGGCGGCCATCGTAGATGATGTGCTCGTACACCTCATCGGAAATCAGGTAGATCTGCGTGCCACGCAGCACGTCGGCCAGCGCCTGCATGTCGGCCTCGTCCAGCATCGCACCGGAGGGGTTGTGCGGGGTGTTGACCATCAGCATGCGGGTGCGCGGCGTGATGGCCGCACGCACGCGGTCCCAGTCCACGGCGAACGTCTGCGGGTCCAGCGGCACGTGCACGGCGGTTGCGCCGGCCAGCTCGATGGCCGGCTCGTAGCAGTCATATGCGGGGTCCAGCACGATCACCTCCTCGCCGGCACGCACCACGGCGTGGATGGCGTTGAAGATGGCCTCGGTCGCGCCGCTGGTGACGGTGATTTCGGTGTCCGGGTCGACCTGGGCGCCATACAGGTCCAGTGACTTCTGCGCGATGGCCTGGCGCAGCGGAGCCACACCGGTCATCGGCGGATACTGGTTCAGGCCGGCCGCCATCGCCCTGGCGGTTTCGTCGATCAGGCGCTGCGGCGCGGAAAAATCCGGAAACCCCTGGCCCAGATTGACTGCACCGTGCTCGGCAGCGAGCTGGGACATGACGGTGAAGATGGTGGTACCGACCTTGGGCAGCTTGGTGGTGGGTTGCATCGGCCTGGGCTAATGGGAACAAGGGCTGGAAGTGTACGAAATCCGGACCCGGCCTGCGGCGCGGGCCGGTCGTGACGGGTCATGCCGGGCGGCTGTTTGCACATGCCCTTTCAGCGGGATACCGCGCTTGACGCTCGCCGGGCGTGGCCCGGCGCTACCGGGCGGATTTCATCGCTACAATTGCCGCCGCACTCCGGCATGAAGATCCCTGCCCCTTGGACACCCCTGCAT
The DNA here is from genome assembly GCF_014947095.1 of Stenotrophomonas sp. B2. Classification (NCBI taxonomy): domain Bacteria; kingdom Pseudomonadati; phylum Pseudomonadota; class Gammaproteobacteria; order Lysobacterales; family Lysobacteraceae; genus Stenotrophomonas; species Stenotrophomonas sp. B2. The sequence goes on along the minus strand of NZ_JADCQA010000005.1, from coordinate 252,527 downwards.
TGCTGGCCGCCAGCGGCCTGAGCTTCTCGCGCAATGACGCGCCCGTGTTCGGCCCGCTGGACTTCCACGTGGATGCTGGCGAGGCGCTGCTCGTGCAGGGCGGCAACGGTGCCGGCAAGACCACCCTGCTGCGCGTGCTCGCCGGCCTTGCGCGACCCGGCGCCGGCCAGGTGCGGATCGACGGCAGGCCCGCCAGCAACGCCGAACGGGCGCGCTACGTCGCCTATCTCAGCCATCTTCCCGCGCTGAAGCCGGACCTGGACACACTGGAGAACCTGCACTTCCTGTGCGGCCTGCACGGGCGCCGGGCGCGGCAGATGCCGGGCAATGCGCTGGCCATCGTCGGCCTGGCCGGGTATGAGGACACCCTGGTGCGGCACCTGTCGGCCGGACAGAAGCGGCGGCTGGCGCTGGCCCGCATCTGGCTCTCGCCCGCCCCGCTGTGGCTGCTCGACGAGCCCTACGCCAACCTCGACCTGGAGGGCATCACCCTGGTCAACCGGATGATTTCGGCACACCTGCGTGCCGGTGGCGCCGCCCTGGTCACCACCCATGGGGCCTACGCCGCACCACCGGTGCGTACCCGCCAGCTCGACCTCGGCGGTGCCGCATGATCGCCCCGGGTACCGAACCGGGCCTGTGGCAGACCGCGCGCGCCCTGGTCAGGCGTGACCTGCGCCTGCTCTGGCGCCGCCGCGGCGATGCGTTGCAGCCGCTGCTGTTCGCCCTGCTGGTGGTGGTGCTGTTCGCACTGGCACAGGGACGCGATCCACAACCGCTGGCGGCGACCGCTGGTGCGGTGCTGTGGCTGGCGGTGCTGCTGGCCGGGCAGCTTGCGCTGGATTCGCTGTTCCGCTCCGACGCGGAGGATGGCTCGCTGGAGCAATGGCTGCTGGCACCGGTGCCACTGGCGTGGCTGGTGCTGGTGCGGGTGCTGCTGCACTGGGCCACCACGGCCCTGCCACTGATCGTACTGAGCCCGCTGCTGGCGGAAATGCTGCATCTGCCGCATGACCAGCTGCCGATGTTGCTGGCATCGTTGCTGCTGGGAACACCGTTGCTGAGCCTGATCGGTGGTGTGGTCGCTGCACTGACCGTGGGCATCCGGCGCTCTGGTATTCTCGTGGCGTTGCTGTCGTTGCCGTTGTACGTACCGGTGCTGGTCTTCGGTGCAGGCAGCCTGGCTGCAGCCAGCCGTGGACAGGATCCGGTCGGCGCGCTGCTGATGCTGGGTGCCGGCCTGCTGGTGGCACTGGTGCTGGCACCGCTGGCGACTGCCGCTGCGATTCGTATTTCTCTGAGTTGATCGAGCTGAGAGCCAATCCACCCCTGCTGGATAGCCGTCACGCATGAATCCGATTGTCCGCTGGTTCCACCAACTCGGTTCTCCGCCCACGTTCGATCGTTTCGCCGCCCGCTGGTCGCGGGTGTTCTACCTCGCGGCCGTGCCGGTCCTGCTTGTCGGAATCTGGCAGGCATTGCTGGTGGTGCCGCCGGAAGCCCGGCAGCTGGACAGTTTCCGCATCCTCTACATCCATGTGCCCAGCGCCTGGATGAGCCTGTTCGTATTCGCGCTGATGGCGCTGTACGCCGCCATTGCCCTGATCTGGCGGATCAAGGTCTGCGAGATCCTGGCCATGGCGTGCGCGCCGATGGGCGCGGGGTTCACGCTGATCACCCTGCTCACCGGCAGCATCTGGGGCAAGGGCACGTGGGGGACCTGGTGGGACTGGGACCCGCGCATGACCAGCGAACTGGTGCTGCTGTTCCTGTATCTGGGCGTGATCGGCCTGTACCACGCCATCGAGGACCGCCGCAGTGCCGCCCGTGCGGCCGGCCTGCTGGCCATCGTCGGCGTCAGCCTGCTGCCGGTGATCCGCTATTCCGTGGACTGGTGGGGTGGGTTGCACCAGCGCCAGTCGATCAACGTGTTCGGTGAATCGGCCATCGACAGTGCGATGATCGCCCCGCTGTGGTGGATGGTGATCGGTACCAAGTTCTGGTTCGCCGGCTCGGTGCTGGCCAAAGCGCGCGCCGACAATCTCGACCGCGAGGCCGGCAAGGCCTGGGTCGGAGGCCGCATCGACACCGCGCAGGCTGCTGCGGAGAACCCGCAATGAGCCACCTGCCCTACGTGATCGGTGCGTACGCGGTGTTCGTGCTGGTGCTCTGCGCCGACGCGCTCGGTTCCTGGCTGCGCCTGCGCGCCGCCCGGCGCATGGCACAGGCCCGGCAGCAGCGGCAGCAGGCACGTGCCAGCGCCCAGGATGTCCCACCGTCGCTGTCCACGGAGCTGGAACGATGACACCGGTCCAACGCCGCCGCCTGGCCTGGGTCCTGCTGGCCCTGCTCGCTTCCGGCCTGGCCACCGCGCTGGTGGCGATGGCACTGGAGCGCAACATTGCCTACCTGTACACGCCCTCCGAAGTGCTGCGTGGCGACGTCGAGCCGCAATCTCGGTTCCGCCTCGGCGGCATGGTGGTGAAGGGTTCCTTCAACCGCCCGCCCGGCTCGCTGGAAGCCCACTTCCTGGTCACCGATGGCGATGCCCAGCTGGCGGTGACGACCTCGCGCATCCTGCCGGACATGTTCGCCGAAGGCACGGCAGTGGTCGCCAGCGGCCGCCTGCAGGAGGGCGCGCTGCAGAACGCCGTGTTCGTCGCCGACGAAGTGCTGGCCAAGCACGACGAGCAGTACGTGCCGAAGGAAGTGGCCGACAAGATGGGCCAGGCCCATCTCAAGCACGACGTGCCGGTGATGGCACCCGAGGTCCGCTGAGTGCTGCCCGAACTGGGTCAGATCCTGCTGCTGTGCGCACTGCTGGCGTCGCTGCTGCTGGCCGGCCTGCCGCTGGCCGGCGCCCATCGCGGCAACGCGGCGTGGATGGCGGTGGCACAGCCGGCCGCTTACGCGCAGCTGCTGCTGGTGGCCGGTGCATTCGCGGTGCTGACCGCCACCTTCGTGCAGCAGGACTTCTCGGTGCGCTACGTGGCCGAGAACTCCAACTCGCTGCTGCCACTCATCTACCGCTACTCGGCGGTGTGGGGCGCGCACGAAGGCTCGCTGCTGATGTGGGCGCTGGTGCTGGCGCTGTGGACTGGAGCGGTCGCGCTGTTCTCACGGCACCTGCCCCGGCACGTGCAGGCGCGCGTGCTGGCGGTGATGGGCATCGTCAGCGTGGGCTTCCTCGCCTTCCTGATCTTCACCTCCAACCCGTTCCTGCGCTTGAACCCGGCCCCGCTGGAGGGCCGTGACCTCAATCCGCTGCTGCAGGATCCGGGGCTGATCATCCACCCGCCGATGCTGTACCTGGGCTACGTGGGTTTCGCGGTGCCGTTCGCCTTCGCCGTGGCCGCGCTGCTGGAGGGACGCGTGGACGCACGCTGGCTGCGCTGGACGCGGCCATGGACCAATGTCGCCTGGGCGTTCCTGACCCTGGGCATCGCCCTGGGCAGCTGGTGGGCCTACTACGAACTGGGCTGGGGCGGCTGGTGGTTCTGGGATCCGGTCGAGAACGCCAGCTTCATGCCGTGGCTGGTCGGCGCCGCACTGATCCACTCGCAGGCGGTCACCGAGAAGCGCGGCACCTTCGGCAGCTGGACCCTGCTGCTGGCGATCGCCGCATTCGCGCTGTCGCTGCTGGGCACGTTCCTGGTGCGCTCCGGCGTGCTGACCAGCGTGCACTCGTTCGCCGCCGATCCTTCGCGGGGCCTGTTCATCCTCGTGTTCCTGTCACTGCTGGTGGGTGGAAGCCTGCTGCTGTACGCGCTGCGCGCGGGCCAGCTGAGCATCGACGCCGCTGATGCCCGCCGCGGCTTCACCGCAACCTCGCGCGAAACGCTGCTGCTGGCCAACAACCTGCTGCTGGCCACCGCCTGCGCGATGGTCCTGCTCGGCACGCTGTACCCGCTGCTGGCCGATGCGCTGGCGCTGGGCAAGATTTCGGTCGGCCCACCCTACTTCGGCAGCCTGTTCCTGCTGTTGATGGCGCCGTTGGTGCTGCTGCTGCCCTTCGGCCCGCTGGTGAAATGGCAGCGCGACCAGCCTTCGCGCGCGATGGCCCTGCTCGCCCCCTGGTTCGGTCTGGCGGTACTGCTCGGTGCGCTGGCCTGGTGGCAGGCGCCGCAGAACGGATGGAAAGCCGGCATCGGCGTCGCCGCGGCGGCCTGGGTCGCGCTGGGCACCGCCCGCTTCGTCTGGCAGCGGTTGCGTGGCAATGGCCGCTTTACTGCCGAAATGCTCGGCATGATCGTTGCCCATGCCGGCGTCGCCGTGTTTCTAGCTGGCGCGTTGCTGGTGGAAGCGCTGAACGTGCAGCGCGAAGTGGCGCTGGCACCGGGCCAGCAGATCGTGGTCGGCGGTCACGAAGTGCGCTTCGAAGGCGTGGATCACCGCGAGGGCCCCAACTTCATTGCCGACCGCGGTCATCTGCGGGTGTTCCGCGACGACCGCGAACTGGCCCTGCTGCATCCGGAGAAGCGGCAGTACGCCAGCGGTGGCCAGGTGATGACCGAGGCCGGCATCGATGCGCGCATCGGCGGTGATGTCTACGTGGCATTGGGTGAGCCGCTGGGCAACAATGCATGGGCGGTCCGCGTCCACATCAAACCGTTCGTGCGCTGGATCTGGCTGGGCGCGCTGCTGATGGCCCTGGGTGGATTCATCACCGCCGCTGACCGCCGCTTCCGTCGTCCGTAGGAGTTTCCATGTCCGAGTCCCCCGCCCCGCGCCCCTCCCGCCCGCTGCCGCCGGTCGCCATCGTTATCGGCGTGCTGTTCTTCTTCGGCCTGCTCGGGTTGATGATCTACGGCGTGATGAAGTCGGGCGACCCGCAGCGCGACGTGCTGCCTTCGGCCCTCATCGACAAGCCCGCCCCCGCCTTCGCGCTGCCGGTGCTGCACGATCCGCAGATGATCGTGCGCAGCGAAGAACTGCGCGGTGCGCCCTATCTGCTGAACGTCTGGGGCAGCTGGTGCGCGGCCTGCCGCGAGGAACACCCGGTACTGACCCGTTTCGCCGAGAGCAAGCGCGTGCGCGTGATCGGCTACAACTGGAAAGACGACCCCACCGATGCCCTGCACTGGCTGGAACAGCTGGGCAATCCGTTCATGGTCGTGCTCAGCGACATCGAAGGCCGTACCGCGATCGACTGGGGCGTAACGGCCGCGCCGGAGACCTTCCTCGTCGACGGCAGCGGCATCGTGCGCTGGAAGTACAGCGGAGCGATGACGCAGAAGGTGGTCGACGAGAAGCTGATCCCGGCGCTGGAGAAGATCGAGAAGGCTCAGAACGATGCGGCCGGTTCGCAGCGCGTTGCTCCGTAGCGGCCTGCGCGGGCTGCTGGTACTGCTGCTGGCCGGGTCGTTGCCCGGCCTGGCGCAGCAACCACTGCATGACCCAAAGCCGCTGCAGTTCCGTGATGCAGCGGAGGAGCGTCGTTTCCACGACCTCGCCGCGCAGCTGCGCTGCGTGCAGTGCCAGAACCAGTCGCTGGCCGATTCCAACGCCCAGATCGCCCAGGACCTGCGCCGGGAGGTACTGCAGCTGATGCAGCAGGGCCATGACGATACGCAGATCAAGCGCTTCCTCGTCGCCCGCTATGGCGACTTCGTGCTTTACCAGCCCCCACTGCAGCCGGGCACCTGGTTGCTGTGGGGTGGTCCGCTGCTGGTACTGGGCGGCGGCGCGCTGGTGGTGGTGGGCATCGTCCGCCGTCGTGCCCGTACCGTGGCCGCCGCACCGCCGACATCGGCCGACGTGGGAGAGGACTGGTGAACGATTGGCTGCTTTTCGCGGCTGCCGCCAGCGCTGCGCTCACTGCGCTGCTGGTGTTGTGGCCGCTGCGGCGGCAAGGCCGCACCGGCTTCCTCGTCGCCGTGGCTGCCGTGGGCATCGCCGGCGCCTGCCTGTACCAGCTGGTGGGGAACCCGCAGGCGGCACGGGTGCAGCCGGCGCCATCGGTGGCGACCCTGCGCGAGGGCGTGCAGGCCCTGCAGGGCGCGCTGCAGCGCGATCCACAACGTGCCGATGGCTGGGCCCTGCTCGGCCGCTCGCAGAGCGAACTGGGCAACGCCGCCGCGGCTGCCGAAGCCTTCGCACGCGCGGTGGCACTGGCACCGGACGACCCGGGCGTGCTGGTGGAAGCGGCGCAGGCGCGCGCCCAGGCCGATGCCGGAAAGCAGTTCGACGACACCGCTGTATCGTGGCTGCAGCGGGCGCGCACGCTGGCGCCCGAAGCCGAACGGGCCAGCTGGCTGCTCGGCATCGCCCTGCGCCAGCGCGGCCGCAACAACGAAGCCGCCGATGTCTGGAGCGGCCTGCTGCCGCACCTGGAACCGGGTGCCGCGCAGGCGCTGCAGGCACAGATCGCCATTGCCCGCGAAGCGGCCGCACAGGCGCATGATCCGGCCCCGGCGACCTCGCCTGCACTGCTGCAGGTGCGTGTGCAGCTGCCCGTCTCCGTGCAGCATGCGCAATGGCCCGCGGGCGCGCAGATCTTCGTGCTGGCACGTGCGGTCGGCGGCCCGCCGATGCCGGTCGCGGTGCGCAAGCTGCCTCTGGCTGGTTTTCCCGGCACGGTAGGACTTGGCGACGGCGACAGTCCAATGCCCACCGCTCCCCTGTCAGCGCATCGCGAGGTGGAAGTGCTGGCGCGGATCTCGCGCAGTGGCAGTGCCAATCGCGGCGACGGTGACCTGCAGAGTCTGCCGGTAAAGGTGACCCTGCCGCATGAGAACGTGGTGGAACTGCGGTTTCCGTAACACCGCACCGCTGCGCTCGCCGGGCACGGCCCGGCGCTACCTGTGCGCTTGCCATCGGTAGCGCCGGGCCATGCCCGACAGAGGGTTGGCGTGCGACATTCGCCCGCTGATGGAAACCAGCGTGTCGCCAGCTCCACATGTGGCCCCGCTAGAATGCCCGCATGACCGAATTCATTCCGCCCGGCACCCGCTTCCATGCCCTGCCTTCGCCCTTCCCGTTCAAGCGCGGCGGCGCCCTGCACGGTGCGCGCGTGGCCTACGAGACCTGGGGCACGCTGGCTGCCGATGGGGGCAACGCGATCCTGATCGTCACCGGCCTGTCGCCGGACGCACATGCCGCCGGCAACGCAGGCAATCCCGCACCGGGCTGGTGGGAGGCGATGCTCGGGCCGGGCAAGCCGATCGATACCGACCGCTGGTTCGTGGTCTGCGTGAACTCGCTGGGCAGCTGCAAGGGCTCGACAGGACCGGCATCGATCAATCCGGCGACCGGCGAACCGTACCGGCTCGACTTCCCCGAACTGTCGATCGAAGACGGCGCACGCGCCGCCGTCGAGGTGGTGCGTGCGCTGGGTATCGAACGGCTGGCCTGCGTGATCGGCAACTCGATGGGCGGCATGACCGCGCTGGCGGTGCTGATGCTGCATCCGGGAATCGCGCGCAGCCACATCAACATTTCCGGCAGTGCGCAGGCGCTGCCGTTCTCCATCGCCATCCGATCGCTGCAGCGGGAAGCGATCCGTCTCGATCCACGCTGGAACAGTGGCCGCTACGACGACACCCAGTACCCTGAATCCGGCATGCGCATGGCGCGCAAGCTGGGGGTGATCACCTACCGCTCAGCGCTGGAATGGGACGGCCGCTTCGGTCGCGTGCGCCTGGATTCGGACCAGGCCGACGACGATCCGTTCGGCCTGGAGTTCCAGGTCGAAAGTTATCTCGAAGGCCACGCGCGCCGCTTCGTGCGCTTCTTCGATCCGAACTGCTATCTGTACCTGAGCCGCTCGATGGACTGGTTCGACCTGGCCGAGTATGCCGATGGCGATGTCATGGCTGGACTGGCCAGGATCCGTGTGGACAAGGCGCTGGCCATCGGTGCCAACACCGACATCCTGTTCCCGGTGCAGCAGCAGCAGCAGGTGGCCGACGGCCTGCGCGCCGGCGGCGCCGATGCACGCTTCATCGGACTGGACTCGCCGCAGGGCCATGATGCCTTCCTGGTCGATTTCGATCGGTTCGGCCCGGCTGTTCGCAGCTTCCTCGACACGCTCTAGTGGGATGGCGGCGTCATCTCGCGCTGGCCGCCTTCGGCGCGCTGATCGCACTGACGATCAGCGGCGTTCTGCCCCTGTGGCTGGGCGGCTGGTGCCTGCTGGCCAGTGCCGTGTCGTTTGGCCTGTATGGCCATGACAAGCGCGCCGCACAACGCAACCACCGGCGCATTCCGGAACGGACACTCCAGCTGCTGGCCTTCGCCGGCGGCTGGCCCGGCGCATTGCTGGGCCAGGCGACGTTCCGCCACAAGCATCGCAAAGCCGCATTCCAGTGGGTATTCGGGCTGTGCGTGCTGGCCAATGTGGCCTCGATCGCCGTGATGCTGCGCGAATTTTCCTGATGAAGCGCGCCGCTCACGCCTCGCGGATCAGCGCGCCATCGCGCAACCGGTACTGCGCGTCGACCACGCCATCGGGCAGGTCGTCATGGGTGATCATCAACAGGCTGCGACCGTCCAGCAGGCCGGCCAGATCCTGCAGCAGCGCATGGGCCGTGTCCACGTCCAGGCCTTCGGTCGGTTCGTCCAGCAACAGGATCGGCGCGTTGCGCAACAGCGCGCGGGCCAGCGCCAGGCGTCGCGCCTGACCCGCGGACATCGTCGCACCGTTCTCGCCAACCCAGGCCAGCAGGCCACCATTGCGCTCGGCCCACTCGCCCAGCCGCACCCTGTGCAACACGGCCCACAGTGCAGCATCGTCGGCATCCGGATCCCCCAGGCGCAGGTTCTCCGCCACGCTGCCGGCGAACACCGGGGCGTTCTGCGGCAGCCAGGCCAGCTGCCGATGCCAATCGGCCTGGGCGAAATCACGCAGGTCCCGCCCGCCATAGGTCAGCCGGCCCTGCTGCGGATCCCACAGGCGCAGCAGGAGGCTGGACAACGTGGTCTTGCCGCAGCCACTGTCGCCACGGATCGCGATGCGCTCGCCGGGCGCCAACGTCAGCTGCAGCCCGCGCAGCACCGGGCGTACCGCCCCCGGCCACTGGAAGTGGACGTCATCCCAGTGCACGCGTGCGTGCACCGGAACCGGCTGCGGTGCCAGCGGTTCGTCCACGGCCGGCGGCTGCTCGACGATGGACTGCAGGCGATCGGCCGAGATGCGACCGGACTGCAACGACTGCCATGCCAGGCCCATCCCCGCCCACAGCTCGATCAGCGCCACCGTCAGGAACACCAGTCCGGCTGCCATTTCAGCGGCGATGCGCTGCTGCTCGGCCGCATGCAGGGCCAGTGCCAGCATGGCCACCAGGCCAAGTCCGGCCACGCTGCCGTGCAGTGTCGACGCGGCGATCAGGCGCCAGCGGCGACGGCGATCACGCGCGGCCAACTGCTTGGCGGCCACCCGCACCTTCAGCTGCCACGCCGCATCGGCATGCAGCGCCGCCAGATCGCCCGCGCCTTCCAGTCCTTCAAACGCGGCAGTGCGCAGTGCGGCTCGATGCGCGGCGCGATCCGCTTCCTCGCCATCGCGGCCACGCACGCCCAGCCACGGCACACCGAAGGCAATCAGCGCGGCCAGCACCGCCAGCAGCACCGCTGCGGACGGCAGGATCATCGCCGCCGACAGCACGGCCGCCGTCGACAGGGCACCCAGCGCGACCAGCGGGCCCAGCGCGCGGACCAGCAGGCCGTCCACTTCACCGATATCACCGAGCAGGCGCGCGAGCAGCTCGCCGGTGCGGGTGGCACCCAGCCGCGCGGGCGCCAGTGGCAGGGCGCGCCGGAAGAACCACACCCGCAGGTCACGGGCGATGCGCAACGTGGCATCGTGGCCAACCAGCTTCTCGAAATAACGGGAAACGATGCGTGCCATGGTCAGGCCACGGATGCCGGCCGAAGGCGAAAAGAAGTTGAAGCCCTGGCCGAGACCGGCGGCACCGGCCAGCGCCGCTGCGGTGAGGAAGCCACCGGACAGGCCAAGCAGGGCGGTACCTGCCAGCATCGTGGTCCACAGCAGCAGCATGGTCAGCAGCAGACGCGGCCGCTGCTGCAGGAACACCGCACGCAGCGTGTCGGGCGAGCGGCTCATGCGTGCACCGCCTGCGCCGGCTCGACCAGACGTCCTTCCGGCAGCAGCAGGCAGCGATCAGCCCAGGCGATCACGGCCGGGCTGTGGGTGGCAACCACCACGCTGCGACCGCGCGCGTAGGCGGCAAGACTGCGCAGCAGCGCGGCCTCGGTATCTGCATCGAGGAAGGCGGTCGGCTCATCCAGCAACAGCACCTGCGGGTCGCGCAGCAGCAGGCGGGCCAGGCCGATGCGTCGTGCCTCGCCTCCGGACAGGCCGAAGCCGCGTTCACCGATGATCGTATCCAGCCCCTGCGGCAGCCCCTGCGCGAACGTGAGCACCTGCGCTGCCTCGGCCACCGCGCGCAATCGTGCATCACTGGCGCCAGGATCGGCCAGCCGCAGGTTATCGGCGATGCTGCCGTGGAACAGATAGGGGCGCTGGCTGGCATAGGCCACCTGCACGCCGGGGCGCAGCATCAGCCTGCCCGCGCGCGGCGGCAGCCAGCCGGCCAGCGCCTCCAACAGCGTGCTCTTGCCGCTGCCGCTGGCACCTACCAGTGCCAGCCGCTGGCCTGGTTCCAGCAGCACATCCACGCCCTGCAGCACATCCTGCGACGCGCCCAGCGGGCGCAGCACCAGGCCCTGTGCCTGCAGCGGCGGCAGTGCGGCCTCGGCCGGCTCCACTGCCAGCGGCACGACCTCGTTCTCGATCAGTCCCTGCTCATCCGGCAACGACTGCAGCAGGCGCTCCACTTCGGCTGCCGCGGCCAGCGCGTTGGCACGATCGTGATAATGCGCGGCCAGCCGTCGCAGCGGCGCGTAGAATTCCGGTGCCAGCAGCAGGCAGAACAGGCCTGCGCCCAACGTCGGCACGGCCGCATGCAGCGACATCATGCCCAGATAGCTCAAGCCCAGGTACAGCGCAACCATCGCCACGCTGACGGAAGCGAAGAACTCCAGCACCGTGGACGACAGGAACGCGATCCGCAGCACTTTCATCGTGCGCAGCCGCACGCCCTCGGCAGCGGCTTCTATGCCCGCCAGCTCGGCCTCGCCCCGTCCGTACACGCGCAGCAGGCCCAGGCCCTTGATACGGTCGGCGAAATGGCCGCTCATGCGCGCCAGCTCACCCAGCTGCGCGCGACCTGCCGCTTCGGCGCCCCACCCCACCAGCATCATGAAGAACGGCACCAGCGGCGCCGTGAACAGCAGGATCAGCGCCACCACCCAATCCACCCAGGCCACCGCGGCCAGGATCAGCACGGGCACCACCACCACTTCAGTGCGCACCGGCAGGAAACCGCTGTAATAATTCTCGATCGCATCACCGTGATGCAGCAGCAGCTCGCCCAGCTCGCCGGTGCGGCGCTGCCGCAGCCACAGCGGCCCGTGGCCGAGCAGGCGCGCGAACACGCGCTCGCGCAGGGCCAGACGGGCAGTGTCGGCAACATCGCCCGCGGCAGCCTGGGTCGCGCTGCCCAATGCCGTGCGCAGCAACAGGATCAGCGCCAGTGCGGCCAGCACCGGCAGGCCCGAGGACAGCGGCGCCTGCTCCACCAGAACCTGCTGCACCAGCCAGGCGATGGCGGCGGCCTGGCCGATCAGCAGCGCGCCGGACAGGCTGATGCATACGGCCGCCAGGCGCTGGCGGCCCCGTGCCCCCCGCGCAAGGTCGGCCAGCCACGCGGTGCGGGCACGCCGCTGCCGGTTCGTCTCGGCTTCCGGCGAAAGGACGGTCGGTTCGGCAGCGCTCAAAGGGTCTTCACAGGGAGTGGAGGATGGATGGCATTGTAGGCACAGGCAACAGCCTCCCCCTGCGGCCAGGGGTCGCAGTTTTCACAGGGCCCGCATACGATCTCTTCGCGTACCTGTTCATACATTGATCTGGATCAAGGCTATCTGAAGTAGTCGGTCACATCATTCACGTCGTAGACCACCCTTCCCGCCACCTGCAACGGCACTATCCAACGAGGTAGCCAGGCCATGATTGATCAGACAGTCGTAGAACTGTCGCGGCTGCAATTCGCGCTGACCGCGATGTACCACTTCCTATTCGTACCACTCACCCTGGGCCTGTCGTTCATGGTCGCCATCATGGAGAGTGTGTACGTGATGACCGGCAAGGAGATCTGGCGCCGGATGACCCTGTTCTGGGGCGTGCTTTTCGGCATCAACTTCGCCATGGGCGTGGCCACCGGCATCGTCATGGAATTCCAGTTCGGCATGAACTGGTCGTACTACAGCCATTATGTGGGTGACATCTTCGGTGCGCCGCTGGCGATCGAAGGGCTGATGGCCTTCTTCCTGGAAGCCACCTTCGTCGGCCTGTTCTTCTTCGGCTGGAACCGCCTGAGCAAGGTCAAGCACCTGACGGTCACCTGGCTGATGGCGCTGGGCACCAACCTGTCGGCGGTGTGGATCCTGATCGCCAACGGCTGGATGCAGAACCCCACCGGCGCGGTGTTCAACCCGGAAACCATGCGCATGGAAGTGGTCGATTTCATGGCCGTGGTGTTCAACCCGGTGGCGCAGGCCAAGTTCGTGCATACCGTCAGCGCCGGCTACGTGACCGGCGCGGTGTTCGTGATGTCGATCAGTGCCCTGTTCCTGCTGCGCAACAAGCACAAGGACCTGGCCCGCCGTTCGTTCGCGGTGGCCGCTGCGTTCGGCCTGCTGTCATCGCTGTCGGTGGTGGTGCTGGGCGATGAGAGTGGCTACGCCGCCAGCGAGCACCAGAAGATGAAGCTGGCTGCGATCGAGGCGATGTGGGAGACCGAGCGTGCCCCGGCGGACTTCACCGCCTTCGGCATTCCCAACCAGCAGACGCACCAGAACGACTATGCGGTGAAGATCCCATACCTGATGGGCCTGATCGCCACCCGTTCGCTGGACCAGCCGATCCCGGGCATCCTGGAACTGGTGGAGCGCGCCGAGCACCGCGTACGCGGCGGCCAGCTCGCCTACGGTGCGCTGGAGCGCCTGCGCGCCAACAAGAACGACGTCGAAGCCCGTGAGATGTTCGACCGCCACTGGCAGGATCTGGGCCATGGGCTGCTGCTCAAGCGCTACCGCGAGGACATCCTCAACGCCACCCCCGAGCAGATCTCGCAGGCGGCAATGGATACCGTGCCGCGCGTGATGCCGCTGTTCTGGACCTTCCGCGTGATGGCAGGCCTGGGCTTCTACCTGATCGCCTTCTTCGCATTGGCCTTCTACTACTCGTGCCGCAACAACTTCCAGGACAAGCGCTGGTTCCTCACGCTGGCCCTGTGGACGCTGCCGGCACCGTGGATCGCGATCGAATGCGGCTGGTTCGTGGCCGAGTACGGCCGTCAGCCCTGGGCGGTTGATGGCGTGCTGCCGACGTTCTACGCGGCATCGGGCCTGGCCCTGCACCAGATCGTGCTGACCCTGGCCGGCTTCACCGCGATCTACACCGCACTGATCGTGGTCGAGATCAAGCTGATGCTCAAGGCGATCCGCAAGGGTCCGGACGAGGTGCTGCCGTCGCTGCAGTCGCCCCGCCCGCATGCTTCCCACAATGCCGCAGCGCCGGCCGCCGGCCAGGCCTGAGGCAGGAGAAAACCAAGATGGATTTCATTCTTCTGGACTACACCACGCTGCGCGTGATCTGGTGGCTGCTGCTCGGCATCCTGCTGATCGGCTTCGCGGTGATGGATGGTTTCGACCTGGGAGTGGGCACGCTGCTGCCTTTCGTGGCCCGCACCGACGCCGAGCGCCGGCTGGTGATCAACACCATCGGCCCGGTATGGGAAGGCAACCAGGTGTGGCTGATCCTGGGTGGTGGTGCGATCTTCGCCGCCTGGCCGCCGCTGTACGCGGTCAGCTTCTCAGGCTTCTACCTGGCGATGTTCGTCATCCTGTTTGCCCTGATCCTGCGCCCGGTCGGCTTCAAGTTCCGCAGCAAGATGCCGGGCGAGCGCTGGCGCAACACCTGGGACTGGGCGCTGTTCATCGGCGGCTTCATCCCTGCGCTGATCATGGGCGTGGCGGTGGGCAACGTCCTGCTGGGCGTGCCGTTCCACTTCGATGACAGCATGCGCATCTTCTACACCGGCTCGTTCTTCGGGCTGCTGATGCCGTTCGCGCTGCTGGCCGGCCTGCTCAGCGTTTCCATGCTGGTGGCCCACGGTGCCGCGATGCTGGTGATCAAGACCGATGGCCCGGTGGCTGAACGCTCGGCACGCTTTGGCAGCATTGCCGCGCTGATCGCCTTCGCACTGTTCGCCGTGGGGGGAGCCTGGGTGGCCTTCGGCCTGCCGGGCTACCAGATCACCTCGCAGGTGATCACCGACGGCGCCACCAACCCGCTGCTGAAGAGCGCCGAGCTGGGCGCGGCCGGCGGCTGGATGCGCAACTACAGCACCATGCCGGCGACCCTGCTGGCGCCGCTGGTCGGCCTGCTTGGCCTGCTCGCCAGCGCGGTGCTGCTGCGTGCCCGTCGCGGCGGCCTGGCCTTCATCGCCTCCGGCGCAGCCATCGCCGGCATCATCCTGACCGTCGGCTTCGCGATCTTCCCGTTCCTGCTGCCGTCATCCAGCCAGCCCACCTCCAGCCTGACCGTGTGGGATGCCTCGTCCAGCCATCTGACCCTGTGGATCATGCTGCTGGCCACGGTGGTGTTCCTGCCGATCATCCTCGCTTACACCACCTGGGTGTACCGCGTGCTCAAGGGCAAGACCACCAGCGATGAAATGGGCAGCAACCCCAACGCCTACTGATCCCCTGCCTCCCAAGGAGAACCGAACATGTGGTATTTCGCCTGGATCCTCGGCGCCGGCCTCGCCTCGACGGTCGCCATCCTCAACGGCATGTGGTTCGAAGCCCGCGAACAGAACCGCATCGACACAGAGAATCGTCGCTGAAATGTAAAAAAACCTTGCCGCCCAGGCCTTCACACGGTATCTTAGGCGGCTCCTTCGGGGTGTAGCTCAGTCTGGTAGAGCGCTACGTTCGGGACGTAGAGGTCGCAGGTTCGAATCCTGTCTCCCCGACCACTTCGGTGGTCGCATTGAAGCCTGGTGAAGTCGTCCAGGCTTTTTTGTTCCCTGAAGAGCCGCTGCCCCCGGCAGCGTGAAGGAAACGGCGTTCACCCCTTGCCGCCATCGGGGTGAATGGCTAGAATAGGCGGCTCCCTTCGGGGTGTAGCTCAGTCTGGTAGAGCGCTACGTTCGGGACGTAGAGGTCGCAGGTTCGAATCCTGTCTCCCCGACCACTCCGGTGGTCACCAAGAAGCCTGGAAGACGCCATCGTCCTCCGGGTTTTTTTGTGTCTGCCGTCCAGCGACCCGCCGGACGCAACGCCGGAGAGGCGCGCCGCAGCGCGCCGGAAGGTGCCGATAGCGACAGATTGCGCCGACGGGACCTCGCCTCGCCAGCCACGTACAATGATGTCCACTCCCCCACCTGCCGCGTCGGCGTAGACCGATGCCGGCGCTGCACGCCACTGTGGCGGCGTGCGACACCTGCAAGGACCACCATGAGCTCCTCCTCATCCGAATCGCCGTCGCTGCTGCACGGCCGCGTTCTGGCATTCGCCGCCATCCTGCTGGCGGCGGTCAACCTGCGCACTGCCGTCACCTCGATCACCCCGCTGCTGGACGTACTGGGCCAGCAGTTCGGATTCGGCACCACCATGACCGGCGTACTGGGCATGCTGCCGACCGCCTCGTTCGCGCTGTTCGGCGTGGCCACGCCGGCCGTGGCCCGGCGCCTGGGCCTGGAGCGCACCACCCTGCTGGCGATGATCCTGGCCACGGCAGGCCTGCTGCTGCGCTCCAGCGCCGGCAACGTCGGCACCCTGTTGCTGGGCGCGGTCGTCGCGCTGGCTGGAATGGGCATCGGCAACGTGGTGGTGCCGCCGCTGGTGAAGCGCTATTTCGCCAACAAGGTCGGCACCATGAGCACGCTCTACATCAGCGTGCTGCAGCTGGGCACCATGCTGCCGGCACTGCTGGCGGTGCCGGTGGCCAGCGCGGCCGGCTGGCGCGTATCGCTGGGCATGTGGGCATTGCTGGCATTGGCCGCCGCGCTGCCGTGGCTGGTACTGGCCAGGCGCGCGCCGAAGCCGCAGGCCGACGCTGCCGATCCCACCGCGCAGCCTCACGGCAAGGTCTGGCGCACCTCGTTGGGCTGGAGCATGACGCTGATGTTCGGCATGACATCGTTGATGACCTATTCGATGTTCACCTGGCTGCCGCGCATCGTGGTCGAAGCCGGCGCCACACCTGCGTTCGGTGGGGTGATGGTGGCGGTGTTCTCGGCGCTGGGCCTGTTGCCGTCGCTGGTCATTCCGTCGATGGCGGTGCGCCTGCAGAATCCGTTCCCGCTGGTCCTGATCGGCTATTCGTCATTCGTGATCGCCTTTGCCGGCCTGCTGCTGGCCCCCATGAAGGCGCCGCTGCTGTGGGCCTGCCTGCTCGGCGTGGGCCCCTCGACCTTCCCGCTGGCGCTGACCCTGATCAACCTGCGCACGCGTACCCCGACCGGTTCCGCCGCGCTGTCCGGCTTCATGCAGGGCGTGGGTTACAGCTTCAGCTGCCTGGGTCCGTTCCTGGTCGGTTGGCTGCATACCGTCAGCAACGGCTGGACGCTGCCGTTCGGCTTCCTGTTCGGCTGCGCCACGCTGATGCTGTGCGCATCGTGGGTGGCCTGCAAGCCGCGAAAGCTGGAAGACCTCTGGTAAACGGCTCGCCGCCGGCGCAGGCCTGGCGGCTGCCGGGTCAGACCCGCGTCTGACCCTCGCCGCGGACCACGAAGCGCTCGACCGTC
Source organism: Stenotrophomonas sp. B2 (assembly GCF_014947095.1). NCBI lineage: Bacteria > Pseudomonadati > Pseudomonadota > Gammaproteobacteria > Lysobacterales > Lysobacteraceae > Stenotrophomonas > Stenotrophomonas sp. B2. Next base: position 235,692 of record NZ_JADCQA010000005.1, on the reverse strand, counting down.
AGTGCCTCCAGCCCCATCGGACCATAGGCATGCAGGCGCGTGGTGGAGATGCCGATCTCGCTGCCCAGCCCAAGCTGGCCGCCGTCCGAAAAGCGCGAGGACGCGTTGACCATCACCACCGCCGAGCGCAGCGCATTGACGAACCGCTCGGCATTGACGGCATCGGTGGTCGCGATCACTTCGGTGTGATCGGAGGTGTAGCGGCGGATATGCGCGATTGCCGCATCGAGATCATCGACGACGCGCACGGCCAACACCAGATCGAGGAATTCGGCTGCGTAGTCTTCGTCGGTCGCCTCGGTGCTGCCCGGCAGCAACGGACGCGCATGGGCATCCGCGCGCAGTTGTACGCCCCGTTCGCCAAGCGACTGCGCCACGCGTGGCAGGAACTCCGCCGCCACGCGCTGATGCACCAGCAGCGTCTCCAGTGAATTGCATGCGGCCGGCCGGCTGCACTTGCCATCGACCAGCAGGCCGATGGCCTGGTCGAGATCGGCGCTGGCATCCACGAACAGATGGCAGACTCCCTTGTAGTGCTTGATCACCGGTACGCGCGCGTGTTCGGCGACAAAGCGGATCAGGCCTTCGCCGCCCCGCGGAATCGCCAGGTCGATCAGCTCGTGCAGCTGCAGCAGCTCCAGCATCGCCTCACGCCGCAGGTCGGTCAGTACGGTCACCGCTGCGGGGGGAACACCGTTGGCCTGCAACGCACCGGCCAATGCCTGGGCAATGGCGGTATTGGAATGGATCGCCTCGGAGCCCCCACGCAGGATCACGCCGTTGCCTGCCTTCAGGCACAATGCGGCCGCTTCGGCGGTCACGTTCGGGCGCGCCTCGTAGATCATCGCGATCACGCCCAGCGGCACCCGCACTTTCTGCACGCGGATGCCGTTGGGGCGGACGTCGTCGCGGGTCACCTGCCCGACTGGATCGGGCAACGCGGCAACCTCACGCACCGCGTCGGCCATCGCCAGCAGACGCGGCGGGTCCAGTGCCAGCCGGTCCAGCATGGCACTGCCGACGCCCTTGTCGCGCGCGGCGGCCAGGTCGCGCGCATTGCCGGCCAGGATCTGGCCGGCATTCACTTCCAGTGCCTGTGCCATGGCCTGCAGCAGCGCGCGCCGCGCTTCGCTGTCGAGGCCTGCAACCGCCTGGGCCGCGTCACGGCAGGCGCGTGCCTGTGCTTGGATGTCACTCATCGAGGTGTCCTGCGGTCCGGTCATGGCAGCACCAGATCGTCACGATGGACGACGCTGCCCCCATAGTTGTAGCCCAGTACGGCCTGGATGTCGCGCGAATGGCGGCCAGCGATGCGGCGCACGTCGTCAGCCGCGTACTGGCTGACACCACGGGCAACGCAGACCCGCCCTTCGGCGGTGTTCCAGCACACCTGCACCATGTCGCCCCGGCGGAAATCACCGTCGGCACCGGTGATGCCACCGGGCAGCAGCGAGGCGCCCTTCTCACGCATCGCCTGCGCCGCGCCCGCGTCGATCACGATCGCGCCATCGGCCAGGGGGGCATGGCGCAGCCAGTGCTTGCGCGCCGCTTCACGGCTGCGTGCGGCATGGATCCGGGTGCCGAACAGGCGATCCTGCGCCAGCGCGCGCACCACCTCGCCGCTGCGGCCGTTGAACAGATAGGTTTCGATACCCAGCCGGCCGGCCTTGGCTGCGGCCTCCAGCTTGGTACGCATGCCCCCGGTGCCCGCGCGCGAGCCGGCGCCGCCGGCCATCGCCAGCACGTCCGGGCCCAGTTCCGGCACATCGTGCAGCGGCCGTGCGTCGGCCACGGTGCGCGGATCGGCGCTGTACAGGCCATCGATGTCGGTGGCGATGAACAATGCGTCGGCATCGACCAGCGCCGCCACGGTCGCGGCCAGGTTGTCGTTGTCGCCGAGCTTGAGTTCATCCACCGAGACGGTGTCGTTCTCGTTCACCACCGGCAGCGCACCCAGCCGCAGCAGTTCGGTGAGGGTGGCGCGGGCGTTGAGGTAGCGGCGGCGGTTGCGCAGGTCGTCGTGGGTCAGCAGCACCTGCGCGACCGGGCGCTCGAAGAAGCGCTGCCACAGGCCGATCAGCTGCGCCTGGCCAAGCGCAGCCAGTGCCTGCCGCGCGGCCATCGCAGCGCCCGGCGCATCGGCACGCGGCAGGATCGCGCGGCCGGCGGCGACCGCGCCGGACGAGACGATCACCACTTCGCGGCCAGCCAGCACATTGGCCGAGACGAACTGGGCCAGGCCAAGCGCGTGGCGTGGCGACAGGCCGCCTCCATCGGCAGCGAGCAGGCTGCTGCCCACCTTCAGTACGGCACGTCGCCATGGCGGCAGCGCCTGTTCGGGAAACGGCGAAGCGACGGGGGCGGCGTGCGGGGTCATGGCCGGGCTCTCAGCGGGTATTCCATTCGTGCACGGTCAGCTCGGAGGCCTGCATCGTCACCAGCGGATCCGTGGCGACGATGGCCTGCGCCTGTGCGAGGCTCTCCACGTTGCACAGCACGTAGGCACCGCCGCTGCCGTCGGCGAAACCACCGGTGAGCTGCAGCTGGCCCTGCGCACGCAGTCCATCGAGGAAATCCAGATGCGGCTGCACAGCGGCGGCACTGAAGCCGGGCCGGCGCATGGCCAGGACCAGATAGACGGTGCCCGCCATCAGGACAGCGCCTGCCAGCGCGCGCGCAGCTCATCCAGGCGCAGGTCCGATGCCGAACCCGGCGAGACACGCGCAGCCAGGCTGCCCTCTGGCGTGCGTCCCTGCCCTGCGCTGTCGGCACCTGCCGCGGCGGCCTTGTAGGCGTCGCGGAACGGCACGCCGGCCACGGCGGCCTCGACCGCGACGTCGGTGGCATACATGCCGGAGTCGATCGCCGCGCGCAGCCTGTCCTCGCGCCATTCCAGGTTGGCCAGCAGCGCCGGCAGCAGTTCCAGCGCGGCCAGGCCGCGACCGAAACCATGGAAGATGGCCCCCTTGGACGATTGCAGATCACGATGGTAGCCGGACGGCAGCGACAGCAGCTGTTCGATTTCGGTGCGCGCCGCAGCAACGCTGGCATGGGTGGCACGCATCAGTTCGATCACATCGGGGTTGCGCTTGTTCGGCATGATCGAGCTGCCGGTGGTGTACTGCGCCGGCAGTGCGACGAAGCCGAATTCGGCGCTGGTGAACAGCGACAGATCCCAGGCGATGCGACGCAGGTCCAGGGTAGCGCCACCCAGCGCCTCCAGGGCGGCCAGCTCGAACTTGCCGCGCGACAGCTGTGCATAGATCGGTGATACCTGCATGCGCGCGAAACCAAGCGCGGCCGTGGTGTGTTCACGGTCCAGCGGCAGGTTCACGCCATACCCGGCGGCGGTGCCCAGCGGGTTGGCATCGACCAGCGCATGGGTGTCACGTGCACGGATGGCATTGTCGATGAAGGCTTCCGCCCAGCCGGCCCACCACATGCCCGCCGAGGATACAACGGCTCGCTGGATGTGCGTATAGCCCGGCACCGGCAGGTCCTTTTCCGCCTGCGCACGGTCGAGCGCGACCTTGGCCACCTCGGCGCTGAGCTGGGCGACGCGCTGCAGCTTTTCCTTCAGCCACAGGCGCGTGGCGACCAGGATCTGGTCATTGCGGCTGCGACCGGTGTGGATCTTGCGGCCGGCATCACCCAACCGCTCGGTCAGGCGCGCTTCGATCGCCGAGTGACCGTCTTCATAGCGCGTATCCAGCACGAAACGGCCTGCGCGGAAGTCGTCTGCCAGCACCTCCAGCTCGCGCAGCAGGCCCTCCAGCTCGCTGGCGGCGAGGATGCCGATGTGCTGCAGGCCCTGTGCATGCGCGGCGCTGGCCGCGATGTCATGCAGGAAGAACTCACGGTCGAGGATCACGTCATCGCCGGCGAGGAAGGTCTGGATCTGGGCGTCGACAGCGACGCCGGGTTTCTGCCAAAGAAGGTCTGCCATGGGGGCTCCGGATGCGGGTTCAGTGCGGGATCGACGTCAGTTCGTCGATGCCCAGCGCAAGGTTGAGATTCTGCATGGCCTGGGTGGCCGCGCCCTTCAGCAGGTTGTCCAGCGTCGCCACCACCACCACCCGCTTGCCACCCGGGGCCAGGGTGAAGCCACCGATCTGGGCACCGTGGCGGCCGGCGATGCGGCTGACCCACGGCGCGTCATCCACCACCTCGATGAGTGCTTCGCCGGCATAGGCCTGCTGGAAACGCTCGACGATCTGCTCGCGCGTCTGTGCGCGGTTCAACCACAGATTGGCGGTCAGGGTGATGCCGCGGAAATGGGGCGCCACATGCGGCATGAACTCCACTGCCACCCCCAGCTGCACCGACACCTCGCGCTCGTGCACGTGGTTGGTCAGCGCGTACGGCATCAGGTTGTCGGCCAGCAGTTCGACGTTGTTCTTGTCGGAGGGCGTGGTGCCCGCACCGGAGTAGCCGGACACGCCGAAGCACTGCGGGGGCCCGGCCAGCAGGTCCAGCAGCGGATGGATCGCCAGCTGCATCGCGGTGGCGTAGCAGCCAGGATTGCTGATGTGCTTCTGCCCGGTGTAGCGACCGCGGGTCAGCTCCGGCAGACCGTAGTACCAGCTGTGATCGAAGCGGTAATCGGCCGACAGGTCCACGATCACCGTATCGGGCCGGGCGCTTTCAAGCGCGGCCACGAACGGTGCGGCCAGGCCATTGGGCAGCGCCAGGATCACCGCGTCCACGCCCTTGGCCGCCACCGCGTCGGCGTCGAGGTTCTCGTAGCGCAGATCACCCTGCACTTCCGGGTGATGGTCAGACAGGCGCTGCCCTGCACGTTCGCGCGAGGATACGAACGCCAGGCGCAGGCGCGGATGCGCGGCAACGAGCTTGATCAGTTCGGCACCGGTATGGCCGCGGGCACCGATGATGCCCAGGGAGAAAATCGAATCGTTCATGCGTGGCTGTCCAGACGGTACTGCAGGTGGCGCTTCACGCCCTGCCATTCCGCATCGATGATGGAAAAGATGACGGTGTCGCGCGGCGTGCCGTCGGCATGCCGCTTGTGGTTGCGCAGCACGCCATCCTGCTTGGCCCCCAGGCGGGCGATGGCGGTGCGCGAGGTGGTGTTGAACCAGCTGGTTTCCAGCACCACGCTGATGCAGCCCATGACTTCGAAGGCATGCTGCAGCAGCAACAGCTTGGCCTCGGTATTGGCACCGGTACGCTGCGCGCGCGGTGCATACCAGGTATAGCCGAGACTGAGCCTGGGCACGGCGGCATCCAGGTCATAGAAGCGGGTGCTGCCGACGATGTCGCCAGCGGCATCACGGATGACGAAGGGCAGCACCCTGCCCTCCGCCTGCGCCTGCAGTGCGGCCTGTACGTAGGCGCCTGCCTGTGCCGGCGCCGGCACCTGGGTGTACCAGAGCCGGTCCAGTCCGCTGCCTTCCAGCGCGGCACGCAGGCCGTCCACGTGTCCCTGCTGCAAGGGCTGCAGCGTCACATGCTGGCCGCGCAGGGTCGGCACCGTCGCCCAGGTGTCGGTGACGGTCATCGTTCAGCCCTGCAGGCTCGGTGCGCGTGCAGCGCAGTGATCGACATAGGTGCGGATGCGGTCGATGCCATCGGCACCGAACCAGAACACCTTCCACTGGTCCTGCTTGTAGCAGCCGTCGGATTCGGCGTAGTAGAAGTGGTTGATCGGATTGCCGTGACGCGAGCGCCAGAACAGCTGAGGCGTTTCCTCCAGCATCACGTTCCAGACGGCACGCCCCAGGCCCTCGCCCTGCGCATCATCGAGCACGGCGAACTTGTCCAGATAGACTCCTTCGGCCTCGTTGGTCAGGATGACGGCCGTCCGATAGTTCTCGCTGACGTACGCGCGCAGCAGCCTGGTCTTCTGGAAGTAGTCCGGCACCAGGGTGCGGCCGAAGCTGGATTCGATCAGGCCCTTCAGGCGTGGCAGGTCCAACTCGTCCCACGTGGCCGCACGCAGCACCTTCTCGCCCTTGCGCACCAGCGTGCCTGAGCCCTTGTGGGTGAACAGTTCCTTGGCCAGATCGGCCGGGCGGGTGATCGACACCGACGATTCCAGCGGCAAGCGATCGAGCAGATCCTTGATCTGTTCGATCTTGACCTTCATGCCGCCGTGGATCCACGGCTGTGCGATCAGGTGGTCGTACTCGGTGGACAGGTTGATCGAATCGATGACGTTGCCCGCCTCGTCCAGCAGGCCACCGGTACCGGTCAGGAAGATGATCTTGTACGGCTGCAGTTCCTGCACCAGTTCGTTGGCGGCAAAGTCGGCATTGACGTTCAGGATCTGTCCGCCGGCGGTCTCACCCAGGCTGGTGATGACCGGGATCGATCCGGCGCGCAGGCTGGCTTCGATCGGCGCCAGGTTGACCTTCTTCACTTCACCGACCAGGCCGTAGGTGTCCACGTCCAGGTACTCGGCCTCGAACACGCCACCGGTGATCGAGGTGGCACGCGCTCCATTCTGCTGCAGGGCTTCGACAAGGCGCAGGTTGGATTGCTGGAACACCCGGCGCACGATCGCCAATGCTTCCGGCGAGGTCACGCGCAGGCCGTTGACGGTCTGCTTCTCGATGCCGGCAGCGGACAGCTCGGCATCCAGCTGAGGGCCGGCACCGTGCAGCACGATCGGGGTCAGCCCGACTTCCTGCAGGAAGGACAGCGAGGAAGTCAGCGCTTCAAGATCGTCGCGCAGCACGGCGCCACCGACCTTGACCACGGCGAAGCGCTTGGCGTCCAGCTGCGAGAAGCGCTTGAGGTACTGGCTGATCTCCTTCGCGCTGGCCATGCTGGACAGCAGGCGCACGATGGTCTGGCGGGTCTGGCGGTGGGGCTGGAGGGCAGGAGACATTTCGGTTTCGTCACGGGCGGCGGTCGCCGCGTTGCAGTTCCACCATGCCGGGGCATGGCGGCGTTGTGGGGTTGATCAGGCGCCGGCGCCGATGATGCGGTGCACGGCGTCGGTATAGCGTTGCAGCTGCTCCAGCGTCACGAACTCATCGGCCGTGTGGGCCTGGGCAATGTCGCCGGGGCCGAACACCAGCGTGGTATAGCCTGCCGCGGAGAACAGCGAGGCCTCGGTCCAGAAGTCCACCGCGTTGCCGATCGGCAGCTCCAGTGCATCGGCCACGTCACGCGCCAGCAGACGGCGGTTCTCGGCTTCGGCGATGTCACCGGCCGGAAGGCTGGGGCCACGGAAGGTTTCGGTGAACAGCGCGGCTTCCGGTTCGGCAAGACCCGCGAAGGTCGCCAGCAGCGCATCGATGTCCATCGAGGGCAGGGGGCGGAAGCCGAAACGCACTTCGGCTGCCGGTGCGATCATGTTGGCCTTGATCCCGCCTTCGACGCGCCCGATGTTGAAACGCAGGCCGGTCAGGCCACCGAAGCGTGCAGATGCAAGGGAATCCACATGATCCAGGGCCCGATTGCCCCAGCGCATCGCCTGGTGCAGCGCACTGGCGGCGGCATCCTGCCTGCCGGACGCATGGCCCGCACGGCCGGCGAACTGCATCAGCACCGAGCTGATGCCACGGTGCGCGAGCACGGCCTCGCTCATGGTCGGCTCGGCCACCAGCACCGCGTCATAGGCAATGCCACGGGCCAGGAACGCGGCGATGCAGCGTGGATCGTTGGCTTCCTCGTCGCTGGAGAACAGGAACGCGGCGTCGCCGTCACTGGCATTGGCCGCAGCCACCAGCGCCGCCGCAGCGCCCTTGATGTCACACACGCCCAGGCCGACCACACGATCGTCCAGGCGGCGCATCACGTGCGGGTCGGCAGTCCAGTGTGGCGAATCCGGCACCGTGTCCAGATGCACGTTGAACAGGTACTTCGGTGTGCCGCGCACGGCATACAGGCTGACCGCACCGGCCCCGTGATCGATCACTTCAACGGTGAAACCCGGCAGGTTGGCGCGCAGGTAATCGAAGATGCCAGCGGTGCTGATCGCGCGCGGCGGGTTGCGGGTGTCGAAGGACACCAGGGCCTGCAGGTGATCGAGTGTCTGTTCAAGCATGAATCAACAGTTCCTGTGAAATTCCGCCGGGCATGGCCCGGCGCTACCGTATCGCCTCTGCTGGAGCGCCCCAGCGCAATCGCGGTCAACCGCGATTGACCTGCGCGTACAGCGTGGAGCTCATGCCGAACAGCTTGATGAAGCCTTCCGCCTCTTCCACGCCCCAGTCGGCCGACTGCGCATAGGTGGCGCCCTTGGTGTTGAGCAGATGCGGCGACTTCACCGCCACCGCGTCCACGCGCCCGCCACGGGTCTCCAGTACCACTTCGCCGTTGACCTTGGCCTGCGAGGACTTCAGGAACGCTTCGATGTCGGTCTTCAGCGGGTCGTGATAGAAGCCTTCGTAGACCAGCTCCACCCACTTGCGCGCCACGTCCGGCTTGAAGCGGTTCTGCTGCTTGGTCAACACCGCGTCTTCCAGCGCGCGGTGGGCGGCCAGCAGCGAAACCAGGCCAGGGGCCTCGAACACGATGCGGCCCTTCAGGCCGATCACGGTGTCGCCGGTGTACACGCCACGGCCCACGCCGTACGGAGCGAACAGCTTGTTGAGCTGGGCCAGGATCTGGTCGCCCGGCAATGCCTTGCCGTCGAGCTCGACCGCTTCGCCCTCGACGAACTTCAGGGTGACGGTCAGCGCCTGTTCCGGCCATTCACTGCGCGGCGAGCACCAGCCACGTGCGCCCTCGCCCGGAGCTTCCCAGCGGTCGATCTCGCCACCGGACATGGTCACGCCCAGCAGGTTCTCATTGATGGTGTAGGCCTGCTGCTTGGCGCGCACGCCGAAACCACGCTCTTCCAGGTACTTCTGTTCGTAGGCGCGGGTCTGGGTGTGCTCCTTCTGGATCTCGCGGATCGGCGCGATGATCTGGTAGTCGCCCAGCGCCTTCACCGCCAGATCGAAGCGGACCTGGTCGTTGCCCATGCCGGTGCAGCCGTGGGCGATGATGTTGGTGCCCAGCTCGGCGGCACGCTTCAGCGCGGCATCGACGATCAGGTAGCGGTCCGAGACCAGCAGCGGGTACTGGCCCTGGTAGCCCTCGCCCGCCCACACGAACGGCTTGACGAAGCCCTCCCAGATGGCCGGGCCACCGTTGACGGTGACATGGCTGGTCACGCCCAGCTCGGCGGCACGCTTCTCGATGAAATCACGCTCTTCATCATCCACGCCGCCGGTGTCGGCGAACACGGTATGCACGTTGTAGCCGCGCTCCTGCAGGTACGGCACGCAGAAGCTGGTATCGAGGCCACCGGAGAAGGCGAGGACGACGTCTTTGTTGCTCATGGGGGGTAATGTCCTGGTAGCGCCGGGCCATGCCCGGCGGGGTTTTTGAATGGGAAAGAATCAGCGCCCGGCAACCGCCGCCATGATCGCCTTCTGTACGTGCAGGCGGTTCTCGGCCTCGTTGATGGCGATGCACTGCGGCGAGTCCATCACCGCGTCGGTCGCCTTCACGTTGCGACGCAGCGGCAGGCAGTGGCTGAAGACACCGTTGTTGGTCAGCGCCATCTTGCGTTCGTCGACGATGAAGTGCTTGAACTGGTCGCGGATCGGCTTTTCCGGCTCCCAGTTGCCGAAGAACGGCAGCGCGCCCCAGCTCTTGGCGTAGACCACATCGGCACCGGCGTAGGCGCTGTCGATGTCATGGCTGATCTTCAGCGAACCACCGCTCTCGGCCACGTTCTGCTCGGCCCAGCCCATGTAGCGGTCGTCGAGAATGTAGTCGGCGGTCGGGCACAGCAGGGTCACGTCCATGCCCATGCGGGTGGCGATGGTCAGCGCCGAGTTGGCCACGGCGGTATTCAGCGGCTTGGGATGATAGGTCCAGGTCAGCACGTACTTCTTGCCGCGCAGGTCCTGGGTGCCGAAGTGCTCCTGCAGCGCCATCACGTGAGCCAGTTCCTGGCACGGGTGGGTGATGGTCTCCATGTTGATCACCGGCACCGGCGAATACCTGGCGAAGCTGTTGAGCACGATGTCCTGGCGGTCATAGGCCCAGTCCACGAACTTCGGGAACGCGCGCACGGCGATGATGTCGCAGTAGCGGCCCAGCACCTTGGCCACTTCGGCGATATGTTCTTCGGTATCGCCGTCCATCACCGTGCCGAGGTTGAACTCGATCGGCCACGCATCCTTGCCCGGTTGCAGCACCACCGCGTGCGCACCCAGCTGGAACGCGCCCAGCTCGAAGCTGGTGCGGGTGCGCATCGACGGATTGAAGAACACCAGCGCGATCGACTTGCCCTTGAGCTGGTCGCCGAGCTTGTTGCGCTTGAACAGCGCTGCCTGGGTCAGCAGCGCATCAAGCTCGCTGCGGCTCCAGTCCTGGGTGTTCAGGAAGTGCTTGGGGGACATCATCTTTCCTTGCGTGGCGGCGTCAGGTTCGACGCGGTGGAAGGGAAATGCGGAAACCAAAGGTGGGGTGAAATCGTTGCAGTTGAAGCTTTCAGGAAGCGGAAACGAAAAAACCCAGCCGGCGGGCTGGGTTTCTATCGGACGAACAGCAAAAAGCTCCGGTTACCCAGCGAGAATGTGGGGTTCCGGTCGACGGGCACGCGAGGTCATACCCGACGCCTGTCGGGCTGCGCTGCTGTCGTGCTGGAAGTCGGTGAGCTTCATGGCCGGGCATCTTTGCACGCGGCCGGCGCCGGCGCAAGGGGCCGGGGTCCCAGAATCAGGGATTGCTGGCGGTGCCCTGCTCCGGGCCGACCCAGGGCGTGATCGAGACCCGGACCTTGAGCCGGTTGCCAGGGTCTTCCGGCAGGCGCGAGCGGTACTTGGTGCCCCTGTAGACGTAATCCACGTCGTAGGCGATGGGCCGACGGAACTCGCGCCCGACGGGAACGATCCGGCAGTCGCGGGTCAGCATCGGCCCGTTGTTGGTAGGACCGGTGGGCGCGGTGGGCGCCTCGGCTGCGGTCTCGTCCACCGCCTCCTCGTCGCTGCGCTTGAACATCGAGCGCACCGAGTCCCAGAAGCGGCTGATCCGGCCCTTGTCCTCCGTCGGCTCCTCGCCGGTGACATTCACCGGGGCCAGGGTCCGGGTCGACACCGGCTCGCAGTGCTCCTCGGTCCGGGTCGCGCGCAGGGTCTGGAACACCGGCTCGACGTTCAGCACCTGGGCGTAGTCGAACTTCACGTTCTCCACGATCACCACCCGGTTGCGGGGCTCCCCCTCCTGGGCCAGAGCCACGGCCGGCAACGCCGACAGCCAGGCCAGGGTCAGCAACGCGGTGGATTTCATTGGCGACGGGAGCAAGGACACGGCAATAGTGTAGGCAGTGACGAGCGCAAGGGGCTGAACATTACCCGTCCGCGCCGCTCCTGCCCACCCCACCTGGGTGGCCCCCGGGTCCACCGGTGGCAGGCGGTCGCCCCAAAGGGGGCCGACACGTTCTAAAATCGCAGGCTTGTCCCCCAGCCACACCCCCATGACCCTGCGCCTGCACAACAACCTGACACGCCAGCTCGAACCGTTCATTCCGCTCGACCCGGCCTGTCCGACCCTGTATGTGTGCGGCCCGACGGTCTACAACTACGTGCACATCGGCAATGCCCGTGGGCCGGTGGTGTTCGGGGTGCTGGCCGACCTGCTGCGGCGGCGTTTCGGCGCCCTGCGCTACGCCCGCAACATCACCGACGTGGATGACAAGATCAACACGGCCGCGCGCGAACAGGGGGTGCCGATCAGCACCATCACCGACCGTTTCGCCGCCGCCTACCGCGAGGACATGGCCGCGCTGGGCGTGGTGCCGCCGGACATCGAACCGGAAGTGACCGCGCACATGCCGCAGATCATCACCATGATCGAGCAGCTCATCGCCAACGGTCATGCCTATGCCGCCGAGGGCCACGTGCTGTTCGCCGTGGCCAGCTTCGATGGCTACGGCAAGCTCTCCCGCCGCGACCCGGAAGAAATGCTGGCCGGCGCCCGCGTCGATGTCGCGCCGTACAAGCGCGATCCAGGCGATTTCGTGCTGTGGAAGCCGTCCACCGACGACCTGCCGGGCTGGGCGTCGCCGTGGGGCCGTGGCCGCCCCGGCTGGCACATCGAATGCTCGGCGATGGCTGCCGCCCATCTGGGCGAGACCATCGACATCCATGCCGGTGGTGTCGACCTGCAGTTCCCGCATCACGAGAACGAAATCGCGCAGAGCGAATGCGCCCATGGCGGAAAGATCTTCGCCCGCTTCTGGCTGCACAACGGCATGCTCAATTTCGGCGGTGCCAAGATGAGCAAGTCGCTGGGCAACATCGAACGCGTGCACGACCTGGTGCGCCAGCACCCGCCGGAAGCGCTGCGCCTGGCCCTGCTGTCGGCCCACTACCGGCAGCCGCTGGACTGGTCCGACGCGCTGATCGAACAGTCGGTGCGCACGCTGGACCGCCTCTACGGCACCCTGCGCGAGCTCGCCGCGGTTCCGGCCGTGGCGGTGATCCCGGCCACGATCGAGGCAACCCTGGATGACGACCTCAACACGCCGCAGGCACTGGCCGAACTGGCGCGCATCGCCGCCGAAGCACGCCGCGCCATCGAGCCCGCCGAACAGGCGCGCCTGAAAGGCGAGCTGCTCGGTGCGGGTCTGGCGCTGGGCCTGCTGCAGGCCGACCCGGCGCAGTGGTTCGGCACCGTTGCCCACGATGATGGCGAGGATGCGCGCATCCAGGGCCTCATCGATGAACGCGCCGCCGCCAAGAAGGCGCGTGACTTCGCCCGCTCCGACGCCATCCGCGACCAGCTGGCCGCCGAAGGCATCGTGCTGGAAGACACCCCGCAGGGCGTGCGCTGGTCGCGCAAGCGCGGCTGATCCGCGCCCGCCACGCCCCCACCGAAGAGATTGCAGTGATCGACTCCCCGTTCCCGCTTGAACCCACCACCGCCGAGGCCCAGGCCGCCATCGCCGAGGAATTCGGCTTCTTCGGCGACTGGTCCGAGCGCTACCAGTACCTGATCGACCTAGGCCGCAAGCTGCCGGCCTTCCCCGAAGAGTGGAAGACCGAAGAACACCGCCTGCTCGGCTGCCAGTCGATGGTCTGGATCGTTCCGGAAGGCAATGCGCAGTCGCTGCGCTTCCACGCCATCAGTGATTCGGCGATCGTCTCCGGCCTGATCTTCCTGGCCCTGCGTGTCTATTCCGGGCGCTCGGCACAGGAAATCCTGGACACGCAGCCGAGCTACATCCAGGACATCGGCCTGGCCCGCCATCTTTCGCCGACCCGCAGCAACGGCGTCGCAGCGATGCTGGCCTTCATCCGCGAGACGGCGCAGGCCCAGCTGCAGCGCGGACACCCGTGAGCGGGACCGCCCCGGCCGAAGACACGGCGCTGGGCCTGCTGGCCCGGCCGGGCTTCGCCAAGCTGCTGGCCTACCGCATCTTCGCCATGTTGTCCTACCAGGTGGTGGCCGTCACCGTCGGCTGGCACATCTACGAAGTTACCCGCAATCCGTTCTCGCTGGGCCTGATCGGTCTGGCCGAAGTGCTGCCGTTCTTCTGCGTGGCCCCGTTCGCCGGCTATCTGGTCGACCATCTACCGCGACGCAAGCTGGGAATGGTCGCCTGCTCCGGCCTGATCGCCACCGCACTGGTACTGACCAGCGTGGCCAAGGGCTGGCTGCCGTTCCACGGCGTATGGCCGATCTATGCGGCGATCGCACTGACCGGCATGGTCCGTGCCTTTCTTTCGCCGATCTACAATGCATTGTTCGCCCGCGTGCTGGCGCGCGAGCAGTTCGCACGCGGTGCGGGACTGGGGGCCGTGGTGTTCCAGGCCGGCATGGTGGTGGGTCCGGCGCTGGGCGGCGTACTGGTCGGCCTGGGAGGCAAGGGGCTGTCCTATGGCGTGGCGACGGCCTTCGCGCTGGTGGCAGTGGCCTGCCTGGCCACGCTGAAGGTGGAGGAACCGGTGCACAGCGGCCCCGCAGCACCGATCTTCCAGAGCATCGCCGAAGGTGCGCGCTTCGTGGTCGGCAACCGCATCATGGTCGGCGCGATGGCGCTGGACATGTTCTCGGTGCTGCTGGGCGGTGTGGTGGCAATGCTGCCCGCCTTCCTGCATGAGATCCTGCACCATGGACCCGAAGGGCTGGGCATCCTGCGCGCTGCGCCCGCTCTGGGCTCGATCGGCGTGGGCCTGTGGCTTGCCCGGCACCCCCTGCACCGCAACGCCGGCCGGGTGCTGCTGTCTGCGGTCGCGGGCTTCGGGCTGTGCGTGATCGGTTTCGGGCTGTCGCAGCACTTCTGGCTGTCGGCGCTGATCCTGCTGTTCTACGGCGCCTTCGATGGCGTGTCGGTGGTGGTCCGCTCGACCATCCTGCAGTTGGCGACGCCCGAGGAAATGCGTGGGCGGGTATCGTCGATCAACGGCATCTTCATCAGTTCGTCCAACGAACTGGGCGCCTTCTATGCCGGCACGATGGCACGACTGCTGGGCCTGGTACCGGCAGTGGTGCTGGGGGGCTTCGCGGTGCTGAGCGTGGCCGGCATCACGGCATGGAAGAACCCGACGCTGCGGAAGTTGAATCTTCGCGACCTGCAGTGAACCTGTAGAGCCGAGCCCATGCTCGGCTGCGCATTTCCGTGCGCCCACGCAGCGGTTGCGCCGGGCCGCGCCCGGCGGGCTTCTTCCGCGACCGCGGCGGGGTGTAACTTTCTTTGCTCGTGCAAAGAAAGTCACCAAAGAAACACGCCGCCATCCGCGAGCCGGCGCTGCGCGCCAGTGCCCTGCGGTGCTCGGCTCGCTACAAGGCGGACCCAACAGCCGCGAGCGCACGCATGACCGCTCCTGGTAGAGCCAAGCCATGCTTGGCTGCTTTTGCTTTTGCTATTCCTTGCCCTCCGGCTTCGGCCTGAGCCGAGCGTGGGCTCGGCTCTACATCGGCCGCGCACGCAGGGAAGCGTCGAGAGCCTGTGGGTGGGGCCGGGCAGGACCGTCCGCGGCATGGATGCCGCGGCCGAGCTTACAGGGATGTACTTGCAGCGTGTCCTGCCCGGCTCCACCCGCGGGCTCCACCCGATACCCGGAAGGCGCTGCTCTACACAGCCAACGTGAACCCAACAAAAAACCCGGCCAAGGCCGGGTTTTCTGCATGACGAGACAACGATCGGGAATCAGTCGCCCTGCTGCTTCTGCAGGTGCTCCCAACGCTCCTGGGCGTCGATGGTGCGCTCGGCCGTGAGGCGGGCTTCCAGGCGCTCCAGACCGATCTCTTCACCCGTGTCCACGCAGTAGCCGTAATCACCGGCTTCCAGGCGCTTGAGCGTGCTGTCGATCTTGCCGATCAGCTTGCGGTAGCGGTCGCGGGTGCGCAGTTCCAGCGAGTTCTCGGTCTCACGGGTCGCACGCTCGGCCTCGTCGCCGATGTCACGCACTTCCTCGCGCAGATTCTCGATGGTCTGCTTGGACTCCTCCACCAGGTCCGCGCGCCAGTTCTGCAGACGCTGGCGGAAGTACTCCTGCTGCAGCGGGCTCATGTATTCCTCTTCCGACGACGGCTTGTAACCGGCCGGCAGGATCGGGCGGCCGGTGGCCTCGTCGGTCTTGTACTCGACGACCTTGTACTTGCTGCGCGGGGCCGGCGCGGCCGAGCGGGCGGCGACGGCCACGGCGACCTTGCCGACAGGGCGCGACACGGTCTTCGGAGCGGGATCGGATTTCACGGCGGTTTTGGCAGGCGATTTCGAAACGGGCACGGGATTCTTGGATTGCGGGGCGGTCGACGCGGAAGGTGCAGCGGCCGAGGCCGGCTTGGGTGCCGGTTTGGCTGCAGCACCTGCCGCGGTCTTGGCCGGGACAGGCTTGGCCGGAGCCTGCGTTGCGGCAGGCTTCGGTGCGGACTTCACTACGGGGGCCGGTGCCGGCTTGGCAGCCGGCGTGGCGATATTCTTGGTGACCTTCTTTACAGCGGCAGGCTTGGCCGCCGGCTTGAGCGCCGCGGCCTTCTTTGCCGCTGGCGGTGCAACCGGCTTTTTCACCGCCGCCTTCGGCGCCGGCTTGGCTGCCGGCTTCTTCGCAGCCGGTTTGGCAGCAGCCTTCTTGACCGGCACCGCCTTGCTGGCGGCCTTTTTCACTGCCGGCGCCTTCTTGCTGGCAGCAGCAGGTTTGGCCTTGACCGGCGCAGCGGCCTTCTTGACGGCCGCTTTGCTTGCCTTGGCCGGCGTTTTTTTCGCGGTGGCCTTCCTGGCCGCCGGTTGCGAGGACGCTGCCTTGGTCGCCGGCTTGGCCGCCGGCTTCTTGACAACGGGCTTTGCCGCCAACTTCTTCACAACAGGCTTGGCGGTTTTCTTGGCGGCCTTTGCGGCCTTCTTTGCAGTTTTTTTAGCAGCCACGAAACGCTCTTCCTTGGATTCCCCGGGGCCCGGGAAAGCGGGCCTTTATAGCCTACCCGACCCGCAGCAGCAACCTCGACAGCCCCGCTCCATTCAGTCCTGGAGTCAAGGCCCCCAAGGGGCAGTCCGACGAACACGGACCGCCTCGCGCGGTACGGAACCTGGCCGGCACCCGAAGGTGCCGGTACCGGTCGCAGGCCATCGGCGACATGCGACCAACGGCCCATCCTGCACAAATGCGGCCTTCATGCCAACTGGCATAAGATGACTGGGTGATCTCGCGCCTGCTCATTGCCCTGCTGCGCTTCTACAAGCGCTTCGTCAGCCCCCTGCTGGGGCCACGCTGCCGTTTCGTGCCCAGCTGTTCTGAATACGCGATGGAAGCCATCTCCCTGCATGGCCCGCTGCGCGGCAGCTGGCTGGCCGCGCGCCGGCTCGGCCGCTGCCACCCCTTCCACCCCGGCGGTGTCGACCTCGTGCCCGAACGCACCGACACCCCTTCATGCCGTTGCACAGGAAAACACTGACATGTCCTCCACGCTCATCACCAATGCCCGCATGGTCAATGAAGGCCGCACCTTCGACGGCGACCTGCGCATCGAGAACGGTCGCATCGCGCAGATCGGCACCGGGCTGGCGCCGCGCGAGGGCGAGCAAGTGGTGGACGCCGCCGGCCGCTGGCTGTTGCCCGGCATGATCGACGACCAGGTGCACTTCCGCGAGCCGGGCCTGACCCACAAGGGCGATATCGCCAGTGAATCGGCAGCGGCCGTGGCCGGTGGCCTGACCAGCTTCATGGACATGCCCAACACCAATCCGCCGACGCTGGACTCCACCATCCTGGAAGCCAAGTACGAACTGGCGCGTGGCCGCGCCTGGGCCAACTACGGCTTCTACCACGGGGCCAGCAACGACAATCTTGAGGCCATCCGCCAGCTCGATCCGAAGAAGGCGCCGGGCGTGAAAGTGTTCATGGGCGCGTCCACCGGCAACATGCTGGTGGACAACCCGGAAACACTGGACGCGATCTTCCGCGAGTGTCCGACCCCGATCATCACGCACTGTGAAGACACGCCGATGATCGATGCCAACCTGAAAGCCTTCCAGGAAAAATACGGCGACGCGCTGACCCCGGACATGCACCCGGACATCCGTTCGCGCGAAGCCTGCATCAAGTCGACGCGGCTGGCGCTGTCGCTGGCACGCAAGCACGGCACCCGCCTGCACGTCCTGCATATCTCCACCGCCGACGAACTGGCACTGTTCGAGAAGGGCCCGCTGATCCGGGCCGATGGCAGCCGCAAGCAGATCACCGCCGAAACCTGCGTGCACTTCCTGCACTTCGCCCGCCCGGATTACGCCACCAAGGGCAACCTGATCAAGTGCAATCCGGCCATCAAGGACGTGGCCGACCGCGAGGCGATCACCGCCGCGCTGGCCGACGACGTGCTGGACGTGCTGGCCACCGACCATGCCCCGCACACCTGGGAGGAGAAGCAGAAGCCCTATGCGCAGGCGCCCTCCGGCCTGCCGCTGGTGCAGTACGCGCTGGTGGCCGCACTGGAGCGCGTGCACGAGGGCAAACTGACCCGTGAGCAGGTGGTGCAGAAATTCGCGCATGCCCCGGCCCAGCTGTTCGACGTGGAACAGCGCGGCTTCCTGCGCGAAGGCTATTTCGCCGATCTCGTGCTGGTGGAAGACGTGCCGTTCACGGTCAAGCGCGAGGACGTGCTCTCCAAGTGCGGCTGGTCGCCGTTTGAAGGCACGACCTTCCGGTCGCGCATCGCCTCCACCTGGGTCAACGGCCAGCGGGTGTGGGACGGCAGCACGCTGGTGGGCGAGCCGGCCGGCCAGCGCTTGACCTACGACCGCTGATGCGTGGGTTCCTCATGTTGGGGGTGCTGGTTGCCGCCCCCCTCTGGGCCGTATCTGCGGCACAGGCCCAGGATGGCATCGGCAGCCTGATCGACAGCCGCGTGGTGTTTCCTGCCAGTGCGTCGCAGGGCGCGCTGGTGATCGGCAAGGTTCCCGCCGGCAGCCGCGTGCAGTATGCCGGCCGCTCGCTGCGCGTGAGCGGTTACGGCAGCGTGGTGTTCGGTATCGGCCGCGATGAAAAGGGGCCGCTGCGCGTGCAGGTGCAGCGCCCGGACGGCGGCAGCGAAACGGCCACCATCTCGGTGACGCCGCGCGACTGGCCGACCGAACGGGTCAACGGCGTACCGCCGAAGACGGTCAATCCTCCGCCCGCCATTGCCGAACGGATCAAGCGCGAGCAGGCACAGGTAACCGCCGCGCGTGCCCGCGACGATGACCGCACCGACTTCACCCAGACCTTCATCTGGCCGGTGCAGGGCCGCATCAGCGGCCGCTTCGGCAATGCCCGCGTCTACAATGGCCAGCCCGGTGCCGGCCATTCCGGCATGGACATCGCGGTACCCACCGGCACCCCGGTGAAGGCACCCGCCGCCGGGGTGGTCACCTTTGCCGGCCCCGACCTGTACCTGACCGGTGGCACGCTGCTGATCGACCATGGCTACGGCGTCAGCTCGAACTTCCTGCATCTGTCGCGCATCGACGTCAAGGTCGGTGATCGCGTCGAGCAGGGCCAGGTCATTGCCGCGGTTGGCGCCACCGGCCGTGCCACCGGCCCACACCTGCACTGGGGCATGAACTGGTTCGACACCCGCATCGATCCGCTGCTGGTGCTGGAGCGGAAGTAACCCGCGTGCACCCTCGCCGGGGGGGGGCCGGCGCGGCCCGCCCCCCCCAAACCGGGCCGCGGGGCCCGGGCCGGGCGCTACAAGTGCCCCCAACGGGTGGGGCGGGCCATTGCCCGGCGGCGCAGCGGCGACGGAATCAGCGACACGCGACCCGGTAGCGCCGGGCCACGCCCGGCGAGCGCAGCGGCAACGGAATCAACAACCTGCAACCCGGTAGCGCCGGGCCATGCCCGGCGAGCGCAGCGGCAACGGAATCAGCCGCGTGCGGCCCACCACACCCGCAACAGGGTGCGCAGCGGGGTCGCCTCGATCGGCTTGCCGGCCGCCTGGGCCGTCAGGCGTGCACGGGCCAGGCTGGACCACACGCGGCGCGGGCGCGGCCCGGGCACGCGCGCGCCCCACCCCTTCAACAGGTGCTGCGCCCAGCGCTGCGCGGCGGAGCGGGTGTCCTCGTCCAGCAGGCTGCGCGGCACGCCGGCCACGCCTGCGTCCTGCAGGCGCTGGGCCAGCGTCTGCAACTGCACGGCCCGGCCCGCACCGGTCCGCGGCCTGTCATCGAACAACACCACTTCCACGGCCGCGACTGCTTCAGCGTAGCGGGCCAGCGCGGCTTCGGCACTGGCCGCATCCGGCGCGACGGTGCGTGCCTCCACCAGATCCGGCAGCGTTTCCGCCAACCGCGCCCACGGCGCACGCACCGGTTCCAGCACACGACCCAACGGATGGCGCGAACGCTGTCCTTCCCAGCTGCGCAGCTCCTCGCCCCACCATGCCAGCTTGGCATCGGCCGGCAACGGATCGCCGCTGGTATTGAGCATGTCGTCGAATTCCTGCAGCAGCGCGAACCACGCTACGGCCAACTCACGGTGCGATTCGGCCACGAACGGCGCGGCCACCGACCATTCCGGCCAACGGCTGCGCCATTTGTCGAGGAAGCTTTCCAGCGCGGTGCTGCTCACTACGATCGTCCTTACGGGTGGGCCGGGCGTGCCGGCCGGGTTGGCCACAGGCTGGCCAGTTGCAGAAGTGCGGCGTTCTCGACCAGTACATCGGCCTGCCAGGCCAACGGGTCGTCGCTGTGCAGGCGGTAGCCCCACAGCGCTGCCACCGATGGCATGGCCGCGGCGCGCGCCGCGATGATGTCGCGCTCGTCGTCGCCGACATACACGCAGTCGCTTGCCGCGACACCGATCGCCTGCGCAGCGTGCAGCAGCGGCAGCGGGTGCGGCTTGCGCTCGGCCAGGCTGTCGCCGCCGACCAGCACGGCGCAGCGCTGCTGCCAACCGTGCTGCGGCAGGATCAACCGCGCCAGGTACTCGGGCTTGTTGGTAACGATGCCCCATACCGTTCCAGCAGCATCGAGCGCGGCGAGCATGCCGGCGACGCCATCGAACAGCACCGCGTGCTGGCCGATCAACGCTTCATAGCGCTGCAGGAACTCCGGGATCAGGGCGTCGCGCGCATGCGCATCCAGGTCCGGGAAGGCCGCCGCGATCATCGCCCGCGAGCCCTTGGACACCACCGGGCGCAGCTGCGCCGGATCGATCGACGCGCGTCCACGTTCGGCCAGCATGGCGTCGCAGGTGGCAACGAAGTCCGGCGCACTGTCCAGCAGGGTGCCGTCCAGGTCGAACAGCACCGCGCGCGGGAAGTGCGTGGCGGTCATGCCGGCTTGACTGCGTAGGCCAGGTAGTTGATGTCGGTGCGGGTGCTGAGGCGGGCACGGTTGCGCCACGGCTCGTATGCCATGCCGCTGACATCGGCCAGCTGCAGATCAGCCTCGCGCAACCAGCGTGCCAGTTCGGCCGGCCTGATGAATTCCTGGTAGTGGTGGGTGCCCTTCGGCAACAGGCGCGCCACGTATTCGGCACCGACAATGGCCACCGCGAATGCGGCGGCCGTGCGGTTGATGGTCGACAGGAACAGGTGCCCCCCCGGCTTCAGCAGCCGCCTGCAGGCCTCGATGATCGCGCCGGGGTCCGGCACGTGCTCGAGCATCTCCATGCAGGTCACCACATCGAAGCTGCCCGGCTGTTCAGCGGCCAGGTCCTCGGCGGCCTGCACCCGGTAGTCGACCTTGGCACCACTTTCCAGTGCGTGCAGCCGCGCGACCTTGACCAGCTCCGGGGCCAGATCGATGGCGGTGACATCGGCGCCGGCCTGGGCCAGTGCTTCGCTCAGCAGGCCGCCACCGCAGCCGATGTCGAGCACACGTGCGCCGCGCAGCGGCACGCGGTCGGCCACGTACTTCAGGCGCACCGGGTTCAGTGCATGCAGCGGCTTCTGCGGACCATCGGCGTCCCACCAGCGGTTGGCCAGTGCGGCGAACTTGTTCAGCTCGGCCTGATCGAAATTGGAGGAAGCATGGGGGGCAGTCATGGGGAATCCTTGCAGCGCCGGGGTTCAGGCGCGGATATGGCGGATGCGCTCGCGCCACTGGCGCGCGTTGGCGATGATGCCCGGCAGGTCCATGCCGACCAGCTCGCGCTGCACCAGCTTGGGCTTGCCGGCAATCCAGACGTCGCTCACCTGCTGCCGGCCGGTGGCGTACACCAGTTGCGAAAGCACGTTGTGCAGCGGCTGGGTTTCCAGCGCGGACAGGTCCACGCAGACCAGATCGGCCTGCTTGCCCACCTCGATCGAGCCGATCCGCTCGCCGAAGCCCAGCGCACGGGCACCGCCGAGCGTGGAAGCGCGCAACGTGGTGGCCGCGTCCAGCGCAGTGGCGTCGTTGGCGACAGCCTTGGCCAGGATCGCCGCGGTGCGGTTCTCGCTGAACATGTCCAGGTCGTTGTTGCTGGCACAGCCATCGGTACCGATGGCCAGGTTCACGCCTGCGCGCTGCAGGGCGCAGGCGGGGCAGAAGCCGGAGGCCAGTTTCAGGTTCGATTCCGGGCAGTGCACCACGCTGACGCCACGCTCGGCGCACAGGTGGATCTCCGCGTCGGTCAGCTGGGTCATGTGCACCGCGATCAACCGGTCATTGACCAGGCCGAGGCGATCGAGTCGCGCCAGCGGACGCTGGCCATGCAGCCTGATCGAGTCGCTGACTTCCTGCGCGGTCTCATGGGTATGCAGGTGCACCTGCATGTCGAGCTGGTCGGACAGCATCCGCACCCGCTCGAAATTGGCATCGCTGACCGTGTAGGGCGCATGTGGTGCGAACGCGACGCCGATCAGACTGTCGTTGCGCCACTGGTCGTGCAGTTCACCGGCCTTGGCGAAGTACTCGTCGTCGCTCTTCGCCCAGGCGGTCGGGAAATCGATGATGACCGCCCCCACCAGCGCGCGGAAACCATGCTTCTTGTAGACCGCCGCCTGCACGTCGCCGAAGAAGTAGTTCTCGTTGGCGCAGGTGGTGCCGCCGCGCAGCATCTCGGCAATCGCCAGCGTGGTGCCGTCGGCGACGAACTCGGGGCCGATCACCGCCGCTTCCACCGGCCAGATGTGCTCCTGCAGCCAGGTCATCAGCGGCAGGTCATCCGCAACGCCGCGCAGCAGGGTCATCGGGTTGTGCGTGTGCGCGTTGACCAGGCCCGGCATCAGCGCGGCGTCCGGACGGCTGACCACCTGCGCGGCACGGAAGCGCGCCCGCGCTTCGGCACGCGGCAGCACGGCCACGATCTCGCCGCCACGCACGGCTACGGCATGGTCTTCCAGCACCACGGCATGCGGTTCGATCGGAACGACGTAGCCAGCTTCGATGAGCAGGTCGCAGGCTTCGGGGAGGTGCGGGCTGTCGCTCATGCAGGCTCACTTGGCTGGGGGGAGAACCTCACGGGAGGCGGTAGCGCCGGGCCACGCCCGGCGGCTGTCCGTTGCGGCGCCGTAGACGCCGGCAACGGGTTCCGGGCGATGCCCGGAAAGCCGGGCCTGGGCCCGGCTCACAGGTCATCCGGCTGCGCCGGATTACTTCACGCGCGAGGAGTACTCGCCCGAACGGGTGTCGACCCGGATGACTTCATCCTGGTTGACGAACAGCGGCACGCGGACCACGGCACCGGTTTCCAGCGTGGCCGGCTTGCCGCCACCGCCGGAGGTGTCACCGCGGACGCCCGGATCGGTTTCGGTGATCTTCAGCTCGACGAAGTTCGGCGGCTGCACGAAGATCGGCGCACCGTTGAACAGGGTCACGATGCAGGCTTCCTCGCCCTTCAGCCACTTTTCGGCGCCGCCCATGCCGGCCTTGTCGGCCTGGACCTGCTCGAAGGTCTCCGGATCCATGAAGTGCCAGTACTCGCCATCGCTGTACATGTAGTTCATGTCGGTGTCGACCACGTCGGCCACTTCCAGGTCGTCGGTCGCCTTCATGGTCAGTTCGACCACGCGGCCCGAACGGATGAAGCGGTACTTGACGCGGGTGAACGCCTGGCCCTTGCCCGGCTTGACGTATTCGGTATCGGTGATGACCGCCGGTTCATTGTTGACCAGGATCTTCATCCCGTTCTTGACGTCATTCATGCCCACAGTGGCCATGCTCAAGCTCCTCAAATGGCAAAACCGCCGCGGGTGCGGCGAGCCGGTAGAATGGAAAGCCCACCGGATGCCGGTGGGCGACTGTTTTTCTGCCCCCATGATAACCGCAGGCCCCCTCTCCATGCAGCTTTCCGCCTTTCCCCGCCCGTCGTCGCCGGGTGCACCAGCACGCTGGCAGGAACTCTGGCGCCAGGCGCTGCGCGACCCGCACGCACTGCTGGCGCGGCTGGAGCTGGATCCGGTCGCACTGGGCGTGTCCGAGGCGGCCATGGCCCAGTTCGCGCTGCGCGTACCGGACGGGTTCGTGGCCCGCATGCGCAAGGGCGATGCGGCCGACCCGCTGCTGCGCCAGGTGCTGCCGGTCAATGACGAGATGCAGGTCGTTCCCGGGTTCAGCTTCGACGCGGTGGGCGATGGTGCGGCCAGGAAGGCGACCGGGGTCATCCAGAAGTACCGGGGCCGGGCGCTGCTGATCGCCACCGGCAGCTGTGCAATCAATTGCCGCTACTGTTTCCGCCGGCACTTCGACTACGCCGCTGAGAATGCCGCCAAGGGCGGCTGGTGGGAAGCGGTGGACGCCATCGCCGCCGATCCGGATATCGACGAAGTGATCCTGTCCGGGGGGGATCCGCTGTCGCTGGCCACCCACAAGCTGGTCGAACTGACCGACGCGCTGCGGCGGATTCCGCACATCCGTCGCCTGCGCATCCACACCCGGCTGCCGATCGTGCTGCCGGAACGGGTCGACGACGAGCTGCTGGCCTGGCTGGGCAGCCTGCCGTGGCCGCTGGCGATCGTGGTCCATGCCAACCATGGCAATGAGTTCGATGCCAGCGTGGACGCGGCAATGGCGCGCCTGCGTGGCACCGGCGCCCAGCTCCTGAACCAGGCAGTGCTGCTGCGTGGCGTCAACGACAGCGTGCAGGCGCTGCAGGAACTGAGCGAACGCAGCTTTGCCGCCGGCGTGCTGCCCTATTACCTGCACCAGCTGGACCGGGTCGAGGGCGTGGCCCACTTCGAGGTGGATGACACCCGCGCCAGGGAGCTGATCGCCGGCCTGACCGCGCGCCTGTCCGGCTACCTGGTTCCCAAGCTGGTGCGGGAACTGCCCGGCGACCCGAGCAAGCGCCCGCTGTAACGATCCCGCCGGGGTCAGAGCCGTTTCCTGCAGAAAGGGATCTGACCCCTGAACCAGGATTCAGACGCCGGACTCGATCATCCGCACCACTTCGGTCGCGGTGACCGGGTGGCTCAGCCAGTAGCCCTGGCCAAGATCGCAGCCACGCTGGGCCAGCAGCTCGAATTGCGCCTGCTGCTCGATGCCCTCGGCAACCACCGTGATGCCCAGCGCGTGGGCCATGGCGATGATCGCCGTGGTCAGCGCCAGGTCGTCCGGATCACGCTGCATGTCGGCAATGAAACTCTTGTCGATCTTCACGCCGTCCACGGGCACCTGGCGCAGGTGGCTCAAGCCCGAGAAGCCGGTGCCGAAGTCGTCCAGCCACACCTTGACGCCGGTGCGATGCAGCTTGTCCAGCAACTGCGCGGCCACCATCTCATCACCGATCACGGCGGTCTCGGTCAGTTCCAGATGCAGGCGCGAAGCCGGCAGCCCCGACTCATGCAGGCACTGTGCGACCAGTGACGGCAGCTCGCCGCCACGCAGCTGCCGGGGCGACACGTTCACCGACACGAACAGATCATCGCCGCCCGCACTGCGCGGCCACTGCGACGCTTCCATACAGGCCGCGCGCAGCACCTTCGGCCCGATCACCTCGATCAGCCCGCTCTGCTCGGCCACTTCGATGAACACCGACGGCGGGATCGTGCCCAGAGTGGGATGCTGCCAGCGCAGCAGCACCTCGACGCCGACCATCCGCCGGTCGCGGGTGCGGAAGATCGGCTGGTAGGCCAGGCGCAGCTCGCCGCGCTCCCAGGCGCCGCGCAGTTCCTGTTCCATGTGCACGCGGCGCTCGACCGCATGGTCCATCGCCCGGCTGTAATACCGGTAGCAATTCTTGCCGGCCATCTTCGCCTGGTACATGGCGATGTCGCCGTTCTTCAGCAGTGTGGTCGCGTCTGCGGCATCGTCCGGGAACAGGGTCACGCCGATGGAGGTGCCCAGGAACAGCTCCCTGCCCTGCACCACCAGCGGCTTGCCCAGTTCGCGCACCAGCACCTCGGCCAGCAGCCGCGCATTGGCAGCGACATCGCCGTCGCCGACCAGGATCACGAACTCGTCGCCGCCAAAACGGGCCAGCAGCGCCTCATCGCCCCCGGCCTCGGCGACGGCGCGGCCGATCCGCTGGGCAAACTGCAGCAGTGCTTCGTCGCCCGCTTCATGCCCGAGGGTATCGTTGACCCGCTTGAAATCGTCGATGTCCGCAAACAACAGGCCCAACCGCTGCTTGGACGCACGCGCGGCCATCAGCCGGTGGTCCAGAGCTTCGCGGAACGCCAAGCGGTTGGTCAGGCCGGTCAGTGCGTCGGTGTAGGCCATGTGCCGCACCTCGCGGTCGTGGCGGGCGATGGCATCACGCATGCGGGCGAATCCCCGCACCAGCTCGCCGACCTCGTCGTCGCGGGTATTCTCCAGCAGCGGCGCCTGGTAGTCGCCGGCTTCGATGCGACGGGCCGCCACCGCCAGGTCGCGGATCGGCGCGACCAGGGTGCGCTGCACGTAGAAGATCACCGCCACGCCGATCACCACCAGCAGGCCGAGCATCAGCAGCAGCCAGCCCAGATGACGGCTGCCGACCTGCTGCAGGCGCTCGCCCAGCGTTGCGTTGGCGGCCTGCTCGCGCTGCTGCACTTCGTCCAGCGCCATGCCGACGCGGACGCCGCCGATGCGCTGGTTGCCGACCATGATCGGCATCGTGTTGTCGAGCACCTTTGGCGACTGCTGCACCACCAGCGTCCGCGCGGCGATCGCGCCCGGTGCAAGGGGGTCTCCCATCGGCTGACCGAAGGCGGCGACCTCCACCGAACCGTCGTGCACCAGCCGGCCACGTTCGTCGAACACCAGCACATAGCGCACCACGGGCTGCCGCGACGTGCTGCGCACCAGTGCGCCGACCTGGTCCAGATCGTGGTAGTACAGCGGGTTGGCCAGCGCATCGGAAAGCTCACGGGCGATCGCTTCGCCGCGGCTGCGCACGCTGCGGTCGAACAGTTCATGGATGACGCCGCCGCTGAGGTTGCGCACCTCGCTCTGCATCGCCGCCTGCCGCCCCAGCAGCACCGCCAGGATCGCCACCACCACAAGCATCGCCCCGCCCATCGCGAGCAGGAACCGCGCCTGCATTCCCGAGCCGAGCCACTTCATTCCACTTCCATCCGCACGCGCGTCAATCCTTGTTTCAATTCATCCAGCCGCTGCTGCGCATGCGCGTCGACGCGGTGGAAACCGGAAGTACCAAAAAAACGGTGAAGCGCCGCCTGTGCCTGTGGATCACTGGCCGCCTGCAGCAGGACCTCCTGCAGGCGGTTACGGACGCGTGCATCCAGGTCGGCGCGCACCACCTCCACGGCGCGAGGATAGGGCTCCGTGCGCAACAGTTCGCGGAAGTCGCGCCGGAACGCCCGCGGCATGCGCCGTTCATCGTTCCAGTCCACGCTGCTCACCGCACCCCCATCGGCCACGCCCTTGTGCACGTAGGTGGCGATGTTCAGCTCGCTGCGGGCGAACACATAGCCGACGCTGTCCGTGCCCGGAGCGTCCCACGTACCCGCGAGGATCTGTGGGGACAACCCGTGGCCCAGCAACGTCATCACCGGCACCAGGTAGGCGCTGGTGGATGCGGTGTTCTGCAGCGCAAGGCGGTGGCCCCGCAGGTCCTCCAGCCGCTGGAACGGGCTGTCGCGGCGCACGAAGAATACGGTCTGGTACTCACGCACGCCATTGCGCTCGGTCAGCAGCAACGGCCGCGCACCGCTGCGCTGACCCAGCGCCACTGCGGTTCCGGCGGTTTCCGTGACCCAGTCGACCTGCCCCCGCCGCAGATAGCTGGCCATCTGCTGCGGATCACGCGCCATCAGTATCCTCCCCTCCTGGATGCCGACGTCGTGCATGCGTGCCACCACGTAGTCCAGCAGCGGCTGCAGCTGCTGGTAATGGGCCTTGGGATCGTCGCTGATCCGGCCCAGCACCAGCACCGGATCCGGCGCAGCGCGCACCGTTCCGGCCAGCAGGACCATGGCCAGGCTCAGCAGCGCCCCCTGCATTGCCGTTCGCAGACCCGACACCGGTTTCATCCCCCCCTGGGTATCCGGACAGACTACCCGAAAAAATGAGAACGTCGTCAGCCGTTGTGACTGCCCGGCTTGGCCAGACGCGCCATGCGCTGGGCATCGGCCAGGATGCCGCGCAGCAACCGCACTTCCTGCTCGCTCGGCTCGCTGCGCAGGAACAGGCGGCGCAGCTTGCGCATCGCCGACTCCGGCGCACGGCCCTTGTGGAAATCGATCTCGTCCAGGGTGTCGCCAAGCTGGGCGAAGAAGCTCTCCATCTGTTCGTGGCTGGCCACCTGCTCACGAAAGCCCGGTTCGGCGCCAACGGCAGGCTGGGCGCCGAGCAGCTGCATGCGCACCTCGTAGGCCAACACCTGCACGGCGGCGGCGAGGTTGAGCGAACTGAACGCCGGATCGGACGGAATGTGCACCGCCGCGTGGCACAGCTGCAGCTCCTCGTTGGTCAGGCCGGTCCGTTCCCGGCCAAACACCAGCGCCACCTCGGCACCCTCACCGGCCTTGGCGACCGCACGGGCCGCTGCGTCGGCGGGCAGGTACTCCTCCAGCTGGACCCGGCGTGCGCGGGCCGTACACCCCAACACCAGACGGCAGTCGGCGACGGCCTCGGCCAGGGTGGCCACCACGGGCGCATCGCCGAGCACGTCCTCGGCGCCGGCCGAGCGGCGGAATGCCTCCTCGTCCAGCGGTTTTTCCGGGGCCACCAGTACCAGGCGGGCCAGGCCCATGGTCTTCAGGGCGCGGGCGGCGGCGCCCATGTTGCCGGGATGCTGGGTTCCGACCAGGACGAATCGGAGGCGGGTGGCGGCGGGGAACTGGGACATGAACAGGGAAAAGGTCGAGCTGGACGATGACCAATGGTAAACTGTGCGGCCGGCCACTGCGCCGGACCCGCTCTTTTCCCCCGCCAGTCCTACCCTTCTGCCTTTCCGGGAGCCCACGCCATGCAGAAACCCGCCGTCACCGTCATGGTCAAGGCCGCCCGCCTCGCCGGCAACGTCCTGTTGCGCAACATCAACAAGCTCGAGGCACTGAACGTGGTGCAGAAGGGGCGGATGGACTACGCCAGCGAAGTCGATGCGGACGCGGAAAAGGTCATCGTCAAGGAGCTCAAGCGCGCGTATCCCGAGTACGGCGTGTTTGGCGAGGAAGGCGGCGTGCAGGGCGAACATCGCCACATGTGGGTCATCGATCCGCTGGACGGCACCAGCAACTACCTGCGCGGCGTGCCCCACTACTGTGTATCGATCGCCCTGGTCGAGAACGGCGAGCCGACCGACGCGGTCATCTTCGATCCGCTGCGCAACGAGCTGTTCACCGCCAGCCGTGGCGCGGGCGCCGTGCTGAACGACCGTCGCATCCGCGTGGCGGATCGCAAGGACCTGGGCGGCACCATGATCCAGACCGGCTTCGCTCCGCGCGAGCGCGCCCGTGCCGGCGCCCAGTTGAAGGCGGTCGATGCCCTGCTGGTGCAGGCCGAGGACATCCGCCGTACCGGTTCCGCTGCGCTGGACCTGGCCTATGTCGCCTGCGGTCGCGCCGACGCCTACTTCGAGGCCGGGGTCAAGGCCTGGGACATCGCGGCCGGCGTGCTGCTGGTGCGTGAGGCCGGTGGCAAGGTGTGCGATTTCAAGGGAGCGCCGCTTGCACGCATGGACAACCGCGGTCCGGAAACCCAGCAGGTGGTGGCGGGCAACCTGAAGGTGGCCGAGTCGCTGCAGAAGGTGCTGGTCAACACGGGCTATGCGGCCGAGTTCGACGCGAAGTTCTGAGCTTCCCTGTAAAGCGGTTCATGGAGACGGCACCTGTGAAGGTGCCGTTTTCGTATCCGCAGTGATCGTGCTTGTCACTTTCTTTGCTCGTGCAAAGAAAGTAACCAAAGAAACACGCCGCCAGGACGCGAGCCGACGTGCTGTGCACGCCGGTTCCCTGCGCTCCTCGGTCCGTCGAGGGACGGTGCGGGAACTCGCTGCGCTCAGACACCCGCACCTCTTCGCCCTCGCCGGACCTGCGGTGCTCGGCTCGCTCAAGGCGGACCCAAGGTCAAGAACCACAGCTGCACGACGATGACGGGTAGCGCCGGGCCATGCCCGGCGAGCGAAGCGGCCGCTTCGCCTTCGACCTTGAAAGTGACACCCCTCCGCAGTCGCGGAAACGATCCTGCGGGCACGCGTCGATGCTGCCGACGCGCAAACAGAAACGCCCGGCACGGGGCCGGGCGTTCCTGTAGCAGTGCGTTGCAACCGGAGGCTTACACCACCGTCGAGGCCCGCAGCGCGGCGATGCGCTCTTCCAGCGGCGGATGGCTCATGAACAGCTTCTTCGCGGTCGAACCGGCGATGCCGAAGGCGGCGATCTGGGTCGGCAGCGTGCTCTGGCCGTGGTTGAGCTGCAGGCGCTCCAGCGCGGCGATCATCTTCTGGCGACCCGCCAGCGAGGCGCCACCGGCATCGGCGCGGAACTCGCGATGGCGCGAGAACCACATCGAGATCATGGTCGCGAACAGGCCGAACACCATCTCCAGCACGAACACGATGATGTAGTAGGCGAACCCGCGGCCGCCGCCTTCGCGGTTGCCCGACAGCGCGCTGTCGATGACGCCGCCGACCACGCGCGCCAGCACGATCACGAAGGTGTTCAACACACCCTGCAGCAGCGCCATGGTGATCATGTCACCATTCGCCACGTGGGCGATCTCGTGGCCCAGTACGGCTTCGGCCTCATCTTCGCTCATGTTCTGCAGCAGACCGGTGGACACCGCCACCAGCGCGTTGTTGCGGTTGGCGCCGGTGGCGAATGCGTTGATCTCCGGGCCATCGTAGACCGCCACTTCGGGCATGCCGATGCCGGCCGCCTTGGCCTGGCGCTCGACGGTGGCCAGCAGCCAGCGCTCGGTCTGGTTGCGTGGCTCGGTGATCACCACCGCGCCGGTGGAGCGCTTGGCCATCCACTTGGACAACAGCAGCGAGATGAAGGAACCGCCGAAGCCGAAAATCGCAGCCATCACCAGCAGGCCGCTCATCTGGTTCGGATTGACCCCCAGCAGCGACATCACGATGCCGGCCAGGATCAGCACTGCAAAGTTGGTGGCTAGAAAGAGTGCGATGCGGGTAAACATGGGAAATTCCGGCTCGGAAGGGGTCGATATCCGCCAATTTGCGGTGCGGTCAGCTTGAATTCAAGCACCAACCTGACCGACGATTCAGCCAGCATGACCTCCCCCCTTTCCTGCGGCCGCTTCGCGCCCTCGCCTACCGGCCTGCTACACCCCGGCTCCCTGCTGGCTGCATTCGGCAGCTGGCTGCTCGCGCGCCATCACCATGGCCTGTGGCGGCTGCGCATCGAGGACATCGATCCCCCACGCACCGTGCCCGGGGCTGCGCACGCGCAGTTGCAGGCACTGGCGGCATTCGGCCTGGCCCACGATGGTCCGGTGCTGTGGCAGAGCGAACGTGGCGATGCTTACCAGCAGGCTCTGGACAGGCTGCTGGCCAGCGGGCAGGCCTTCATCTGCCACTGCAGCCGCAGCGAACTGGCAGCCCGGGGTGGCATCCACCATCGCTGCGTCGCGCGGCAGCCCCGACCGGACCCTGCCGTCCGCTTCCGCGTACCGGCCGGCAGCGAGGTGCAGTTCGACGACGGCCTGCGCGGCCGTCAGGTGCAGGACGTCCACGCCGAGGTGGGTGATTTCGTGCTGCGCCGCGCCGACGGGTGCTGGGCCTACCAGCTGGCGGTGGTGGTCGACGATGCCGCGCAGGGCGTCACCGACGTGGTGCGCGGCGCCGACCTGCTCGACTCCACCGCGCGGCAGATCCTGCTGCAGCAGGCACTCCGACTGGCAGTGCCGCAGTACTGGCACCTGCCGCTGCTGCTGGACGCCCCGGGGCACAAGCTGTCCAAGTCGCTGGCCGCGCTGCCGGTCGACAGCGCCCGCCCGGTGCCGGTGCTGCGTCAGTTGTGGGGCCTGCTCGGCCAGTCGCCCGCCGCACTCGAGGGTCACGACGATCTGCACGACCTGCTCGCGGCGGCCCGGCAGGCATTCGATCCGGCCCGCCTGCCACGCACGGACATCCTGTTGCCGACGGGCGCACTTTCCGCGCCGATGTTGCAGAATCCCCCTTCCCCCACCTGAAACCCGGACTGCATTCCATGACATCTCGCGTCGCACTGGTCACCGGCGGAACCGGCGGCATCGGCACCGCCATCTGCCAACGCCTGGCCGACCAGGGCCACCGGGTCGCCACCAACTATCGTGATGAAGCCAAGGCCCGCGCCTGGCAACAGGCGATGACCGAACGCGGCTACAGCGTGTCCATCTTCGCCGGCGACGTGTCCGATCCGGACAGTGCCGAAGCGATGGTGCGCGCCGTCGAAAACGAACTGGGCCCGGTCGAGATCCTGGTCAACAACGCCGGCATCACCCGCGATACGACCTTCCACCGGATGCGTGCGGACCAGTGGCATGACGTGATCAACACCAACCTCAACTCGGTGTTCAACGTCACCCGCCCGGTCATCGAAGGCATGCGTCGTCGCGGCTGGGGCCGGGTCATCCAGATCAGCTCGATCAACGGTCTGAAGGGCCAGTACGGCCAGGCCAACTACGCCGCCGCCAAGGCCGGCATGCACGGCTTCACCATCTCACTGGCGCGCGAGAACGCGGGCTTCGGCATCACCGTCAACACCATTTCGCCGGGCTATGTCGCCACGGACATGGTCATGGCCGTGCCGGAGGAAGTGCGGGCCAAGATCATCGCCGACATTCCGACCGGGCGCCTGGGCAAGCCGGAGGAGATCGCCTACGGCGTGTCCTTCCTGGTGGCCGAGGAGGCCTCGTGGATCACCGGCAGCAACCTGGACATCAACGGCGGCCACCACATGGGCTGGTGATCCGCGCGGGCGCGGCCGGTCACGTGCCGGACCGCACCTGCCTGCGGTCATGCTGCGCAGCACGCAAACCCTTGTTGCGCAACATGATCCGCCGTGAAAGCCAAGCCTGGCGGGGGCTGGGGCGGTTGCAACGGCTGCTGCACTGCGCCATGCTGCGCGTCTACTGTGACGAGTGACCGCTTCATGGCTGCGACCCGCATCATCAAGAAGTATCCGAACCGCCGTCTCTACGACACCGAGATTTCCAGCTACATCACCATCGAGGACGTCCGCCAGCTGATACTGGACGGTGAAGACTTCGAGGTCCGCGACGCCAAGAGCGGTGACGACCTTACCCGTTCGGTCCTGCTGCAGATCATCGCCGACCAGGAGCAGGACGGCGAGCCGATGCTCTCCACCCAGTTGCTGAGCCAGCTGATCCGCTTCTACGGCGACTCCCTGCAGGGATTCATGGGCAACTACCTGGAACGCAGCATGCAGGTGTTCCTGGACCAGCAGCAGCAGTTCCGCCAGCAGATGGGCAACCTGCTGGGCCAGACGCCGTGGGCGATGATGAACCAGCTGACCGAACGCAACCTGGAGCTGTGGCAGGAATTCCAGCGCAGCATGGGCACCGGCTTCGGCGGCCCCCGCCCCGGCGGAACCGGCACGGGAACCGGAACCGGCAGCAAGCCGAACGAACCGGGCACCGGCACCGGCGGCAAGACCCGCCGCTGAGCTACGGCAGGGACTGACATGAAAACGGCGCGCCACTGGCGCGCCGTTTTCGTCTGCGGGTCATCCGCAGGCAGACGTCAGCGCTTCGCCTTGCACGCCGTGCAGACACGCTCGACCTTGTAGCCCTTCGCCCTGAGCTTCTCGACCACGCCATCGCTGCCGAGCAGATGCAGCGTGCCAACCACCACCAGCGTGCCACCCTGCCCCGCCTGCAGATAGGGCACCAGCTTCGGCACCCAGGCATCATTGCGGCCGGTATTGATGCGCTGATACAGCTGCGGATACTGCTGGCGCATCTCGGCAGCCATTTTCGTCCACAGCAGGCGCTCGTCACCGCGGCGCCATGCGTCGTGCAGCATGCGCGCCTGTTCATCACCCTTGTCGGCCTGATCGAGGGCTTCGGACAGCATCTGCCGCTGCTCCTGCACCGACATCCCATCAAGCATGCCGATCTGCGTATCGATGTCCTCCAGACCACCGGTGCTGCGCCCGGTCGCCTGTGCGCGCTCCATGAAGTGACGGTCCAGACCGAGGGCCGGGTCCAGGCCCATCTTCTGCATCTGCCCCACTGAAATGCTCAGACCGACAAACCAGGGTTTCATGCCCTGCATCTGCGCCAGCGGCAGCTTGTTCGCGGTGGCGAAGGCCTGCAGCTTCTGCCAGGTCGCTGCATCGAGATCACGCTTCAGCTCGCTGCCGTCGGTGCGCACGGCGGCCTGCACCATGCGGCTGGCCAGCTGCGGCGACTGCATGTCTTCCGGCGAGAGTTCGAACAACACGCGCTGCGAGGCCCCGAAGGCCTGCTCCACGTCGGCCGACAGCGGATAGTCCTGCGGCTTCAACAGATGGAACGAGCCCAGCAGATACAGCCGTGAATCGCCGGGGCCGGTGACCTTCCACAGCAGCGGTACCGGCGGCTTGACCGACGCACCTTCAGCGGCCGGCGCATTGCGGGCCTGCGCCAGTGGCGCCACCGCGCAGGCCAGCAGCAACAGGGCGGCGTGTAACAGGTGTCTGATCAGCATGTCAGCCTTCT
The DNA here is from genome assembly GCF_014947095.1 of Stenotrophomonas sp. B2. Classification (NCBI taxonomy): domain Bacteria; kingdom Pseudomonadati; phylum Pseudomonadota; class Gammaproteobacteria; order Lysobacterales; family Lysobacteraceae; genus Stenotrophomonas; species Stenotrophomonas sp. B2. Next base: position 201,266 of record NZ_JADCQA010000005.1, on the reverse strand, counting down.
CCTTCAGGCAGGTGGTAGGCCTTTTCGCCCGCGTCCACGCGAAGGTCCAGCCGGTTCTCCGGCGGTGCCAACGGACAGGTCGCGTAGGGCGTGAACGCGCAGGGCGGGTTGTAGGCGTGGTTGAAATCGATGAGCACGCGGCCATCGGCGCCGGGAGCGCCGGTATCCAGATAGCGGCCAGCGGGATAGCTGCCGCGGCCGCTGGTGCGGTCCGCGAAAATCAGGAACAGGGGCTCGCCGGGGGCACCGATCGCCTCCAGCCGCCAGGTCCGGCCATCACGCTCGAACTCGACGGCACCGGCATTGGGCATGTCGGTGGTCAGTCCGGTGATGTCGACGATCGGCAAGGTCTTGCCCGGTGCGTGCGCAACGAAGCGCGCCTGCACCTGCCAGTCGGGACCTCCCGGCCAGTACTGCAGGCCGGCGAAATCCCGGCGTGCAGGCGCGTCGGCATGCTTGACCCTCAGCGCATCGCGCGGACCACGCCGGATCAGGCTGAGCTGGCCCTTGCCACCGTCGAAGGCAAGCAGGGTAGGCTGCGGATCCTTGTCGGTATCCATGCGGATGCGCCCCTTCACCGGCTGGCCATTGTGAGTGAGCTCCGCCCCGGCTTCCGGCGTGAACCACCATTGCCGGCCCTCGCGCCGCAGCAGGCCGAGCTTGTCCGGCCCCACTGCCAGGCGGATGCCATTGGTGGCACCGCTGCCAACGAAGTGCGAGCTGTTCTGCAGCCAGTGCAGACCGACCAGCGCCGTCCAGCCATCAGGCCGTGTCAGGTCCTGATAACGCGCCACGCGCCATTGCTGCTGCGCGGCGGCGTATGCCGGATCTTCCACCACCGCAGGCGCCGGCGGCGGCGCCGGGCTGCAGGCTGCCAGCAACAAGACAGCCAGCAGGCCGCCCATTCCCCGATACGCCATCGATGCTCCCCTCAACGTCCGCGCAGGAACCAGCGGTCGATCTCCGCCAGCGAAAAACGGGCCCAGGTCGGCCGGCCGTGGTTGCACTGGCCGGATCGCTCGGTGATCTCCATGTCGCGCAGCAGGGCGTTCATTTCCGGCACCGTCAGCCGGCGATTGGCACGCACAGCGCCATGGCAGGCCATGGTCGACAGCAGTTCATCGCGCGCGCTCGCTACGCGGCGGCTCTGGCCGTGCTCACGCAGGTCGGTCAGCACATCGCGCAGCAGCCCCTCCGGCTCGGCGTGGGCCAGCAGCGCGGGAATGCTGCGCACATGCAGCGAGCCCGGGCCGGCCCGCGTCACCTCGAAACCAAGCGAGGCCAGCGTCGCGGCCTCGCTCTCTGCGGTATCCGCTTCGCGTTCGCCCACCGCCAGCGTGATCGGCACGAGCAACGGCTGCGACTGCAGGCCGATACCATCGTGCGCGTTCTTCAGCCGCTCGTAGCCGATGCGTTCGTGCGCCGCGTGCATGTCGACCACGATCAGGCCTTCGGCATTCTCGGCCAGGATGTAGATGCCATGCAGCTGCGCGATCGCATACCCCAGGGGCGGCACGCCCGCGTCTGCACGGGTGTCCGGCAGGCCGTTTCCGCTCGGCATCGCAGGCTGCGCGGTGCCGCCTTCGCCTGCAGCAGGCGTGGCATAGAGCGCAGCGTAGGCGGCCGGCGCATCGGCAACCTGCAGGCCCAGCGGCTGCTGCGGGCGCCATCCCTGATATCCGCCACCGCCGCCCGCCCCCGGAGCAGGACCACGGACCAGACCGAATCCGGACGCGCCCACGGTCGATGCCGCCGCTGCTGCCCCGGCGTCCGCTGCCTGCCCGGCACCTGCACCGATCTCCTGCGCCGACACGCCGGCTCGGGTATCGGCCAGCGCGTCCTTCAGCGTGCGGTAGACGAAATCATGGACCAGCCGCGCATCACGGAAACGCACTTCGTGCTTGGCCGGATGCACGTTGACGTCAACGCGCGTGGGGTCGAGTTCCAGGAACAGCACGTAGGCCGGCTGCCGGCCATGGAACAGCACATCGCCGTAGGCCATCTTCACCGCGTGGGCAACGCTGCGGTCGCGCACCGAACGGCCGTTGACGTACAGGTACTGCTGGTCGGTACTGGCCCGCGAATAATGCGGCTGCGCGATCCAGCCGTGCAGGCGCAGGCCCGCGCCGCTGTGGTCCACGCGCACCGCCTGCAGCGCGAAATCATCGCCCAGTGTCTCGGACAGCCGCGCGTCCGAATACAGGTCACCCGGCTTGTAGCGGCGTGATGCCTTGCCATTGTGCGAGACCCGCAGCTCGACGTCCGGCCGCGCCAGCGCCAGCGAGCGCAGCCATTCTTCGATGTGCCCCAGTTCGGTGCGCTCGGCGCGCAGGAACTTGCGTCGCGCGGGCACGTTGTAGAACAGCTCGCGCACTTCCACCGTGGTACCCGGTGCGTGCGCGCGCGGCGTGACCTCGCCGATCTTGCCGCCATCGATCTGCAGCGCGGAACCGTGCTCGTCATCTGCGCGGCGCGACGCCAGGGTGAAACGACTGACCGACGCGATCGATGGCAGCGCTTCGCCGCGGAACCCGAGCGTGGCCACCGACTCCAGATCGTCCAGGTTGGCGATCTTGCTGGTGGCGTGCCGCGAGACGGCCAATGGCAGCTGCTCCGCTGCGATGCCACTGCCGTTGTCGCGGATGCGGATCAGGCGCACGCCGCCTTCTTCCAGGTCGATGTCGACACGGCTGGCGCCGGCATCGATCGCATTCTCGACCAGTTCCTTGACCACTGACGCGGGGCGCTCGACCACCTCGCCGGCGGCGATCTGGTTGATCAGGATGTCCGGCAGGGGCCGGATCGGGCGCGGGCCGGGCGCGCTCATGGGGCAAGGTAGGCAGCAGACTTCATGCGCCGATGATAGCGGAGGTACCGCGTGGAGAGTCGAGCCGGATCACCTGTGCGATGCCGATGATGCGCCACGCCCCAGGCATGGCCGGTCCAACAGGGTGCGGCCTACTTGCTGCCGCCGGCCATGGTGGCAGCCGCGTCGATCTCGGCCTGTGCGCGGGCCGCGTAGAGCGTCCCCGGCGGCGGCTGCCGGCTGAAGAACGTGTGCACGCCATCGAGCACCGCACCGGCGATCTTGCGCTGGTAGCCCGGGTCGATCAGGCGGCGCTCCTCGTCCGGATTGGAGATGAAGGCGGTTTCCACCAGCATCGCCGGCATGTCCGAGGTGCGCAGCACCGCGAAGTTGGCCCGCTCGATGTTTGGCTTGTGGTTGTTGCCGATCCGCTTCAGTCCACCCAGTACGTGGCCGGCCGCATCTTCGGACGCTTTCATGTAACCGCTCTGCGCCAGATCGAGCAGAACGTTGGCCAGCGTGCCTTCAGTCTGCTGCAGGCGCACACCACCGACCAGATCGGCGGCGTTTTCCTTGTCCGCCAGCCAGCGCGCACGCTGCGACGAGGCACCCTTGGTGGACAGCACGTACACCGATGAACCGGTCGCCGAGCGGTTCTCGGCGGCGTCCGCATGAATCGAGATGAAGATGTCAGCCTTGTTCGCGCGGGCCTTCTGTGCGCGCATCGGCAGCGGGATGAACACGTCGCTGTCGCGGGTCAGATAGGCTTTCAGGCCCGGCGTGGCATTGACCTGACGGGCCAGCTCACGCGCCACCGCCAGGGTAACGTCTTTCTCGCGCTTGCCGGTGGGTCCGATCGCGCCCGGATCCTGTCCGCCGTGGCCGGGATCGATCGCCACCACCAGGTGCCGCATGCCAGGCTGCATACGGATGCGCGAAGCGTCGCTGGGCATCGCCGGACGCGGCGGTTCGGGCGGCGGCGATGCCGGTACCGGTGCCGGGGCTGGCGGATTGCTCACCACCGCAGCGGTGCGCTGGCCGGCCAGGATCGCCGCGGGCGACGATGCCGGCGGGGTGCTGCTGGCGCTGGTGCCCGCAGCGGCCACCTGCACGGGCGCGGTGGACGGCGCCGGCGTGGGCGCGGCCGGGGCGGCAGCCGTGGCACTGGCCTGCTGCTGCACCTGCGCGGTCAACAACGCGGTAGCGCGGGCGGCGTCGCTGCGCGTCTGCATGCTGGGTGCCGTCGTCTGCGTGGTCGTGGCAACCGGAGCCGGCGCCGGCGCCGCAGCGGCCACGCCCGGGCTGTCACCCGGCCATTCGATCACCAGCTTTGACGCCTCTCCTTCGCGCTGCATCTGCGGGCGGAACGGCGCCACGGATTCCGCAAGATCGAAAACAACACGGAAGGTGCCCGGAACCGGTTGTCCGGTGCGCACTGCCGTCACCACGCCCTGCGCAGCCGGCATCTTCAGGTTGCGCACGGCAGTGGAATCCGGGAAATCGACCACCAGCCGGTTCGGGTTGGCCAGTGACAGCGTCTTGTAGCCGCCACTGCCGACCAGCGAGATTTCCGCGCGGGTGCCGGTGGAGCCTGTATTCAGCTGTACCTGACGGACTTCACCCGCCCACGCACTGAGGCTCGCCAGACCCAGTCCGACGGCGGCACAGATGGCGATGAGACGGTTCCCCAGGCGCATGGCTCAGGATTCAATCACCGCGCTGAACGGAATGCAATACCTTTTTCCTTAATAATCCGTAACCTGCCGATCTTTGTTCTCGTCAGGCGACAGAAACAGGCCGCAAGTCTCCACCTTCGGCCAGCCGCTGCAGCCATTCCCGGCCAGCGTCGCTGAGCCCACTGAGACGCGCCCGGCGCCCCTGGCCCTCGATCTCCAGCGCCACGACCAGGTCCGTCGGCGGCAATGCGCCCGCCCCCCGTTCCGGCCACTCGACCAGCCACAGCACCGCACTGCCCTCGTCCAGGCCCAGGAAATCCAGTTCCCCGGCCTGGCCGATGCGGTACAGGTCCAGATGCCACGCCTCGCCACCACTGGCCAGCGGATAGCGCTCGACCAGGGTGTAGGTGGGGCTGCGGATCGCACCCTGCACGCCCAGCGCACGCAGCAGCGCACGCGCGGTGGTGGATTTGCCGGCGCCGAGGTCGCCGCGCAGCTCGATCAACGCCTGCGGCGGTCGCGTGGCCGCCAGCCACTGCCCGAGACGTTCGGTGGCATCGCTGTCGGCAAGGAAGAATTCGTTCATGGGGAGCGTTCCGGATTGGCCAGCCGCCGCAGGGGCGCCAGCAGGTCGGTGGGAAGCAGACCACGCGCGCCGTCGATGGCCGCGGCGTCGCCAGCAAGCGCGTGCAGCAGGGCGCCGCCTGCCGCGGCATCGAATGCGTCCAATCCCTGCGCGCGCAGTCCAGCAATGACGCCGGTCAGCAGATCTCCCATGCCGCCGACCGCCATGCCCGGATTGCCGGCCGCGATCAGCCGCGGCAGCCGCGCAGGTGCCGCGACTACACTGCCGGCACCCTTCAGCACCACCGTGGCGTGATAGCGCTCGGCCAGCGCCTGCGCGCTGCCGAAGCGATCGGCCTGCACCTCGGCGGTACTGCAGCCCAGCAGGCGTGCAGCCTCTCCCGGATGCGGCGTCAGGATGGCATCAGGCACCGCGTGCGGGTTCTGCGCCAGCAGATTCAGGGCATCGGCGTCGATCACCAGTGGACGCCCGCAGGCGAGCACGCTGGCATGCAGCGCACGCGCCCAGTCGTCCTGGCCAAGGCCCGGCCCGATCGCAACGACCCGTGCGCGGTCCAGCAGCGCAGGCAACGCCGCGCCATCTTCCAGCGCATGCGCCATCGCCTCGGGCAGGCGCGCAAGCATCGCCCCCACATGCTCACGACGGGTGCCGACACTGAGCAGTCCGGCACCGGCACGCAGTGCGGCCTCGGCCGCCATCACCGCTGCACCGCCACTGCCGTGGTTGCCGCCCACACACAGCACATGCCCGGACTCGCCCTTGTGGGTATTCGCCCGGCGCGGCGGCAGCAGCGCCCGCAGACGGTCGCCGACCCAGCGTTCCGCGCTGGCCGCGATGCCTTCCCGCGCCGCCTCCGGCAGGTCCAACGGCGCCAGCCGACGCTGGCCGACATGATCCAGCGCGTCGCCGGTGTACAGGCCCCGGTGGGAGACAATGAACTGCAGGGTGACCGCCGCGCGCACCGCAACGCCGGGAACGCCGCCCTGATCGGCATCGACACCGCTGGGTACATCCAGTGCCAGCACCGGCGCCGGAGAGGCGTTGAGTGCTTCGATCAGCGCCTGCGCCATGCCGGCCGGGGCCCGATCCAGGCCGAGACCGAACAGCGCATCCACGCCGACGTCGGCGACCGGCAGCTGGCCGTCGAATTCGATGCTGCTGCCGCCGGCGGCAGCGAATGCCGCCGCCGCCTGCTGCGCCAGCGGCGTGGCGGGCAGCCTGCCCGGCAGGGTGATCACCTGCACCTGGCGGCCCGCCTGCAGCGCATGGGTCGCCAGTACGTAGCCATCGCCGCCGTTGTTACCGGCGCCAGCCACCACATAGAGACTGCGGGCATCCGGCCATTGCTGCAGCAGGCACTGCCAGCCCGCCAGGCCAGCCTGCGCCATCAGGCTCCAGCCACCATCACCGGCAAGCGCCGACGCGCGGGCGTCCAGCGCGCGCGCAGCAGCGGTGTCGAACAGAAGAGAGAGATCGGGCATGCCGGGATTTTATACTGGTGCACATGTCCTCCGTCCCCGCCCCTGCCCCAGCCGACCCGGTCCAGGCCGTGCAGCGCATCCGCGAACTGGCCCGTGCACACGGTTTCCAGCGCTGCGGCATTGCCGGCATCGAGCTGGGCGAGGACGAGGCACACCTGGCCGACTGGCTGGGCCAGGGCCTGTACGGGACCATGGACTGGATGGCACGCCACGGCACGCTGCGCGCACGCCCGGCGGAACTGCTGCCGGGCACGGTGCGGGTCATTTCCGTGGGCATGGACTACAGCCACCGCGACGATACCGAAGCCTGGGCGACCCTGGCCGATCCCGGCCGCGCCTACGTGGCGCGCTACGCGCTGGGGCGCGACTACCACAAGCTGATGCGCAACCGCCTGCAGAAGCTCGCTGCGCGGATCAACGATGAAGTCGCGCCACTGGGCTACCGCGTTTTCGTCGATTCGGCACCGGTGCTGGAACGGGCCCTGGCCCGCAACGCCGGGCTCGGCTGGATCGGCAAGCACACCTGCCTGATCGATCGCCAGGGGGGCTCATGGTTCTTCATCGGCGAGATCTACATCGACCTGCCGTTGCCGGTCGACGCGCCCGCCACTGCGCACTGCGGCACCTGCACGCGCTGCATCGACATCTGCCCCACGCGCGCCATCACCGGCCCGCAGCGGCTGGATGCGCGCCGCTGCATTTCCTATCTGACCATCGAGCATGACGGCGCGATCCCCGAGGACATGCGGCCACTGATCGGCAATCGCATCTACGGCTGCGACGACTGCCAGCTGGTCTGCCCGTGGAACAAGTTTGCCAAGCGCACCGATGAAGCCGATTTCCGCGCACGCAACAACCTGGACACCGCGCGCCTGGATCAGCTGTTCGCCTGGGACGAGGCGGCATTCCTGCGCCGCACCGAGGGCAGCCCGATCCGTCGCAGCGGCCATGAGCGCTGGCTGCGCAACATCGCTGTGGCACTGGGCAACGCGCCGACAGCGCCGCAGACCCTGGCCGCACTGCAGACCCGCATCGATGATCCCTCGCCGCTGGTGCGCGAGCACGTGCAGTGGGCGCTGGCACAGCACCGCACGACCTGAGCCGGGCGTGCCCGGCGCGCGCCAACGTGCGATCCTGAGTGCCCGCTCCACCCGCAGCGCGCCGTACCCATGCAGCCACGCAACAACGACATTCTCACTCCCAGCCAGCTCAACACGCTGGCGCGCGACCTGCTGGAAGGCAGCTTCCCGGCGATCTGGGTCGAAGCCGAACTGGGGAGTGTGGCCCGCCCTGCGTCCGGGCACCTGTACTTCACCCTGAAGGACGCACGGGCACAGCTGCGTGCGGCGATGTTCCGGATGAAGGCGCAGTACCTGAAGTTCGTACCGCGCGAGGGCATGCGCGTGCTGGTGCGTGGCCGGGTGACCCTGTACGACGCACGCGGCGAGTACCAGATGGTGCTCGACCACATGGAGGAAGCCGGTGAAGGCGCGCTGCGGCGGGCGTTCGAGGAGCTGAAGGCGCGCTTGGACGCCGAAGGCCTGTTCGATCCTGCACGCAAGCGGGCGCTGCCCGCGCATGTGCGGCGGCTGGCGGTGATCACCTCGCCGACCGGCGCCGCCGTGCGCGATGTGCTGAGCGTACTGGGGCGTCGTTTCCCGCTGCTGGAGGTGGACCTGCTGCCGACCCTGGTGCAGGGCTCCAGCGCCGCCGCGCAGATCACCCGCCTGCTGCAGGCAGCCGATGCCAGTGGTCGCTACGACGTGATCCTGCTGACCCGCGGCGGCGGTTCACTGGAAGATCTATGGGCGTTCAACGACGAAGCGCTGGCGCGCGCGATCGCCGCCAGCGATACGCCGGTCGTGTCGGCCGTCGGCCACGAGACCGACTTCAGCCTGAGTGATTTTGCCGCCGACCTGCGCGCGCCGACACCTTCGGTGGCGGCCGAGCTGCTGGTCCCCGACCAGCTTGACCTGGCCCTGCGCCTGCGCCGCAATGCCGCGCGGCTGGCACAGCTGCAGCGCCACGCGGTAGGACAGGCCATGCAGCGCGCCGACCGTGCGCTGTTGCGATTGAATGCGCAGAGTCCACAGGCCCGGCTGGACCTGTTGCGGCGCCGTCAGCTGGAGCTGGGCCGGCGGCTGCACGCGCCTTTCAACCAGCAGCAGGAGCGCCGTGCCGCGCGCCTGCGCCATGCTGCCGCGGTGCTGCGTGGCCATCATCCGCAGCGCCAGCTGGACGCGATGCAGCGTCGCCTGTCGGCCCTGCGCGGACGCCCCCATGCAGCGATGCAGCGGCTGCTGCAACGCGATGCGCTGCGCCTGCGCGGCCTGGCCCGGTCCCTGGAAGCGGTCAGTCCATTGGCCACGGTGGCACGCGGTTACAGCATCGTGACCCGTGCCGATGATGGTGCACTGGTACGACAGGTTGAACAGGTCCAGCCCGGCGACGCACTGCAGGCACGCGTGGGCGACGGCGTCATCGACGTGCAGGTCACCTCGGTCAGGTAAGCGGGGGCCAAGGCGCAGCCCGGCGTGCGCCTTCCTACCTGGCCGCCTCGCAGAACTGCTTCCGGTACTCCAGCGCCTTCGGCATCAGGGCCTGCAGATTCTGGATCCGGGTTCCCGGGTTGGGATGGGTGGAGGCAAACTCCGGCGGCGACTGACCACCACTGGCCTGGCCCATCCGCTGCCACAGCGGCACCGCTTCGCGCGGATCGAAACAGGCAGCCGCAGCCAGCATCAGCCCCACCTCATCGGCCTGGGTCTCGTGGCTGCGTGCGTAGGGCAGCAGATAGCCATAACCCATCGCCGACATCACCATCTGCTGCTGCTGCGCATCCATGCCACTGGCAGCCCCGGCCATCTGCCCGATCTGGGTCAGCTTCTGCTGTGCCATGCGCTGCGCTCCATGGCGCAGCAGCGCATGGGCGATCTCATGCCCCATCACCACCGCCATCGCATCCTTGGTCCGCGCCACCGGCACCAGACCGGTATAGACCGCCATCTTCCCGCCCGGCAGGCAGAAGGCGTTGGCCTGCTCGGAGGGGATCACGTTCACCTCCCACTGGAAGCTGCGCGCGAAATGGGCCGGCTCCACGCCATGCTCCCGCGCCAATGCGGTCTCCACCACATCGACCTTGGCGATCAACCGCTCGGCAATCGCACGCACGTCACGCGAGATCTGCGCGTTCGGGTCCAGTGGCCGCTCCTGCGCCAGGATCTGCTGGTAGGCCTGCAGCCCCAGCGCGGTTTCCTGCTGGGCATCCAGGCTGCTGTCGATCATGACCTTCTCGCCGGTATAGGGATCGACCGTCCGGTTCGAAAACCAGTAAAAGGCCGCGTAACCCGCCGCCAGCAGCAGTACCCACCAGCGGATGTTGCCGAACAGGCCACGCCGCTGCGGGCCCTGCGGCGAGCGGGAAAATGGGTCGTTGCGCATGCGGTGGTCTTCCGGCTGGCCCCGCCGGCCGGCGGGCACGGCGCAATCTTAGTGTGCCGGAGCCCGCGCCGGGTGAAGCCGGCCGCTCAGATGCCGCGTACCAGGCGGAACCCGATGCGGGCGTTGGTGGTGTCCGAGTCCTGCGACTGCCGCCAGGCCGCCCGGGTCTGCTCGGGAGAGTTCGCCCAGTTGCCTCCGCGGATCACCCGCGCCCGACAACCCGGGTTGAACCAGGCCACGCCGTCGGAGGGCGCACGCCGGTAGCTGGAATGCCAGCAGTCGGCCACCCATTCGCTGAGATTGCCGGCCATGTCGTGCAGGCCGAACGCGTTGGCCCGGAAGTTCGCCACCGGCGCCGGGCCCCACCAGCCATCGCCATAGCCGATGAACGCGTTGTGCCAATGCCGGCCAGACGGCGAGACATCCTTGCTGCCGGTGAAGTTGCCGCTGCCCGGCGGGGGCGTGCCTGTATCCCCCCAGGGATAACGGCCGCTGCTGCCGGCGCGCAGCGCATACTCGAACTCGGCCTCGCTGGGCAGCCGGTAGCTGTAGCCGGTCTGCTCGGACAGCCACGCGGCATAGTTTTCCGCGTCGCGCACGCTCACATGCATCACAGGCGCGTTGCCCAGCGCGCGCGCGCCGTCGTAATCCGAGCGCCAGTCGACACCGCTGCGGCGGATGAAGTTGCCGCTGCGCTCGTCATAGACCACCGAATGACCGCGACGGGTCGCGCGTGGGCGGGCATTGGTGGCTTTGACGTAGCGCTCGAAATCGCTGACGGTCACCTCGGTGATGGCCATCGCGAAACCGCGGTCAAACCGCACGTAATGCGAAGGGCGCTCGGCATCGGTGGCGCCGGGCTCGGCATCCCCTGCGCCCATCTGGAAGCCGCCATGCGGCACCACCACCATCTGCGGGCCACGCCCGCCATCGCGCATCGCGTCGCTGAACACCTGGCCGGGACGGAAGCTGCCGTAATGGGTTGCCAGATCGATGCGCTCGCGCAGCTGCGCCACGACCGCGTCGCCGGGCAGCGCGATGCGCAGTGCTTCGGCCAGCTTCTCGCGTGCAGGTTTCAGGCCCTGCGGCGTCGCCAGGTCGCGCAGGCCCTCGTCGCGCAGCTGCGCCAGGGTGTTGGCCCGGATCTGCTCGATGCGCTCGAAGGCGTCGGCGATGGTCGGAGAGGAATCACGGACCTTGCTGGCTTCGGCCAGCCAGGTGCCGGCACTGGCGAAGTCACGGCGGCGGGCGGCCTCCTCGGCACGGCGGATCAGGCCGCTCTCCGCCGCAGCAAGGCCCTGGCGTGCGCGGCGGTTGCCCTCGTCAAGCGCCAACGCCTCGCGGAAACTGCCGATCGCGCCGTCACCGTCCTCGCCGATCCGGTCCGCGCGCAGGTCCTCCTCGCCGGCCCGGTTGTAGGCCACCACGCGTTGCGCGATCTCCACCCGCGCCTGCAGGGCACGCACCTTTTCATCGTCAGGGGCCAGGGTCAGCAACACCAGCGCCTGGCGTCCCGCTTCGGCCAGCGCCTCGCGCTGCTGCAGCGGCCGCACCAGCAAGGCATCGGTCTGCTGCAGCAGGCGCTGGCGGGCACGCTGCAGGCCAGCACGGGCCTGGCGGTCGTCAGGCACCTCCTCCTGCACCGCCAGCCACAGCGGGATGGCGGCATCGCCATCCTCGTACAGCCGATCCTGGGCAAACGCCTGCTCGGCGGCCCTGCGCAGCTGCGCCAGGCTGCGCCCCTCCCGATCGACACGGGGCGGCGTCCACTGCTGCACGTCTTCGGCGGCATCCTGACCGGCGATGGTCACGCTGCCCTGCACCGCCGGCCGATCCTCCGGCGCCGGCGGCGATGCCGCCTGGCCGGAACCCTCGCCGGCCTTGCCTGCCGGTGTCGGCGGTGACGGGGTGCAGGCGACCAGAGCCAGGGCCAGGCTGGCGCACAGCGCGGACGACAGCGGAAAACGCAAGCAGAGCCTCCTTCGGCACGGACGCGGACCGACGTTAGGCTATTCTCCCCTGCCTGAGCAAACCCGAGTAGCAGGCCCTGACCCGTGGCAATCTGGATCACCACCCCCGCCGAGCTGGATGCGTACTACCAGCAGCGTCCCACCCGCATCGGTCTGGACACCGAATTCATCCGTGAACGTACCTTCTGGCCGCAACTGGCGCTGGTGCAGATGGCGGTCGGCGAGGACATCCTGCTGATCGATCCGCTGATTCCCGGCATGCCCGAAGCACTGGCCCCCTGGCTGACCGATACGTCGATCATCAAGGTGATGCACAGCGCCAGCGAGGATCTGGTGGCCTTCAAATGGACCTGCGGCGTGCTGCCACGACCGCTGTTCGATACCCAGATCGGCGCGGCGCTGGCCGGCATCGGTGCCGGCATGGGCTACCAGAAGCTGGTGCAGGAGATCACCGGCGTGACCCTGGCCAAGGGCGAGACCCGCTCGGACTGGATGCGCCGCCCGCTCTCCGAGTCGCAGCTGCAGTATGCCGCCGATGACGTCGAGCACCTGTTCGCGCTGCATGACGCGATCGACGCGAGACTGCAGGCGATGGGACGCCAGCAGTGGCTGCACGACGACGCTGAACGCCTGTTGGCCAGCGTCGCCAACGATGAGGACCGCTGGCCGCACCTGTCCATGCGCTCGGCCCAGTTCCTCGATGCCGAGGCACAGCGACGCCTGCTGCGCCTGCTGCGCTGGCGCGATGTGCAGGCACGCCAGAGCGACCGGCCGCGCAGCTGGATCCTGGACAACGAACTTGCCGCCCTGCTGGCGCGCTCGCCACCGGCCGATGTCGACGCGCTCGCCAAGCTGTTCGAGCCGTTCCCGAAGGCGCCGCGCAAGCTGACAGCCGCCGTGTGGCAGGCCCTGGACACTCCGCTGGCCGATGAGCAGGACGCGCCGCTGGCCACCCAGCCCACCGACAGCAGCAAGAAGACGCTGAAGAAAATGCAGGACGCCGTGGCCGAATGCAGCCGCGAACTGGGCCTGGCGGACGGGGTGCTGGCCTCGCGCAAGCACCTGGAAAGCTACCTGGAGCACCGCCAGTGGCCGTCGGCGCTGGCCGGCTGGCGCCAGCAGGCACTGGAATCGCGCCTGCAGCCATTGCTGCCGGTGCGCTGACAACCCGCTGCAGCAACGGAAAGGGGCGGCCAGGATCACCGGGCCGCCCCTTCCCGCAACCGTTCGATTACCAGTTCATGTTCAGCGACACGCCCACGGTACGCGGCTCGTTGTACACCGCGGCCATGTAGTTCTCGATCACGCCCTTGAGATTCTTCTCGTTGGTGATGTTGCGTGCGAACAGCGCGACTTCATAGGCACCGTAGTTGCCGGAGTAGCCGATCTTCAGGCCGCCCTCGAAGTCACCCTTGGAGTTGAACTCCTTGCTGTCATACAGCACGAAGCTGGTATAGCCCTGCTTGTTCCAGTCAGTGGACACGAACATCGTGGCCGCGTCGCTGACCGGGAAATCGTAGCGTGCGGCCAGGTTGACGTTGTACTTCGGTGCGTTCGGCAACGGGTTGCCGTCGATCTGCGCGAAGGTGTTCGCACCCACCTTGATGGTCGGATCATCCACCGTGCACACCACCTGGCCATTCAGGCCGCAGACCTGCGCGTACACGCGCTTGTCCTTGATTTCGCTGTGCAGCAGGCTGACACCGGCGCTCAGGGTCAGGTTGGGAACCGGACGCAGTTCCATGTCTGCTTCGAAACCATACGCCTTGGCCTTGTCTGCGTTGAACAGCACGCCGTTGCCGTCCGAATCGTTACCGTTGAGCTGGATATCGTTGACGGTGTAGGTGAACGCGGTGGCGTTCAGGCGCAGGCGGTCGTCCCACAGGCTGCTCTTCACGCCGGCCTCCCAGGACAGGATGGTCTCCGAGTCGGCGGTGGTGAAGTCGGCATTGAACACCGCCGAACGGCCCTGGATGGTGGGCCCACGGAAGCCGCGCGCCACCTTCGCATAGACGCTGACGTCCGGCGTGATCTGGTACATCGCACTCAGGTCCCAGCTGGGCGTGGTATCGGACATCCTGACGTCGGTGCGGCCCTTGTAGGTCACCACCCCGGCAGCGGTGTCGGCGGTCTTCAGCAGCCGGGTGTGCTTCTCGTCGCGGGTCTGGCGCAGGCCAGCGGTGACCGTGAACCTGTCGGTGAAGGCGTAGCTGAGCTGGCCGAAACCGGCCCAGGAGGTGTTCTTGTTGCGCAGGCGTACCCAGTTGTTCGGATTGCGCGCAGCGCCCTGCAGGAACCAGGCACGCTGGTAGAAGTCGGTGGTGTCGCTGCCGTTGAAATAGAACGCGCCGGCCTGCCACTGCAACGCGCTGTCGTCATGGCTGGCCAGACGGAATTCCTGGGTCCACTGGTCCAGGTCGCGGATCCGGCCCATCGACTGGCCGTAGCCGGTGGGCACGCCGTTGACCGGGTAGTTCACCGCAGCACCGCCATCGGTATCGCCACGGCTGTAACCGGAGGTGGTTTCATACGCGGTGATCGAAGTGAAGTCGATCGCGCCGAAATCATAGCGCGCCTTCACCGAGCCACCGTAGGTCTTGTAGGCCTGCGGGTTGTTGTCGGCTTCGTCGTAGGCGACCTGGTCGCGCGGCACGTCGGTGCGGTTGGAACCCTTGGTCAGCGCACCGCGCAGGAACAGGGTCGAGGTGCCTTCGTAATCGCGCGCGTGTGCCGAGGCCAGGATCGAGAACTGCTCGCTCGGCGTCAGCAGCAGCTGGGCGCGGACGTTGCGGTCATCGAAACCGCCCATGGCGTTCTTCTTCGGGCTGACGGTGCCATCCGCACTCGGGCCGCTGTAGGTGTTGTCGACATAGTCGTCGCGATGCTGGTACAGGGCCGACACGCGGAACGAGGCGATATCGTTGATCGGACCGCCAAAGCCGCCATCGATCGACACGCTGTTGTAACTGGCGTAGCTGGCGCTGACGCGGCCGGTGTAGTCCTGCGTCGGCTTGAGCGTGTCGAACTTGACGATGCCGGCCGTGGTGTTGCGGCCGAACAGCGAACCCTGCGGGCCGCGCAGTACTTCCACCTGGTCCACGTCGTAGACCGGATTGGACTTGAGCACCACGTGCTCCAGCACCACGTCATCCTGGATGATCGACACCGGCTGGGAAGCACCCAGATAGAAATCGATGTTGCCCAGCCCGCGGATGTAGAAGCGCGGGAAGATACGACCGGTGGTGGTTTCCGCATACAGGCTCGGCACGCGGCCGGACAGCGCCAGCAGGGTGTCGTCGCCGCCGGCGGTGAAGTCGCGCATGCGCTCGCCCTGCACGACGCCCACCGACACCGGCACCTCCTGCAGGTTCTGCTCACGGTGTTCGGCGGTCACGGTGATGGTATCCAGCCCGGTGGGGGTCGGCGCACTGTCCTGCGCCGCGGCGCCGAAGCTGCCGACCAGCGCCAGGCCTGCGCAGGCCAGCGCGAGCGGATGGCGACGGAAGGAAACGAGGGAAGACGACATGCCCGACAGACGGCGGGAATCGGTATGGGAAGGCATCGAAAGCTCTGAGGAGACGTCCGGGCGGCCTGCGCGGGCCGGGCGGCGAGAAAGGGAACTGCTGCGCAGACTGGGGATTATCCTCCAAATTGTTACGATTTCGTTTCGCGCAACGGAATCGCACGAAAGCCGGCGGACTCGGCACAGTCGCCTATGGCCACGGCCGCGCGTCGCTTGGCAAGGCCGACCGCCAGCGATACAATGACAGCGCACTACGGGGCCATAGCTCAGCTGGGAGAGCGCGTCGTTCGCAATGACGAGGTCAGGAGTTCGATCCTCCTTGGCTCCACCATCCACATGCCCACCAGGGCATGAAAAAGGCCGGAACTCCTGACACCCAGGGTCCGGCCTTTTTCGTTGCGCGCCCCGGGCTAACGGGCCGATGAGACGCGCGACCTGCGCATGACCGAGCCCGGTGGCGACAAACCCAGCATCGGGCAGCCGCTGGCTCGGGCCGAGGGCGCTTGCAGCAATGACGCGTCAGGCAGGCTCCTGCCCACCATCCTTGCGCCGTGGACTGCGCGAGTGGGTGTCACGTACCTGCTGGTCGCGCTGTCCCGGACGCTGCTTGGCGACGTCGTCCTGCTTCCGGTCCTGGCGGCTTTCCTGCGCCCCTTGGCGTGGATCGGGCGTGTCCTTTTCGTGTCTGCTCATGCGTGGCTCCGCCGCCGGCGGAGGCCGGCGCTGGAGCCACGCTAGAGGTCGCCGGGTAACGGACGGGTCAGTCCGGCGCGAACGCCATGTGCAGCCGCCGGCCGTCCCCTCAGGTGCGATTGATGGATATCCCGCCGTCCACGCGCATCGCACTACCGGTCACGAAGCTGCCTTCATCGCTGGCCAGGAACAGCGCAGCGTTGGCGATCTCTTCCGGCCCGGCCAGGCGCTTGAGCGCATGCAGCGACCGTACGAAGTCCAGCGCATCCTCGTCTGGCGCAGCCTGCCGGCCCATCTCGGTGTCGGTGCCGCCGGGCAGCAGCACGTTGCAACGCACGCCCCGTGCGCCGTACTCGGCGGCGATCACCTGGCTCAGGCCGATCAGCCCGGCCTTGCTCGAGGCGTAGGCGGCCATGCCGGGCAAGCCGACGGTATGGCCGACGATGGTGCCGACGAACACCAGCGAGCCGCCGCCCCGCGCCAGCAGGGCTGGCAACTGCGCACGCGCGGCGTGGAAGGCTGCATCGAGGTTGGTGGCCATCACCTGCCTCCAGGCGTCCACCGGAAACTCCGCAGCGGGCACGCCCGGCCCCAGCATCCCGGCATTGTTGATCGCGATGTCCAGGCCTCCGAAGGCCCGCTGCGCCAGGTCGACCAGCACCTGTGCAGTGTCCGGCCCGGCGACATCGGCGGCATGCACCACCGCCTCGCCGCCGGCAGCACGGATCTGATCGGCCAGCGCCTGCAACGGCTCCGGCTGCCGCGCGTTGAGCACCAGCCTTGCGCCCTCGGCGGCGAAACGCAGCGCGCAGGCGCGGCCGATGCCGGCGCTGGCACCGGTGATGAGGGCGATCTTGTCGTGCAGGCGCATGTTCGGGGTCCAGGCAGTGAAGTGGACCCTACGATGTCGCGCCCCTGCCCCGTTGACACTCCGTTTCCAGGCCCTGCCGGCGCGTGCAGGAAACGGAGTTTCCGCCAGCGGGGCACGTGCCAGAATCGACGCATGGACACTGCCATCGCAACCACCGATGCCCGCGTCGAACGCGTCTGCCGCCACCTGCAGGCCCGTCTCGACGAACCCTCACTGCAGGAGCTTGCCGAACTGGCGGGCTGCAGCCCGACCCGGCTGCATCGCCTGTTCAAGCAGGCCACCGGATTGACCCCGAAGCAGTATGCGGCGGCCCTGCGCGCCGATCGGCTGCGCACAGGACTGCAACAGCAGGCGCGCATCACCGATGCTTTCCACGACGCCGGCTTCGGCTCCAGCGGCCGCTTCTACGAGAACGCGCCGCGCCTGCTGGGAATGACGCCCCGGCAATGGCGCAGCGGTGGACGCGGTGAGGTGATCCATTTCGCCATCGCCGAAAGCTCGCTGGGCAGCGTACTGGTGGCCAGCAGCAGCATCGGCGTGGTGGCGATCCTGCTCGGCGACGATCCGGAAGCGCTGCTGCAGTCGTTGCAGCAACGCTTCCGCCAGGCGAAGCTGGTCGGCGCCGACAGCGGCTACGAGCAGCTGGTGGCGCAGGTGATCGGCCTGGTCGAGGATCCGGCACGTGGCGCGACACTGCCACTGGACATCCGCGGCACCGCCTTCCAACAGCGCGTCTGGCAGGCGCTGCAGCAGATTCCCCAAGGGCAGACCGCATCGTATGCCGACATTGCCGCGCGCATCGGCGCGCCGCGTTCCAGCCGCGCGGTCGCGCGTGCCTGCGCCAGCAATCCACTGGCGGTGGCGGTGCCATGCCATCGCGTGGTGCGTCGCGATGGCGATCTGTCCGGCTATGCCTGGGGTGTGGCCCGCAAGCGCGAACTGCTGCGCCGGGAGAAAGCCGCCAACGGCTGATGCCGCCGCATCAGGACCGGTGGATGCCGACCGTGGCCGGCTCGCGCCGTGGCAGCGCCGGGCCATGCCCGGCGGACACCGGCGAGAGCTCAGTCCAGCTTCACCACCAGCTTGCCGAAGTTGCGCCCCTGCAGCAGCCCGAAGAAGGCATCCGGTGCGCTCTGCAGCCCTTCGACCACGTCCTCGCGGTACTGGATGCGCCCTTCCCGCAGCCAGTGCGCCATCTCGCGCTCGAACTGCGGCCACAGGTGGTTGAAGTCGTGCACGATGAAGCCGCGAACCGTCAGCCGCTGCCGCAGGATCTGGCTGAACAATGCCGGCAGGCGATCGGGCCCGGGATGCTCGACGCCGCGCGCGTTGTAGGTGGCGATGGTGCCGCAGACCGGAATGCGGGCGAAATCGTTGAGCAGTGGCAGCACCGCGTCGAGTACGTGGCCGCCGACATTCTCGAAGTAGACGTCGATGCCGTCCGGCACGGCGGCGCGCAGCTGCGCGGCGAAATCAGCCGCGCGATGGTCCAGCGCCACATCCACGCCAAGCGATTGCAGGTAGGCACGCTTGCCATCCCCACCGGCAATGGCGACCACGCGGGCGCCCTGCAGTTTGGCCAGCTGGGCGACGGTTGCCCCCACCGGCCCGGTCGCAGCGGCGACCACCAGCGTCTCGCCCGGCTGCAGCCGGGCGATTTCATGCAGGCTGGAATACGCAGTGAATCCCGGCATGCCATACACGCCGAGTGCCGTGCTCAGCGGCAGGCCCGCCGGGTCCAGCCGACGCCCCAGCACCTGCGCATCCAGCACCGCATGGGTCTGCCATCCACCCGGCGCCAGGAACAGCTCGCCCACCGCGATTCCCGCCGCATTCGACTGCAGCACTTCGGCGACGGTCTGCCCTTCCATCACCGCACCCACGGCAACGGGAGGCGCATAGGAAGGTCCCTCGTCCATGCGCCCGCGCATATACGGATCCAGCGACAGATAGCGGTTGCGCAGCAGCACCTGTCCTGCTGCCGGCGCCGGCAGCGGCGACTGCTCCAGGCGGAAATTGGTAGCGATCGGCGCACCCTGCGGCCGCGAGGCGAGGACGATGCGGGTGGTGGTCGGTTGATCAGCCATGGGATGGACTCTGCTGCGGACAGCATTGGACAGGAGGGGCGACAATACGCCGCGACGATCGGCGCGTGCGGCGGCGAAAACAGCGTTCCATCGCCTGCCTGATGCAACCGCGGCCGCATGCCTTGCCCCTGCATGTTTGCCGATGCGGGCGGCCCGCTGATTTCCGCTGCAGGCGACGATCCTCGCCGCCGCCGCGACCACCCGCCTCGTCCGCCATCGACCTGCGCCGCCACCTCGGCACGACGCAGGATCAACCACTTGCGCCCGCGCAGACGGCAATGTGAAGGTTTTTTTCCAAAATGCTTGCCGAAGACAGCCGACCTCCGTAATATGCGCGTCCTTGGCAGCGACGTCGCTGCAACGAAACACGTGGCCGAGTAGCTCAGTTGGTAGAGCAGGGGATTGAAAATCCCCGTGTCGGCGGTTCGATTCCGTCCTCGGCCACCACGTTCGAAGGCCTGCAGAAATGCAGGTCTTTTTTTTCCGGCCACCGCTGTCGATCGCGGTCTGCCGCACAATCTGGCCGAGTAGCTCAGTTGGTAGAGCAGGGGATTGAAAATCCCCGTGTCGGCGGTTCGATTCCGTCCTCGGCCACCATGCTTGAAGACCTGCAGAAATGCGGGTCTTTTTTTGTTTCCGGCGCGCCATGCAGGCGGTTGACGAAACATTCACACCGGCACGCAGCACGCCCCCTACGCTCCAGTGTCCTGCCGGAGTCTGCCGATGCATCTGCGCCCTGCCCTGTTCGCCTGCCTGCTGCTGGCTTCGCTGTCCGCGACCGCCAGCGAACCCGTGCGTGCCGTCGATGCGCTGGACATCGACCGCTATGCCGGCCAGTGGCACGAGATCGCCCACCTGCCCGTGTCGTTCCAGAAGCGCTGCGTCGGCGACATCACCGCCCACTATGCATTGCGCCGCGATGGCCGCATCAGCGTCACCAATGCCTGCCGCAATGGCGACGGCGAACGCATGGTGGCTGAAGGCGTGGCCCGGCCCGTGGCCGGACATCCCGGCCAGTTGCAGGTGCGCTTCGTCCCCGACTGGCTGAGCTGGGTGCCGCTGGTCTGGGCCGACTACTGGGTGCTGGCGCTGGATCCGGACTACCAGTGGGCGATGGTCGGCGGCCCTGACCGCAAGTATCTGTGGATCCTGTCGCGCCTGCCGGAGATGGACCGCGCACGGTTCGAACAGCTGAAGGCCAAGGCCGAGGCGATGGGCTACGACCTGGCGCCGCTGCGCCTGATGGCGCCGATACGCGACGCACCGGCCGACTGAGCCGCCCCGCGCGGCTGCGCGCAACGCGCCCGCTCCGGCGCTGCACGTGCCCGGCCGCCATCTTCACGCGCTACCCTCTGCGGCGGGTCGCCACAGGCGATCCACTGAACCATACGCCGTAGTATGCTTACGCCAACGCACCCCCTTCAGAGGACTTGCGCCCATGTTGCACCGTTTCCGTACCGTCTTGATCGTCCTGTGCACCCTCGCCCTCGCCGCCTGCAGCGACGGCATCGTCAAGCGCGTCTCGGAACCGGCCGCCAGCCTGCAGCAGCTGACCGTCCGCGCCGACGGCAACTGGACCGTGGCGCTGCGCCTGCAGAACTACAGCTCGATGCCGATGACGTTCGACGATGTGTCCCTGGCGCTGAGCGTCGGCGACAGCGAAGCCGGCACCCTGCAGGCCCGTCCCGGCATCTCCATCGGCGGCACCTCCGCCGACGTCATCACGGTCGACCTGGTGCCCAGCTCGGCCGCACGCCTGGTGGTGGCCGATGCGCTGGCCGGCAACCGCACCCTGGCCTATGGCCTGAAAGGTTCGGTGACAGCCACGCCGCAGGAAAAGAAGCAGCGCAGCTTCGACGTCAGCAGCCGCAGCACGTTGAACCAGGCGCCGGGCCTGCCGGGCGTGCTGCGCTGAACACCGCTTTCCATCGCGGCGCACCGCGCCGTTCTCCCTGTCCCTGATCGAGACGTATCCGATGAGCAGCTACACCGCCCCGCTTTCCGACCTCCGTTTCGCCCTGCACGACGTGCTCAAGGTCGAACCGCTGTTCGCCCGCCTGGGCTTTACCGACGCCACCGCCGACGTGGTCGATGCTGTGCTGGAGGAAGCCGGCCGTTTCAGCGCGAGCGTGCTGGCCCCGCTCAACAGCGTGGGCGATGAAATCGGCTGCGTGCTCGACCAGGCCACCGGCGAAGTCACCACCCCGCCTGGCTTCAAGCAGGCCTATGACCAGTTCGTCGACGGCGGCTGGACCGGCCTGACCGCCGCACCCGAGCTGGGCGGCCAGGGCCTGCCGCACACCCTGGGCGTGCCGCTGAATGAAATGATCAACGCTGCCAATCTGGCGTGGGGCAATTTCCCGCTGCTCTCGCACGGCGCCATTGAAGCGCTCAAGCAGCACGGCGAAGCGTGGCAGCACGACGCCTTCCTTAAGCCCCTGATCGAAGGCCGCTGGACCGGCACCATGTGCCTGACCGAACCGCACTGCGGTACCGACCTGGGCCTGCTCAAGACCAAGGCCGAGCCGAACGCCGATGGCAGCTACGCGATCACCGGCACCAAGATCTTCATCACTGCCGGCGAGCACGACCTGACCGGCAACATCGTGCACCTGGTGCTGGCCAAGCTGCCCGACGCGCCTCCGGGTGCAAAGGGAATCTCGCTGTTCGTCACCCCGAAGTTCAAGGTCGACCGCGAGGGCAACGTCGGCGAGCGCAACGCGCTGCGCTGCGGCTCCATCGAGCACAAGATGGGCATCAAGGGCTCGGTCACCTGCGTGATGAACTTCGACGGCGCGCAGGGCTATCTGGTCGGCCAGCCGCACAAGGGCCTGCAGGCAATGTTCACCATGATGAACACTGCGCGCCTGGGCGTCGGCCTGCAGGGCATCGGCCTGTCCGAACGCGCCTATCAGAACGCGCTCAAGTACAGCCGTGAGCGTCTGCAGTCGCGCGCCCTGAGCGGCGCGAAGTTCCCGGACAGGCCGGCCGACCCGATCCTGGTCCACCCGGACGTGCGCCGCATGCTGCTGACGGTGAAGTCACTGGTCGAGGGCAGCCGTCTGCTGGCCCTGCACGCGGCCACCCTGATCGACATCGCCCACCGCGCCGACGACGCTGCCGAGCGCGAGCGCGCCGACACCCTGGTGAGCTTCCTGACCCCGATCTCCAAGGCGTGCCAGACCGAATGGGGCATCGAGAACACCTACAACGCCCTGCAGTGCTTCGGTGGCCACGGCTACATCCGCGAACACGGCATGGAGCAGCTGGCGCGCGATGCACGCATCACCACGCTGTATGAAGGCACCACCGGCATCCAGGCGCTGGACCTGATCGGCCGCAAGACCGCCTCCAGCCAGGGGGCCGGCCTCAAGCTGATGCTGGCCGAGATCGAGGCCTTCGCCAGGGAACACGAGGGCAACGAAGCGCTGGCCGAGTTCATCGGCCCGCTGCGCGCCAAGGCCGCCGAATGGGGCAAGCTGACCATGGACGTGCTGCAGCGCGCCGCCGGCAACCCGGACGAGCTGGGTGCGGCCAGCTACGACTACCTGTTCTATTCCGGCTACGTGGTGCTGGCGTACTGGTGGGCACGCAGTGTCGCCGCCGCCGACGCCAGTGTGCACGGCGCGGCATTCGCGCAGGGCAAGCGCGAGACCGCGCGCTTCTACTTCGCCCGTGTGCTGCCGCGTACGCTCAGCCATGCTGCCGCGATCCAGGCCGGTGCGGCGCCGCTGATGGCGATGGACGACGAGCGCTTCGGCGCCTGAGCCCATCCCGCCGGTAGATCCACGCCATGCGTGGATGAGGGGTCAGAGCCCTTTCCCTCGGAAAGGGATCCGACCCCGGCCTGACCGCCCTCGATCATCCCTCTGGAGAAAAGCCCCCCTTTGTTAAGGGGGGCGCGCCAACGGCGCGGGAGACAGGAGGAATGCGCGGACCTGAATCTTGCGATTTGCGTATCGCCGACGGGCGATACACAAATCGTCAACATTCAGGTATAAGCTGTTCTCCCGATGGAGACAGACACTACACGCTTGGGTCTGATCGAAGCCGGAGCCCCGCTTTCTGCTCCGGGCGTCGAAGCATCGCCCAACGTCACGACGTTGCACCGCCCCGGTTCGGTCCGGCTGCTCTCGCTCGACGCCCACGGACGCGTACTGGACTGGATCACCTGGCAGGATGCCGCCTGCCTCTACGCCCGCGAGGCCGTCGCCTGGACCCTTGGCGACCCCTGCCTGCACATCCACGGCGGAACCAACCGGTTCAGCGGCCTGCAGAGTGGCCTGGACCTGCATCCGATCATCGCCGCGCGCGGCCACGCGCGATCCCGTGCCATCGACCCTACCCCGAACCTGACCAACCCGGCCCTGTTCGCCCGCGATTCGCACCTGTGCCTGTATTGCGGCCAGCAGTTCAACCGTCCCTCGCTGACCCGCGACCACGTCATGCCGCTGTCCAAGGGCGGGCTGGACTGCTGGGAAAACGTAGTCACCGCCTGCTTCCACTGCAACTCGCGCAAGAGTGACCGTACCCCCCAGCAGGCCGGCATGCCGCTGCTGGCGGTGCCCTACCGGCCCAGCTGGATCGAGCACCTGATCCTGTCCAACCGCAACATCCTGGCCGACCAGATGGCGTTCCTGAAAGCGCAGCTGCCCAAGCGTTCCAAGCTCAGCACCTGAACCTGCCGGCCGGCAACCCTCACCGTCCTGTCACGGACGGCGGCGTTTGCTTGCCCCACCCCCGTTTGAGGGCGAAAATGGTCGTTCAGAACACGTGCGAACATGATGATCGACTCTGCCCGCTATCCCCGCCTCGCGCACATCCAGACGCCGGATGACCTGCGCACGTTCGACGAATCCGAGCTGAGGGCGGTCGCCGACGAACTGCGCGCCTACCTCATCGAATCGGTGGGCAAGAGCGGCGGACATTTCGCCGCCGGCCTGGGCGTGATCGAACTCACCGTCGCCCTTCACTACCTGTACCAGACCCCGCATGACCAGCTGGTCTGGGATGTGGGCCATCAGACCTACCCGCACAAGATCCTCACCGGCCGCCGTGACGAGATCCACACCGTCAAGCAGAAGGACGGCGTGGCGCCGTTCCCCAAGCGCGAGGAAAGCGAGTTCGACACCTTTGGGGTCGGTCATTCCTCGACCTCGATCTCCGCCGCACTGGGCATGGCCATCGCCCGCCAGTCACAGGGCGACGACCGCAAGATCGTGGCAGTGATCGGTGACGGCGCGATGACCGCCGGCATGGCCTTCGAGGCGCTGATGCACGCGGGCGGCATGGAGCCGGAGCCGAATCTGCTGGTGATCCTCAACGACAACAACATGTCGATCTCCGAGGCCGTCGGCGGGCTGACCAAGATGCTCGGCCGCGCCACCGGCAGCCGCACGCTCAATGCACTGCGCGAAGGCGGCAAGAAGATCCTGGGCGACAAGAAGAACAATCCGGCGCGCTTCGTGAAGCGCTGGGAAGAGCACTGGAAAGGCATGTTCGTGCCCTCCACGATGTTCGAGGAGATGGGCTTCCACTACACCGGCCCGATCGACGGCCATGACCTGCCCGCCCTGCTGTCCACGCTGAAGACGCTGCGCGCCTCCAAGGGCCCCAAGCTGCTGCACGTGATGACCACCAAGGGCAAGGGCTACGAGCCTGCCGAAGGCGACCAGATCGGTTATCACGCAGTGGGCCCGTTCGATCCCGACAAGGGCCTGGTGGCCAAGACCGGCGCCAAGAAGCCGACCTACACCGACGTGTTCGGCGACTGGCTGTGCGACGCTGCCGCCGCGGAGCCACGCCTGTACGGCATCACCCCGGCGATGCGCGAAGGCTCCGGCCTGGTGCGCTTCAGCAGGGAATACCCGCAGCGCTACTTCGACGTGGCGATCGCCGAGCAGCACGCGGTCACCCTGGCCGCCGGCATGGCCACCCAGGGCGGCAAGCCGGTGGTGGCGATCTATTCCACCTTCCTGCAGCGCGCGTACGACCAGCTGGTGCATGACGTGGCCATCCAGGACCTCGACGTGCTGTTCGCGATTGATCGCGCCGGCGTGGTCGGACCGGATGGGGCGACCCATGCCGGCAACCTCGACCTGAGCTTCCTGCGCTGCGTGCCGAACATGGTCGTGATGGCCCCGTCGAACGAGGCGGAGTGCAGGCAGATGCTCAGCACCGGTCTGCAGTACGCCGGCCCGGCCGCCGTGCGTTACCCGCGTGGCAGCGGTACCGGCGTCGCGGCCGGCAGTGACCTGTCCACGCTGCCGATCGGCAAGGGCGAGCTGCGCGTGCAGGGCAGCCACATCGCCCTGCTGGCGTTCGGCAGCACCGTTGCCGCCGCCGAACAGGTGGGCCGCGAGTTGGGCCTGAGCGTGGTCAACATGCGCTTCATCAAGCCGCTGGACCGCGACCTGGTGCTGGCAATGGCCGCCCAGCACGAAGGCCTGGTGACCATCGAAGACAACGTGGTGGCCGGTGGCGCCGGTTCCGGCGTGGCCGAGCTGCTCAACGCCGAAGCGGTGCTGCGACCGATCCTGCATCTCGGCCTGCCCGACGCCTACCAGCATCATGCCAGCCGCGAGGACCTGCTGGCTGAAGCCGGCATCGATGCCGCCGGGATCCGCGCGGCCGTGCTCAAGCGCTGGCCGCAGCTGGCTGCCACCACTCCGCCGCTGAGCGCGGCAGGCTGACCGTTCCGGGTGGAACCGGGCAGGCGCCCGGTTTCCCCTCGCCTGCTGCGGAACGACGCGCGGTCCCTGTTCAACCGTAGCTGATCGCTTCCACGAACGCGCCGCTGGCTTCCACGCGCACGGCGGCGCGCTGCCCGGTGTCCACGAAGTGCAGCCTGGCCAGGGCCTGGGCGAAATCAAAGGCCCGGGCGCCGTCGCGGAACTCGATCGGCTCCGGTCTATCCGGGTGCAGAACGCGCCATTGGCGCTGTTCGCACTGAAGGCGGATCAACATGCAGCTCACTCCTTGAGGCAGCGTATCGATGAAGGCGGAAGGCGTGCATCAGTGCCGGCACGGATTGCCGATGCGATCAGGCCACCCGTGCCCTGATCGCAGACGATACGGCGTTCAAACTGTGAGCAATATCAGATTTTTCTGATTTTGACGCAGATGGCCAGAAGGATCAGTTCACCTGGAACTGGGCGCGGCAACCATCACTGACCCAGATGCCGCGGCGGTCCCAGCCCCAGGTCCGGCCCTCGATACAGGCACTGCGGGAGTCCTGCCGGATCAGGCGTACGCTGCGGCGGACGCGGGTGTCACAGTATTCCTGTCGATGGCCGTTGGAATGACAGGCGATGACTTCGCCACCGCGGCCATTCCCGTTGCCCCATCCACCGCCCCAGCCGCCGCCACGACGCGACTCGCCGACGAACTCGGCCCGGCAGCCCCGGGTCACCCACACGCCGGAGCGTGACTGGCCCCAGGTCTCGCCCTCCACGCACGGCGAGCCGGACAACTGGCGGATCAGCCGGGGCCGCCCTTCAAGGCGGCACTCATTGCTGCGGTTCTTGACCGATTCGCATCGCACGATGCCGCTGCCGTCGCGGCCGCCATGGCGATCGTCGTCATAACCATAGTTCTGCGCCTGCGCGCCCCCGGCGGCGGCCAGCATCGGCAGCAGTGCGCAGGCCAGGGTGCGCCAGGTGAGTGCGTTGCCCATCGAGATCTCCAGATGAATGCGTGGCGGCAAGCATCCGGGATTCGCGGCGCGGCGCACAGAGGGCAACGCACCGTCGGTTCTTTCCCCATTCAAACAGCTCAACCGCGGCTGACTGCGCCGCGGGGTCGGCCGCTAGGCACCGATCCGCAGTACATCCACTGCCCCCCCCAGTGCCTCCACACGCACGATGCAGTGCTGGCCCGTGCGGCGGTGATGTTCCTGGGCCAGTTCGGTGGCGACATCGAACGCGTCGGCGCCGCGGGCGAACGAGGCGGTGGTGCGCGCCTCGGGGTCCAGCACGAACCAGTGCTGGGCATTGCAGTGGACGGTAAACACCATGATCGACTCCAACGGAGGGAATGGACGCGGCGCCGGGGATGAGGTGAGAGCGCCGATACCTGTTCAGGCTAGCGAGCGCTTCAGGCAGGGCCTATCAGATTTGTCCGAAAAATCCCCGCCGGCGGATCGGAATTCGCGCTTCGTCACATCCCTGAGCCCGTTCACCCCATGACTTTCGTGATTCTTGTCACGAAGTCAGCTTGGCTTCACACTATCGTCACCAACAGGGGCCCCTTCCACATGCGCACCTTCCAACCGCCGCAGCGCTCGACGCTGCTGAAGTTCTACTTCGCAGCCTGCTACCTGGTCCTGATCGAGGAACTGATCCGCGCGTCGATGAGTTGAGTGCTTGCCGCTGCTGCTGGCCCGCCGCACACTGATGGTTTAGGCCACGGAGTGTCCTCGATGAAAGCCCTCATGCTGGCGCCGATGCTGCTGGCCCTGGCCGCCTGCGCGGCACCGCAACAGACGCCCGTGCGCGAAGCGGCAGCCACTTCCGCACCCGTAGTCGGCGGTGATCGCGATGCCCATGGCTGCATCGGCTCGGCTGGCTACCAGTGGTGCGAGCGCAGCCAGCGCTGCGAGCGTCCCTGGGAACTGGCCCAGGCGCAGGGCCTGGCCAACACCGTCGAGGCGATCGACGCCTACTGCGCGATGCCGGTACAGCCGGCGCGCAGATGAGTGCCGCACCCATGACGGCGCTCAGTCCCCTGCCCACGCTTGCGCGCGGCCGCTATCGCCATTTCAAGGGCGGCGAGTATGAAGTGATCGACATCGTGCGCAGCAGCGAGACCCTGCAGCCGATGGTGCTGTACCGCGCACTGTATGGCGAAGGCGGATTGTGGGTGCGACCGTACGCCATGTTCGTAGAACAGGTACCGGGCGCATTTGGCCCACAGCCTCGTTTCGCACGTATCGAAGACTGACGGCTGTGCGTCTCGCGTGGCAGCGCACGCCTGCGCGCGCTGCCACGCAGGCAGCCGCTAGCTGACCTTCTTCGCGACGGTCATGCCCAGCAGGAACAGCACCACGGCAATGATGATGCCGGCCCAGAACAGGAACTTGGCGATACCCACCGCGGCACCCGCGATGCCGCCGAAGCCGAGCACGCCGGCGATCACACCGATGATGGCGAAGATGATGGCCCACTTGATCATGTCGATCCTTTCCCCACAGGGACTGAAAACAGTGCGATCAGCCTAGGCCGCAGCCGATGCCAGCCTCGTGAGGGAGCCGCGCGTGCGGCGTGAAGCCGCATACGGATCAACGGGGCCGGAAGCGCAGCAGGGCCACCGCGAACGCCAGGAACACGCTGCCCACCAGCCGCTCGAACCAGCGCCGGGCGAACGGCCGGCCGAGCCAACGGCGCAGGCCATGGCCACCGGCGGCATACATCACGTACCAGAACAGCTCGCAGCTGGCGAAGGTTGCCACCAGGACGCTGTACTGCACGGCCTGACCCCGCGCGGGATCGACGAACTGCGGCAGGAACGCCGTGGCGAACAGCAGCAGCTTGGGATTGCTCAGGCCCACCAGCAGGCCGCCGCGGAATACCGCCCAGGCGCCGTCCGCTGGCAGCACCGTCGCCGGGGCGTCAACGTCCACCGGTGCTGCCAGCCGGCTGCTGTCGCGCCACGCTTTCAGGCCCAGCCAGGCCAGGTAGGCCACGCCCAGATAGCGCAGCACTTCAAACAGCATGGGTGAGGAGTGCAGCAGTGCGCTCAACCCGGCGGCGGAGGCCGCCAGTACCGCCAGCATGGCCAGCAGGCAGCCGGCCATGGCCGGGAGGCTGGCGCGGAATCCCAGGCCGACGCTGCGTCCGAGGATATGCAGCATGTTCGGTCCAGGGGTGCCACACAGCACGAACACCGTAGCCAGGAACCACCACCAGGTCTGCAGGGACATTCGGCCATCCACGAAAGAGAACCGTCCCAGCATAGGCGGTGGCTCACCGCGACGTCACATACAGCGCGATGCCGATGCGACGGTTACAGGCGGCCACTCACGCATGAACCTGCCGTGCCGCGCGCAGCTCCGACCACGCCGTACCCAGCACACGCATCGCCGACCGCAGAAACAGCATCAGCAGTGCGGCCGCCACCAGCAGATCGGGCCAGCCCGCACCGAACAGCGCGACCAGCCCTGCAGCCAGCAGCACCGCCGAGCCCTCGTACAGATCGTTGCGCGAGCACTCCCAGGCGGACGCCAGGTTGACGTCATCGTTGCGATAGGGTGTGAGCAGCCACAGGCACAGTGCATTGGCTGCCAGATTGAGCAGGGCGGCCAAGCCCATGCTGGCGAACAGCGGCACCTCCGGATGCAGCAGGCGCCAACCGATCTGCACCGCCACGGCCACCGCTGCGGCAAGGATCAGCAGCCCCTTGAACAGCGCCACACGTGCCTTGGCGACGATGCCCGCACCCACCACCGCGAGGCTGAGCGCATAGGTGGCCGCGTCGCCCAGATTATCCAGCGCACCGGACAGCAGTGACGAAGAATGGCTGTACCAGGCAGCCAGCACCATCATCGCGAACGTGGCAAGGTTGACCAGCAGCACGATCCGCAGCACGCGGCGGTGACGCGCCTGCATCGCCGCCAGGTCCATCGTCCTGCCGCAGCCACAGCATTCGCCCATCACCCTGCCCTCGATCATCGATGGCCGCATTATCGCGCCTGTCAGCGGTCGCGGCGACATCGCCGCCCGCCTGTGCTGCAATGGCGCCTCCCCACCTGGAGCTGCACATGAAGACCCTGGGCCTGATCGGCGGCATGAGCTGGGAGAGTTCGGCGCAGTACTACCGCCTCATCAACGAAGAGGTGCGCCGTCGCCTGGGGGCCGCGCACTCGGCGCAGCTGCTGATGTGGTCGGTGGATTTCGCTCCGATCAAGCAGTTGCAGCACGACGGCGACTGGGATGCGCTTGCGCGGCACATGGTGGATGCGGCAGAGCGGTTGCAGGCGGGCGGCGCCGATGTACTGCTGATCTGCACCAACACGATGCACGCGCTGACCGCACAGATCGAAGCAGCCTGCCCGCTGCCGCTGCTGCACATCGCCGACCCGACCGCCACCGCCGTCGTGGCGGCCGGTTGGCGCAGGGTGGGCCTGCTCGGTACTGCTTTCACAATGGAACAGGACTTCTACCGGGGACGCCTTGCCGGTCGCTTCGGGCTGGAAGTGCTGGTACCCGAGGCCGAAGATCGCCAGCAGGTCCACGACATCATCTACCAGGAGCTGATCGCCGGCGTGGTCAGCGAGCGCTCGCGACAGGTCTACGCAGACGTGATCGCGCGGCTGGTGGCGCGTGGTGCCGAAGCGATCATTCTCGGCTGTACCGAAATCATGCTGCTGGTACGCCCGCAGGACAGTGCGGTGCCGCTGTTCGATACCACCAGCCTGCACGCCCAGGCAGCGGTTGACGCCGCGCTGGCGGGATAGACGGCCGGCATGGACGCGATCAGTCCGCCCCCTGCACTTCCAGCGCCGTGACCAGCCAATCCACCACCGCCTGCGAGTCGCACAGAAAGAAGATCGCATCGCCGGACCGGGCCTCGGTCAACAAGCGATAGACCGTGATCGCCACCGCCGACTGGT
The DNA here is from genome assembly GCF_014947095.1 of Stenotrophomonas sp. B2. NCBI lineage: Bacteria > Pseudomonadati > Pseudomonadota > Gammaproteobacteria > Lysobacterales > Lysobacteraceae > Stenotrophomonas > Stenotrophomonas sp. B2. Next base: position 170,524 of record NZ_JADCQA010000005.1, on the reverse strand, counting down.
TGGCGATGAACACCTCGGGGCTGCGCGGCCCCTCGTTGTGCCGGGAAACGGTCTGCAATGCGCGGCGCGCGGCCACCGTTGCGGCCGGGTCGGCACTGCGGGTCAACTCGGGCCCACGCAGGCCCCAGCTGACAAAGACGTGCTTGCCCTTGAACGTGGTGTCCAGGACCTGCACCTCGGCGGCACCTGCCTCAGCCGAGCGATGAATGACGGTACTGCTGATCAACGCAACCCCCTGTGGTCGTCGTGGTCCGCGCATCCACCTCCACGGACCCGCTGCACGCCCGTGACCGCAGCCACATGCTGCGCCAGCGGACGCGGAAGAGAGACGGAAGGAGAAACCGATGCGATCGGATGTGCAGCGATGATACGGGATGTCGGTCACGCATGGGCCGGCGTACGCGGCCGCATCGCCCATCGGTTCACCCACAAAAAAGCCCACGCATCGCTGCGCGGGCCTTCTGTTCCATCACAGTGGTCGGGACGGCCGGATTCGAACCGACGACCCTCTGCCCCCCAGGCAGATGCGCTACCAGGCTGCGCTACGCCCCGACTGATGCTGCGATGTTCCCGCCAGTGCGGCGGGGCGTGAAGTATAGCGGATCACGCGGGATTTGGGTCACCGGCGAAGCAATTGCAGCACTTCTTCCAGCTCCATCCGCACCTGCTTGATGATCTGGTTGCTCAGCGCCGATTCCTCGCGGGCATCGGGGCCCTCCAGACGCAGGCGGGCACCGCCGATCGTGTAGCCCTGTTCGTACAGCAGGCTGCGGATCTGCCGCACCATCAGCACGTCATGGCGCTGGTAGTAGCGGCGGTTGCCGCGGCGCTTGGCCGGCTCAAGGCTGGGAAACTCGGTTTCCCAGTAGCGCAGCACGTGCGGCTTGACGTCGCACAGCTCGCTCACCTCACCGATGGTGAAGTAGCGCTTGGCCGGGATCGGCGGTAGTTCGCGGTTACTGCCCGGATCCAGCATAAGCTTCCACCCTTTCCTTGAGCTTCTGGCCCGGACGGAAGGTGACCACCGTACGGGCGGAAATCGGAATTTCCTCGCCGGTCTTCGGATTGCGGCCCGGACGCTGGTTCTTGCGCCGCAGGTCGAAATTGCCGAAGCCCGACAGCTTCACCTGACGTCCCTGTTCCAATGCTTCACGCAGCACATCGAAAAACGCGTCGACGAATTCCTTGGCTTCACGCTTGTTCAGACCGACTTCGTCGAACAGCTTTTCCGCCATCTCCGCCTTGGTCAATGCCATTGCCTGCTACCCCCGAGTGCTGCCCGCTCAGCCGCGGATCCGGGCGTGGTGTTCACGCTCGATGGCGGTGACCGCCTCGGCCACCACCGCATCCACGTCGCGGTCCGTCAGAGTGCGCGACTTGTCCTGCAAAATCAAGCCCATAGCGAGACTCTTGAATCCCGGCTCGACCCCCTGGCCCACATAGCGGTCGAACAGGTTCAGCTCGCGCAGGAGCGGGCCGGCGGCCTGGCGGACCGTCGCGGCCAGATCGCTCCAGGCCACCTGCTCCGGCACCAGGAACGCCAGGTCGCGGCGTACCGCCGGGAAGCGCGACAGTTCGCCGGCACGCGGCAGGCGGCGCGCCGACAGCGGCTCCAGGTCCAGCTCGAAGGCGTAGACGTCGGCCTCGATGTCCATCGCCTTGGCCAGGCGCGGGTGGATCTGGCCGATCCAGCCGATCGCAACCCCGTCGCGGAACACCTCGGCCGAGCGCGCCGGGTGGCCATGCGCACGGCTCGACGGGCGGAACTCCAGCGAGGCACCACTGGCAGCAGCCAGGGACTCCAGATCCCCCTTCAGGTCATGGAAATCGACCTTGCGGGAAGGCAGACCCCACTGCACCGCCTGCGCATCGCCGCACACCGCGGCAGCAACACGCGGAGTTTCCAGCGGCGCCGGCTGGCCCTCCCCCGCCTGGCGGGCGAACACGCGGCCGATCTCGAACAGGCGCACCCGGCCCAACTGGCGCGCGGCGTTGCGGCCCAGCGTGGCCACCAGGCCCGGCAGCAGCGACGGGCGCATCACCGCCAGTTCGGCCGACAGTGGATTGGCCAGCGGCACCAGATCGTCGCGCAGTTGCCACTGGGTCAGCAGCGCATCGTCGACGAAGGCGAAATTGAGGGTTTCCTGCAGGTCGCGCGCGATCAGCTGGCGACGCACGCTGAGGGTGTCGAGCTGGGTCTCGCTCGGCATCGCCACGCGCGCGGCACCGCCCGGCAGGGTGGTGGGAATCTGCTCGTAGCCATGGATGCGGGCCAGCTCTTCGATCAGGTCCTCTTCGATGGCGATATCGAAACGGCGGCTCGGTGCGGTGACCTGCCAGCCGTCGGCCGTGGCGACCACCTCCATGCCCAGCGCGCGCAGGATGCGCTCCACTTCGGCATCCTCGATGGTGATGCCGAGCACGCGGGTAATGCGCGCGCGGCGCAGCGCGATGGTGGCCGGCCGGGGCAGGTCAGCCTCGCGCACGGCCTCGGTGACGGGTGCCGGGGTGCCGCCGGCCAGGTCCAGCACCAGGCGGGTGGCGTACTCGATGGCGGTGCGCGGCAGCGCCGGATCGACGCCGCGCTCGAAGCGGTGGCCGGCATCGGTGTGCAGGCCCAGCTTGCGGCCACGGCCCATGATCGCTGCCGGCGCGAAGTGCGCAGCCTCCAGGAACACGCTGGTGGTCGCGTCGGTCACACGGGAATCGAAGCCCCCCATCAGACCCGCCAGGCCCACCGCGCGATCAGCATCGGTCACGACCAGGAAACTGTCGTCCAGCACGGCATCGCGGCCATCGAGCAGCTTCAAGTTCTCGCCTGCGCGTGCGCGTCGCACGGCGATGCTGCCCTGCAGGGTGCCCAGGTCATAGGCATGCATCGGCTGACCCAGTTCCAGCATCACGTACTGGGTGATGTCGACCAGCAGCGACACCGGACGCACGCCACTGCGGCGCAGGCGCTCGGCCATCCACAGCGGGGTCTTCGCCGCAGGGTTCAGGCCCTCGATGACGCGCCCCAGGTAACGCGGCGCCTCGGCGCCGGCGTCGAGCCGGATCGACAGCTCGCGGCTGCCGACGGCGGCGACCGGTGCTGCAGCGAAGTCCAGCACCTGGCTGCGGGTGGCGGCCGCTACGTCGTAGGCGATGCCGCGCACGCTGAAACAGTCGGCACGGTTCGGGGTCAGCTTGATCTCGATGCTGGCATCGGGCAGGCCCAGGTAGTCGACCAGGGTCTGGCCGACCGGGGCATCCGCGGGCAGTTCCAGCAGGCCGGAAGCATCGTTGTCCAGGCCCAGCTCCTTCGCCGAGCACAGCATGCCGTTGGACTCGACACCCCGCAGCTTGGCCGGCTTGATCTTCAGTTCGCCGATCTGCGCACCGACCATCGCCAGCGGCGCGACCAGGCCCGGACGTGCGTTCGGTGCGCCGCAGACGATCTGCAGCAGCTCGCCCTGCCCGGCATCGACCCGGCAGACCTGCAGGCGGTCCGCTTCGGGATGGCGCACGGCCTCGACGATGCGCGCCACCACCACGTGCTGTAGGCCCTCGCCCAACGCGGTCACGTCTTCCACTTCCAGGCCGATCGCGGTCAGCACCGCACTCAGCTCATCGCGCGACGCGCGGGTGGGGACGTGGCTGCGCAGCCAGTTTTCGGAGAATTTCATGTTGTCACCCTGGTGGACCCGGCGCAGGCGCCTGGGCCGTCGAATGTTTGAGTCCGCCAGGCTGGGCCCGGCGTTGCCGAATGCGTTACGCGAACTGCTTCAGGAAGCGCACATCGTTCTCGAAGAACGCACGCAGATCGTTGACGCCGTAGCGCAGCATCGCGAAACGCTCCACGCCCATGCCGAAGGCGAAACCGGTGTAGCGCTCAGGATCGATGCCGACGCTGCGCAGCACGTTCGGATGGACCATGCCGCAGCCGAGCACTTCCAGCCAGCGGGTGCTGCCATCGGGCTGCTGCCAGGCGATGTCCACTTCCGCACCGGGCTCGACGAACGGGAAGTAGCTGGGACGGAAGCGCATCTCGAAGTCGCGCTCGAAAAAGGCACGGACGAATTCGGCCAGCGTGCCCTTCAGGTCGGCGAAGGTCGAATGCTCGTCCACCAGCAGGCCTTCCACCTGATGGAACATCGGCGAATGGGTCTGGTCGCTGTCGCTGCGGTACACCTTGCCGGCGGCGATCATGCGCAACGGCGGCGCATGGTCGCCCATGTAGCGCACCTGCACACCGGAGGTATGAGTGCGCAGCAGGCGGCCGTCACCGAAGTAGAAGGTGTCATGCATGGCGCGCGCCGGGTGGTGCGGCGGGAAATTCAGCGCCTCGAAGTTGTGCCAGTCATCCTCGATCTCCGGCCCTTCCGACAACTCGTAGCCCAGTCGGCCGAAGATGCCGGTGATGCGCTCCAGGGTACGGGTGATCGGGTGCAGGCCGGCGCGTTCGCCATTGCGGCCCGGCAGGGTGATGTCGATGGCTTCGGCGGCCAGGCGCGCATCCAGTGCCGCATCCTCCAGCAGCGCCTTGCGCTCGCCCAGCGCGCGGGTCAGTGCGTCGCGGGCCTGGTTGATCGCTTCACCGGCGGCCTTGCGCTCGTCGGCCGGCAGGGCGCCGAGCTGCTTGAGCTGCGCAGTGATGCTGCCGCTCTTGCCGAGCAGGGCCACGCGCAGTTGCTCCAGCACGTCGGGGCTCTGTGCAGCAGCCACCTCGGCCAGCGCCTGGGTGGTGAGGGATTGGATGTCGCTCATGGGGGGCCGGAACTCCAGTCGATCTGCCATCGCGGCAGGCGAAGGGCCGACCCCTGTCGCCACCGCCGTCCCCGCGTCGCCGTGGCCACGCCGGGACCCAAAAAAGAATGGGGAAGGACTTGCGCCCTTCCCCATGCATTGCCTTGACCTGACACCGTTCCGGATGAACGGCAACGGCATCGGGAAGGACTTATGCCGCCAGCGCGCCCTTGGCCTTTTCGGCCAGCGCGGCAAAGCCGGCTGCGTCGTGCACGGCGATGTCAGCCAGGACCTTACGGTCCAGGGTGATGCCGGCCTTCAGCAGGCCGTTCATGAAGCGGCTGTAGCTCAGACCATTGATGCGGGCAGCCGCATTGATGCGGGTGATCCACAGCGAACGGAAGTTGCGCTTCTTCTGCTTACGGCCGATGTAGGCGTACTGCTGTGCCTTGATGACCGCCTGCTTGGCGACGCGGAAGACCTTGCGGCGGGCGTTGTAATAGCCCTTGGCGAGATCCAGAATCTTCTTGTGGCGGCGACGCGCCTGTACGCCACGCTTAACTCGTGCCATTTTTCAGTTCCTCAGAGGTAAGGGAGCATGCGGTCCAGACGGCCTGCGTCTTCTGCACGGACATGGCCCGTCTGACGCAGATTACGCTTACGCTTGGTCGCTTTCTTCGTGAGGATGTGGCTACGGTTGGCGTGGCCGCACTTGTACTTGCCCGAGGCGGTCTTGCGGAAACGCTTGGCCGCTGCCCGGTTGGTCTTGATCTTGGGCATTGCAATGTCCTTGATGGGATTTGACCCTGGTTTCTGACTGATCTGGCGGCGGCCTGGGCCGCTCTTTCCGTCCTGCCATGATCGGCGTACGACCCGTCCTGGGTGGGTCGAGCCGGGCATGATACAGGCAAAACCGCCCTGCCACCAGCCCCAGCACCCCTTGCGCCGGCATTTCACCGGCATCCTGCAAAAGCAAAGGGACGCCAGTGGCGTCCTCTTACCCTGAACCATTCAGCCAGGCGCCCCGGAAGGCGGCCCGTCAGGCCTCAGGTCTTCTTCTTCGGCGCGATCATCATGACCATCTGACGCCCTTCCAGGCGCGGACGGGATTCAATGACGATGTCCTCGCCCAGATCGGTCTCGATCCGGTTGGCCATTTCGCGACCCAGTTCCTGGTGGCTCATTTCACGGCCACGGAAACGGATGTTGACCTTGATCTTGTCGCCTTCTTCAAGGAACCCGCGCATCTTGCGCAGCTTGATCTGGTAGTCGCCCTCGTCCGTGACCGGACGGAACTTCACTTCCTTGATCTCGACCTGCTTGGTCTTCTTCTTGGCCTCGCTGGCCTTCTTCTGCGCTTCGAACTTGAACTTGCCGAAGTCCATGATCTTGCAGACCGGCGGATCGGCCTGCGGCTGGATTTCGACCAGGTCCAGGCCTTCATCTTCGGCCATGGACAGCGCTTCGTCGCGCGACAACACGCCGATCATTTCTCCGTCACTGCCGATCACGCGGACGCGCGGCACACGGATTTCCTGATTCTTGCGGTTCTGTTTGTTGTCAGGGGTGCTGATATTACGTTCTCCCAAGGGTATCGAACCGGTCCGGGTGCCTGTGCCCCCGGACCGGACCTTTGCTTACGCGCCCTCGGCCTGGAGCCGCTCGATGAAGGCCTGCAGGCTCATGCTGCCCAGGTCTTCGCCAGAACGCGTACGCACCGCCACAGCCCCATTTTCCTTCTCGCGGTCACCAATGACCAGCAGGTAGGGCACGCGCTGCAACGTATGCTCGCGGATTTTATAGCCGATCTTCTCGTTACGCAAATCCGAGCTGACGCGGAAGCCTTGCTCCGCAAGGGTTTTGGTCACGCCCGAGACGTAGTCGGCCTGGGCGTCGGTAATGTTGGCCACCACCACCTGGGTCGGCGCCAGCCAGGCCGGGAACTGGCCGGCATGGTGCTCGATCAGGATGCCGATGAAACGCTCCATGGAGCCGACGATCGCCCGGTGCAGCATGACCGGATGCTTCTTCTGGCTGTTCTCGTCCACGTACTCGGCGCCCAGACGGCCGGGCATCATGAAGTCGACCTGCATCGTGCCCAGCTGCCAGGTACGGCCGATGGCGTCCTTCAGGTGGTACTCGATCTTCGGGCCGTAGAAGGCGCCCTCGCCCGGCAGCTCCTGCCACTCCACGCCGCAGCTGGCCAGCGCCGAGCGCAGTGCGCCCTCGGCCTTGTCCCATGTGGCGTCATCGCCCAGCCGCGATTCCGGGCGCAGCGCGATCTTGATCTGGATCTCCTCGAAGCCGAAGTGCCGGTAGACCGCCAGCGCCTGCTGGTGGAAGGCGGTCACCTCGGATTCGATCTGCGCCTCGGTGCAGAACACATGGCCGTCGTCCTGGGTGAAGCCGCGCACGCGCAGGATGCCGTGCAGTGCGCCGGAGGGCTCGTTGCGGTGGCAGGAACCGAACTCACCGTAGCGGATCGGCAGGTCGCGGTAGCTGTGCAGGCCCTGGTTGAACACCTGGACGTGGCCCGGGCAGTTCATCGGCTTGACCGCGTAGGTGCGCTTCTCCGACTCGGTGAAGAACATGTTGTCCTGGTAGTTGTCCCAGTGACCGGACTTCTTCCACAGGCTCACGTCCAGGATCTGGGGGCAGCGCACTTCGCCATAGCCGCTGTTGCGATAGACCCTGCGCATGTACTGCTCGACCACCTGCCACAGCGCCCAGCCCTTGGGGTGCCAGAACACCAGGCCCGGCGCCTCTTCCTGCAGGTGGAACAGGTCCTGCTGCTTGCCGATGCGGCGGTGGTCGCGCATTTCGGCTTCCTCGATGCGCTTGATGTAGGCATCGAGCTGCTTCTTGTCGGCCCAGGCGGTGCCGTAGATGCGCTGCAGCTGCTCGTTCTGCGCGTCACCACGCCAGTACGCACCGGAAATGCGGGTCAGCTTGAAGGCCTTCAGGAAGCGCGTGTTCGGCACGTGCGGGCCACGGCACATGTCCACATACTCCTGGTGGTAGTACATGCCCATGGCCTGGATGTCGTCGGACATGTCCTCGATCAGGCGCAGCTTGTAGTCCTCGCCACGCGCCTTGAAGATCTCGATCACTTCCGCGCGCGGCGTCATCTTCTTGATGACGTCGTAGTCCTGGGCGATCAGTTCACCCATGCGCTTCTCGATCGCGGCCATGTCGTCCGGGGTGAACGGGCGCTCGGAGTAGATGTCGTAGTAGAAGCCCTCGGCGATCACCGGGCCGATGACCATCTTCACGTCCGGGTACAGCTGCTTGACGGCATGGCCGACCAGGTGGGCGCAGGAGTGGCGGATGATCTCCACGCCCTCCTCGTCCTTGGCGGTGATGATGCGCAGGCTGGCATCGTGATCGATGACGTCGCTGGCATCGACCAGCACGCCATCGACCGAGCCGGCGATGGTCGCCTTGGCCAGGCCGGCACCGATCGACTGGGCGACGTCCATGACGCTGACGGGGTTTTCGAACTCGCGGCGGCTGCCGTCGGGAAGGGTAATGTTGATCATCGCAGTGGCTTCGTGCGGGGGCCCGCGCTGCGGGCTGGAAAGCGGCTCCGGGCAGGCGCCCGGGCAATAAAAAAGCGCCGCGAGGGCGCCTGGAACGCAGGGCCTTCGGGGGCAGGTCAACCGTGGGCGGTGGTAGTGCTCATGTCGCACGCTCGGCCGGCGCTGGGCGCGGGCCACCTTGTTCCAGTCAGGATAATGACTGCGATTTTAGACCAGTGCGCGGGAAAGCCCAAGCACTCCCCGTCGCGCCCCTGAATGGCCGTCGCTGGCAGCCTGAAATCGCAATGATTACCATATCCAGGCAGCCCGCCCCGTGCCAGCCTGCCCGCTTTCCCCCAGGACCTCGTGATGCGCCACCCGCTCCGACCGGCCTACGCCGGCCCCGCCCGTGTCCCGCGTTCGCCGCCCTCGCGCCGCGCAGGCTGCCGGCAATGATCACTGTCGGCCTTTCCACGCTCGGCTTCTGCAGCCTGGGCGTGCTGTCTGCGATGTTCTCGGCGACGGCCTTCTATGCCGCCTCGCCGCATTGCCGCTGGCCGCGCCTGCGCCGGGCTGGCCGGCTTGGCCGACAGATCGGCCTGGTTGCCGCTGCGGCCGCACTGTGGCTGTGGATGGCCGAACTGGGCTTCGCCGCCGGGCTGGTGGCGATGCTGTGCACCTGGATGCTGGCGGCGATGCTGCTGCCGGCCATCGCCGCCTGGCACCGCCCCGGCGCGGAGCCGCGCTGATGTGGGCCCGCGCCCTCGCCGGCATCTTCGCCGGCTTCCTGCTGGCCGCGGCCGCCACCGGACTGGTGGCCTGGCTGCCGCCCGGCCCATGGCAGCACGCCCTGGTACCGGCCCTGATCGCCTTCATCCCGCTGTGGATGCTGGCCGCCCTCTGGGCGTTCAGCTTCCGCCGCGCCGCACACGCCTGGCTGGCCCTGGCCGGCAGTGCTGGCGCCGGCTTCGCCGTGCTCGGCCTGCTGCGCCTGGCCGGTGCGGTGCAATGAGACCGTCCCCATGAAGTTCTCCTCGCAGACGCTGCGAACGTTCACCACCCTGCACACTTGGGTCGGCCTGGTCGCCGGCTTTGGCCTGTTCGTGGCCTTCTATGCAGGCGCCCTGACCCTCTTCCACCATGACCTGCCGTTGTGGCAGACGCCGGGCGCGGCGACGGCATTGCCCGCGGACCTGGATGACGCACAGCACCTGCTCGAGGACGTGCTGGCAGCCCACGCGGAGGCACGCCGCCATGTCGGCATGACCTTCCCCGGCACCGACCATCCGCAGCCGCTGGCCTACTGGCAGACCGATGACGGCAGCTGGCGCTATGCGTGGCCGGGACACACCGCCGGCAGCCCGACGCCGCCGCAGACCGGTCTGGCCGAACTGGTCAACGAGCTGCATTACAGCCTGGGCCTGCCGGTGGCCGGCGTGTATGTAATGGGCATCGTCAGCCTGCTGTACGGCATGGCCCTGCTCAGCGGCCTGGTGATCCACCTGCCGAAACTGCTGGGTGACCTGTTCGCGTTGCGCCCGGGCCGCAACCTCAAGCAGCAGTGGCAGGATGCGCACAACGTGATCGGCGTGCTCAGTCTGCCCTTCCATCTGATGTTCGCCGTTACCGGCGCCCTGCTCTGCCTGGCGTTCGTACAGATGGCACTGCTCAATCCGCTGATCTTCGATGGCAAACTGCTGCAGGCCGTGCCGACCGCGATGGATACCGCTCCGGTGCGCGAGGCCAGCGGCGTTCCGGCACCGCCGGGCAGCCTGCAGGTCCTGCATGCGCGCGCCCTGGAAGTGGCCCGCGCCCAGGGCGTGGCCAACTTCGAACCGGCCTATCTGAAACTGGCCAATGGTGGCGACGCCAAGGCCACCATCGAGATCACCGGCGAATCCACCGGCACGCTGGGCCCGCTGGGCGCGGTCGCCCTGGACGTGGCCACCGGCGACGTGCTGGCCACGCAGCTGCCGGGCCAGCGCGATGCCAATCACGCTACGCTGAGCGCCGCCTATGCGCTTCATTTCGGTGAGTTCGGCAACGGCGTGGTGGTCTGGTTGTACTTCCTGATGGGGCTCGGCGGCGCCTTCCTGTTCTATTCCGGCAACCTGCTGTGGATCGAATCGCGACGCAAGCGACGCCAGCCCGAGCAGTCGCGTGCGGCCGTCAACATGGCGCGTGCCACCGTCGGTGTCTGCATCGGCCTGTGCGTGGCGATCTCGTTGGCGTTCGTGGTAGCGCTGGTGCTCGAACGCGCAGCACCCGCGGCGGTCGACCCGGGCATCCGTTGGGCCTGTTTCAGCAGCTGGGCCGCGTGCGCGCTGTGGGCATTCCTGCGCAGGCCCGCACAGGCTGCCCGGGAACTGCTGTGGGCCGCTGCGGCCGCGACCGCGCTGGTGCCGGTCCTGCATGGTGCATTGAACGGTGACTGGCTGTGGCGTGCCGCCGCTGCCGGGCACTGGCCGCTGTTCTGGATCGACGCCGTCGCCCTGGCGATGGCCTTCGGCTTTGCGCGCCTGGCGCTGGCCAGCCAACGCCGGGCGCGCAACGGCGACCCCAACAGCGTCTGGGCCGACTGACCGCCCCGCCGGGCCATGCCGGCGGAGCGCGGCGCCTTCAATCGCCCACGCGGGCCTTGTGCCAGGGCGCCAGCATCGCGTTGAGCAGGCTGGCCTGTTCATCGTCGCCGGTCAGCTCCCACATGAAGACACCGGCCAGCCCCTGTTCGCGGGCGAACTGCGCCCGCAGGCCAATCGAACGCGGGTCTTCATAGCTGATGAAGACGTTCTCCCGCGGGTTGTACAACCACGGGCTCTGCGCCTGCGGGTGCCAGTGCCTGGTCCAGCCCGGCTGATCGAGGTAACGCGCCTTGATCACCCGCCAGTCGCCGGCATCGGCCGGCGCACTGTAAGCCTGGTACAGGCCGTCGGCAGTCTCCCCGGTCACCTTGAAGCCGCGCCCGTAGAACGGCACGCCCAGCACCAGTTTGTCCGCCGGCACGCCATGTTCGCGGTAGTACTGCACCGCACCGGCCACGTTGTTCCAGCGCCGCAGTTCCGGCGCCAGCGGGTCGGCCGGCACTTCATGCAATGGCGCGTTGAAGGTCGACACGGCCGAAAAACCGGTACCCATGTCGTAGCTCATCAGGTTGATGAAATCGAGTATCCGGGCCAGCGCCGGCAGGTCGTAGCTGGCGGCGGGATCATAGGGGCCATCGGTCTGCAGCCGGCCAGCGGCCAGCGCGGCGGTCAGCAGCATCGGCTGCCCTGCCCTGCGCCCGTACGTATCGAGCGCGGTACGGAACGCCTGCGCCAGGCGCGTCATGTTGGCCCGGTCCTGCGGACGATGGGCCAGTTCCTTCGGGCCGCCACTGACCGGAAACTCCCAGTCGATGTCCACGCCATCGAAGCTGCCTGCGTGCCGTTCGAAGAACAGCGCCATGCAGGAGTCGACCAGGCGCCTGCGGCTGGCTTCGGTCAGCGCGGCATCGGAGAACCCACCGGCGCCCCAGCCGCCGATCGAGATCAGCGTGCGCAGATGCGGATGCGCTTTTTTCAGGTCAGCCAGCTCGGCAACGTTCTTCGATGCGTCCGCACCGATCACGCATCGGCCGTCTTCGATGGTGGAGAACGCGTAGAACAGATGCGTCAGGCGCTCGGCTGGAATGCTCGACACCGGATAGCGCCCGGCCGAGCCACCGGGGTAGTAGGCGCCGAAGATCGGCGACTGCGCCGGCGCAGCGTGCACTGCGCCGGGCACGGCAGCGGTGACGAGTACGGCAAGGACGGCCAGGGTCTGGCGGAACATGGGATCTCCCGGTTCGAAGGCGCAGCCACGGTAGCAAACCGATCACGCCCCGGCGCGGCTTCATCGAATGTCATCCACTGGACAGGCACGGACGCCCGCAGGATGACATCGGCATGTCCCTGACGCCCCACGGCAGGACAGCGCGCTGCCGTCACCGGTACTGGCCCTTCAGAATTCTTCAGACACGCTTCCAGCACTTCAGCGAAGGACCGGGCTCAATCCAGTCTCCTTTCCGATGGAGCCCGACCATGCGTCCGTTGATGTCCTTCCTCCTTCTGCTGCTGGCATTCATGCCCCACACCACCGGCGCCGCAACGCCCGCCTCCGTCCGCCTGCCCGCCCTGGAGCAGGCCATCGCCCGCGATGACCTCAAGCAGATCCGCAGCGTGCTGCTGCAGGTCGACGGCAACGTCGTCTACGAGGGCTACTTCAACGGCGCGGACGCGGGCACCCTGCACGATGTGCGCTCGGCCAGCAAAAGCGTGACAGCACTGCTGATCGGCGCCGCCATCGGCGAGGGGGCGCTGCCGGGCGTGCAGGCCCGGGTCTACGACTACTTCCCCGGATTCACCGCGCGCCACGTCGTCGACCCGCGCCTGCGCGCCATCACCCTGCAGGATCTGCTGACCATGAGCAGCCTGTGGGAATGCGACGACGAGAACCCGTTCTCGAGCGGCCACGAAGAGCGCATGTACGTGAGCGAGCGCTGGCTGGACTTTGCCCTGTCCCTGCCGGTGAAGGGCTTCGCGCCCTGGATGCAGCGACCGGAGGACAGCCCTCATGGCCGTTCCTTCGCGTACTGTACGGCCGACTCGTTCGTGCTCGGCGCCGTGCTCGAGAGGGCCACCGGCATGCCACTGTCGGACTATGCCGCCCGGGCACTGGAGCGTCCGCTGGGCATCACCGAGAGCCACTGGAACCGTTCACCGGAGGGCATCGGAATGGGAGGCGGCGGCACGCGCTACCGCAGCCGCGACCTGGCGCGGCTGGGGCAGCTGGTGCTGGATCAGGGGCGCGGCAATGGCCGGCAACTGGTTCCCCGTGATTTCATCGCTGCAATGATCCAGCCACAGGCCCGCACTGGCGATGGCAGCGAGTACGGCTACCAATGGTGGGGCCTGCAGCTGACGGTGCAGGGCAGGCAGCGGACCGTGTGGGCGATGTCCGGCAACGGTGGCAATTATGTCTTCCTGATTCCTGACAGGAATGCCGTGGCCGTAGTCACCAGCCAAGCCTACAACCGCAGCTTCGCCCATCCGCAGTCGCGGCGGATTCTCACTGAGTTCCTGCTTCCGGCACTGCGCTGAGACCGGACAGATCGGAGGGTCGCCATGCGGCGGCGAGGACCTGCGCGCGCTGCCTGGCGACATCCGCATCGATACGCGCCAGCAGCGGCTCCCACTCCGGCGCGCTGCGCAGCGGAGCATACAGCGGCGTGGCACGCAGCCATGCCGCATCGCGGAAGCCATCGTCCACCGCTTGGTGCAGCGCGGCCACGGCGGCCTTCGCATCACCCACCGACTGCAACAGCAGAGCCCGCTCGAGCGCAGCATCGGCCCAACCATCACCACTCCCCGCCGGCAGGCGCTGCAATCGCGCACGTGCCCATGCCGGATCGATGGCCGTCGATCCGTACAGGCCCGCCAGCGTCTCTCCCAACGATTGCTGCGGCCGCAGCCGGTGCGCCGTCGCGAACGCCTCGGCCGCCGCCGCGGTGTCACCGGCCAGCAATGCCAGTTCTCCCTGTAGGCGCAGCAGCTGGGGGTGTGGTGTGCCACGCGTCAATGCGATGGCCAGCTCCTCCCGGGCGCGCCCGGCGGCCCCGGCAACGTACAGGCTGCGCGGCCACGCGATGTTGGCGAACACGTTGTCCGGGTAAAGCTGGAAGTTGCGCGCATGGCGCTGCGCTGCCGCCTGGGTGAAACCGAGCAGTTCCATTTCGCGCGCCACCTGCACATCACGGAAGCGGATGCGTTCGGGTGCCTTGAGCGCGAGGTTGGCGCGCAGCGCCAGCGACAGGTGGCCCTGCTCCTGCTGCAGGTAGGCCAGCGATGCGCGGGTGCGCTCGTCCGCAGGATCGAGCTGGATCGCGCGCGCGTAGTCGGCTACGGCATCGTCCATCCGCCCAAGGCAATCATGCGCATACCCGCGCAGGGCGTACGTGGCACCGTCATGCGGCGCTCGTGCACGTTCGGAGTTGGCCAGCGCCAGCGCTTCGTGCATCTGCTGCGGAGAACCGTTGAACAGGCATCCCTGCGCCGACAATGCACGTGCCAGCCCACGCCGGGCCGCGCTGGATTCGGGATCGACCTGGAGTGCCTGGCGGTAGAGGGCGATCGCGCGTTCGTTGTTGCTCGCCTGGCCGATGCCGGCGTAATAGTCCGCGCGCTGCAGCAGGGACGTCGCTGCGGCGCGCGGAGCCTGGTCCGGCCACGCCAGCACCGCCACCGCCAACCCGCCCACCGCCACCAGCGCTGCAGCCCACCACCAGCGCCCTCGTGACGATCCGATCACTGGCGGCGGTGCCATCGGTATCGGTGCGGCGCACAGCTGATAGCCACGCCCACGCACCGAACGGATGTAGCGCGGCCGACGGCTATCATCGCCGAGTGCCTGCCGCAGCAGTTTCACCCGCTGACTGACCGCATCCTCGCCAACCACCGCAGGTGCCCAGACCTGGGCCGCCAACGTGTCGAAATCCACCACACGGGTGCCGTGTGCAAGCAGCACGTCGAACAGGGTCCAGCTCAGGCCACTGATGGGCAGGGCCTCACCGGCCCGGCTCACGCGCTGCGCCGGGCGGTCGATGTCCAGGTCGAGCAGGCGCAGGAGGTCCATGACAACAGCATAGCGGCAAGCCCGCTCAGGATGCCGGACAAAGAAAAAGCGGGCCGAAGCCCGCTTTCTCATTCCAGCGATGTCAGCGGCGGTGCTCAACCCGGGTTGACACCTGCCGTGATCGACCGTGGGTCGATCATTCGGCGCTGGCGCCCTCGCCTTCTTCCACGGCCTTCATCGACAGGCGGATACGGCCCTGCTTGTCGACTTCCAGCACCTTGACCTTGACCACATCGCCTTCCTTCAGCTTGTCGCCGACCTTCTCGACGCGCTCGCTGGAGATCTGCGAGACGTGGACCAGGCCGTCCTTGCCCGGCAGGATGGTGACGAACGCGCCGAAGTCCATGATCTTGGCGACCTTGCCTTCGTAGATGCGGCCCGGCTCGACGTCCGAGGTGATCTGCTCGATGCGGGCCTTGGCGGCCTGGGCAGCGATCGCGTTGACCGAGGCAATGACGATGGTGCCGTCATCCTGGATGTCGATCTGGGTGCCGGTTTCCTTGGTGATGGCCTGGATGGTCGAGCCACCCTTGCCGATCACTTCGCGGATCTTGTCCGGGTGGATCTTGATGGTCAGCAGGCGCGGCGCGTAGTCGGACAGTTCCGAACGCGGAGCGGTCAGGCCGTGGGCCATTTCGCCCAGGATGTGCAGACGGCCAGCCTTGGCCTGCTGCAGCGCCTGCTTCATGATCTCTTCGGTGATGCCTTCGATCTTGATGTCCATCTGCAGGGCGGAGATGCCCTCAGCGGTACCGGCCACCTTGAAGTCCATGTCGCCCAGGTGATCTTCGTCACCCAGGATGTCGGACAGGACGACGAAGCGGTCGCCTTCCTTGACCAGACCCATGGCGATACCCGCCACCGGGGCCTTCACCGGCACGCCGGCGTCCATCAGGGCCAGCGACGAACCGCAGACCGAGGCCATCGACGAGGAACCGTTCGACTCGGTGATTTCCGAGACGACGCGGATGGTGTACGGGAAGGCTTCCAGCGACGGCATGACAGCCAGCACGCCGCGCTTGGCCAGGCGACCGTGGCCGATCTCGCGGCGCTTCGGACCCATCATGCGGCCGCACTCACCCACCGAGAACGGAGGGAAGTTGTAGTGGAACAGGAAGTTTTCCTTGTACTCACCGGCAACGGCATCGATGACCTGACCGTCGCGGGCGGTGCCCAGGGTGATGGTCACGATGGCCTGGGTTTCGCCGCGGGTGAACAGCGAGGAGCCGTGGGTACGCGGCAGCACGCCGGTCTTCACGGAGATCGGGCGGACGGTATCCAGCGCACGGCCGTCGATGCGGACCTTGGTGTCCAGCACCGAGTCGCGCATGGTGCGGTATTCCAGTTCGCCGAATTCCTTCGACAGCTCGGCCGGGTTCCAGCCTTCGGCAGCCACGCGGCCGGCCAGGGCTTCGACCACGTCCTTCTTGATCGCCGAGATGGCGTCGCGACGCTGCAGCTTGTCACGCACCTGGAAGGCTTCGCCCAGGCGCGGGCCGATGGCTTCCTTCAGGGCGGCGATCAGCGCTTCGTTCTTGGCCGGGGCTTCCCAGGTCGACGGCTTGGTGCCGGCTTCGACGGTCAGCTCGTTGATCGCGTTGATGACCTTCTGCATTTCGCGGTGACCGAAGGTCACGGCGCCCAGCATCACTTCTTCCGACAGCAGCGCGGCTTCGGATTCGACCATCAGCACGGCGTTGGAGGTACCGGCAACGACCAGTTCCAGCTGCGAGTCAGCCAGTTCACTGACGGTCGGGTTCAGGATGTACTCGCCGTTCTTGTAACCGACCTTGGCAGCGCCGATCGGACCCATGAACGGGGTGCCGGCCAGAGCCAGGGCCGCCGAAGCACCGATCAGGGCCGGAATGTCACCGTCCACGTCCGGGTTCAGCGACATCACCGTGGCGATGATCTGCACTTCGTTCTTGTAGTCTTCCGGGAACAGCGGACGGATCGGACGGTCGATCAGACGCGAGATCAGGGTTTCCTTCTCGGTCGCACGGCCTTCGCGCTTGAAGAAACCACCCGGAATGCGGCCGCCGGCGTAGAACTTCTCCTGATAGTCGACGGTCAGCGGGAAGAAGTCCTGGCCTTCGCGCGCGCTCTTGGCGGCGACGGCGGTGACCAGCAGTACGGTGTCGTCCATCTTGACGATGACGGCGCCGCTGGCCTGACGGGCGACTTCGCCGGTCTCAAGCGTGACGGTGTGCTTGCCGTACTGGAAGGTTTTGGTGATTTTTGCCACGGAGGGTGTCCTTGGGGATGCTGTCTGCGAATTTGGACCGTCGGCGACCCTTGCCGCCAGCGGGTGACCGGATCGTTCCGGCCTGAATCGGGGATTGCGGTACTACAAAACAAAACCGCGGCGCATCGCTGCGCCGCGGGGGATTCGTTGCTTAGCGACGCAGGCCAAGCTTCTCGATCAGGGCCTTGTAACGCTCGACGTCCTTCTTCTTCAGGTAGTCGAGCAGGCTGCGACGGCGGTTGACCATCTGCAGCAGGCCGCGGCGGCTGTGGTGATCCTTCTTGTGGGTCTTGAAGTGGCCGGTCAGCAGTTCGATGCGGGCGGTCAGCAGGGCCACCTGGACTTCCGGGGAGCCGGTGTCGGCGGCGCTGCGCTTGTTGTCTTCAATGACCTTCTGGGTGTCGATCGACATGTCTTTTTCTCAGTGATGCGTGGCCGGCAGGAACGCGCTTCGCGCACCGCCAGGCTCGCCGTGGACTACGGGGATGAAACCTGCGCGGGGCAGGCTGCCAGAAAATGGCCGCGAAATTGTAACGGCCAGGGGCTCCGGGGACAAGGACCGGGGCTGAACCGCCCCGCCCTGTTCAGAGGTTGAATCGGCGCTGCGGGGCCAGCAGGCCACTGTCATCGACCTGACCGAGGCCCTGGACAGCGGCGTCCGGACCGAACACCGCCACCAGACCGCGCGGCCAGCCGGCATCGCGCAACCGCTGCCCCATGCAGAACCGTTGCGTCTGGCCGGCGTCCAGCTCGACCCGCGGATACCCGGCCAGACCGTCGGCCAGCGGCAGCAGCAGCGCATCCATGGCCGCCAGGTCGCCCGTTTCGACCATGGCCCGCAGCTGGTCCAGGGTGACCATCGCCGGCTCGCGGAACGGCTCCACCCACAGCCGGCGCAGGGCGCTGATGTGCGCACCACAGCCCAGCGCCTCGCCGAGATCACGCGCCAGGCTGCGGATGTAGGTACCCGAGCCACAGGTGACGCGCAGCCGCAGCCGCTCGGGCTGCTGTTCCAGGATTTCGATGGCATGCACCTGGACCTGCCGCTCCGGCGCCTCGATGGCGTCGCCGCGGCGGGCCTTCACGTACAGCGGCTCGCCTCCCTGCTTCAGCGCTGAATAGATCGGGGCCCGCTGGCGGATGCTGCCGGTCAGCGGTGCCAGCGCGGCCTGCAGGACGTCAGCAGTGATCTGCGGCACCGGGCGCTGCAGCAGCACCTCGCCTTCGGCGTCATCGGTGTCGGTGGTCTGGCCGAGCACGATCTCGGCGTCATAGGCCTTGGCCGAGCCCAGCAGCAGGCCGGCGATCTTGGTCGCCTCGCCGAAGCACAACGGCAGCAGGCCGGTGGCCAGCGGGTCGAGACTGCCGGTATGCCCGCCCTTCTCGGCACGGAACAGGCGGCGCGCCACCTGCAGGGCAGCGTTGGAGCTCATGCCGGTCGACTTGTCGAGCAGCAGGATGCCGTCCAGGCGGCGGAACTGAATTCGGGTCATGACAGATACGGGTGTAGCGCCGGACCATGCCCGGCAAGCGCGCGGCGCGGCCTGCATCAGACATCGCGCAGCCGGAATGCAGCAACGCCGGGCATGCCCGGCGTCGCGCGGTTATTCTTCGTCGCTTTCGCGGCGCTTCTCGGCAGCCACGGTGTCGGGCAGATCGCGCAGGATGTTGTCGATGTGCTCGCCCCGATCAACCGAGTCGTCGTAATGGAAATGCAGCTCCGGCACGTGGCGCAGCTTCATCGCCCGGGCCAGGTCCATGCGCAGGCGATAGCCCAGTTCCTTCAGGCCGGCCACCGCTTCGGCCGAACGTTCCGGCATCAGCGCGGTGACGAAGACCTTGGCATGGGCCATGTCGCGGGTGATTTCCACGTCGGACACGCTCACCGAGGGCAACCCGTGCTCGCGCACGGCGTTGTGCACCAGGGTGCCGAGTTCACGGCGCAGCTGGGCGGAGACACGGTCGGTTCGATGGAAAGTCTTGGGCACGCGGTCGGGCTCTTGAATTGAATGTGACCCGACCAAGGTCGGGCCCTACCGGGAGAGACGGCCCGACCGGGGTCGGGCGCCACCAGGGGTGGACCCGCCCGCGAGGGCCGGTCCGTTGCAGCATTACAGGGTACGCGGCACTTCGATGCGCTCGAAGCACTCGATCTGGTCGCCCGGCTTGACGTCGTTGTAAGCCTTCACGCCGATACCGCATTCGGTACCGTTGCGGACTTCCTCGACGTTTTCCTTGAAGCGACGCAGCGATTCCAGCTCGCCTTCGAACACCACCACGCTGTCGCGCAGGACGCGGATCGGCTTGCTGCGCTTGACCACGCCTTCGATGACCATGCAGCCGGCGACGGCGCCCAGCTTGGAGCTGCGGAAGACATCGCGGACCTCGGCGATACCGATGATCTCTTCGCGGATCTCCACGCCCAGCAGACCGGAGGCCACCTGCTTCACCTGATCGATCACGTCATAGATGATCGAGAAGTAACGCAGGTCCACGCCGTTGGATTCGATGATGCGACGGGCCGAAGCATCCGCACGCACGTTGAAGCCGATGACGGTGGCCTTGGAGGCGGCAGCCGAATTGGCGTCCGACTCGGTGATGCCGCCCACGCCGGAGTGGATCACGTTGATGCGGATGTCGTCGTTGGACAGCGCAACCAGGGCCTGGCTCAGCGCCTGCACCGAACCCTGCACGTCGGCCTTGATGACCAGGTTGAGGACCTGCTGGCCCTCACCCTTGCCCAGGGTCGCCATGATGTCTTCCATCCGGCTGCCCGCCGTGGCGACCAGGCGCGACTCGCGGCGCTTGGTCTCACGCTGCTGGGCAACGTCCTTGGCCAGACGCTCGTCCTCGACCACCACGAAGTCGTCACCGGCTTCCGGCACGCCGGACAGGCCCAGGACCTGCACCGGGATGGACGGGCCGGCGAACTCCGGCTGCTTGCCGGTTTCGTCGAACAGCGCTCGCACGCGGCCGTACTGGATGCCGCACACCAGGTAATCGCCCTTCTTCAGGCGGCCCTGCTGCACGAGCACGGTGGCGACCGGGCCGCGGCCCTTGTCCAGCGACGATTCAATCACCACGCCGGACGCGCGGCCTTCATCGACAGCCTTCAGCTCCAGCAGTTCGGCCTGGATCGAGATGGCGTCCAGCAGGTCGTCGATGCCCAGGCCGGTCTTGGCCGAGATCTCCACCATCTGGGTGTCGCCACCGAAGTCTTCGGCCACGACCTGCTCGGTCAGCAGTTCGTTCTTGACCCGCATCGGATCGGCGTCGGACTTGTCGATCTTGTTGATTGCCACGATCAGCGGCACGCCGGCGGAACGGGCATGCTGGATCGCTTCCTTGGTCTGCGGCATCACGCCGTCATCGGCAGCGACCACCAGCACCACGATATCGGTCAGCTTGGCACCGCGGGCACGCATCGAGGTGAAGGCTGCGTGGCCCGGGGTATCCAGGAAGCTGATCACGCCCTTCGGCGTATCCACGTGGTACGCACCGATGTGCTGGGTGATGCCGCCGGCTTCGCCGGTGGCGACCTTGGTGCGGCGGATGTAATCCAGCAGCGAGGTCTTGCCGTGGTCGACGTGGCCCATGATGGTGACCACCGGCGGGCGCTGCACGGCTTCGCCCTGGTTTTCACCGGTCGATGCCAGCAGTGCGTCTTCGGCGTCGTTGTCGTTGGCACGGATCGCCTTGTGGCCGAGTTCCTCGGTCACCAGCGCCGCCGTGTCGTGGTCGATGGACTGGGTGATGGTGGCCATCACGCCCATCTTGAACAGCGCCTTGACCACCTCGCCGCCCTTCAGCGCGAGCTTCTGCGCCAGGTCGGCCACGGTGATCGTGTCGCCGATCGCCACTTCACGCACGACCGGGGCGGTCGGACGTTCGAAGGCATGCGGACCGGCGTTGCTGCCACCGCGCGACATGTCGCGACGGCCGCCGGCCTGGTTCCGGCCGCCCGGACGACCACGGGTCGTGCTGTTGCTGTTGCCACGACGTGCACGGTCGGCGGCCGACAGGTGCATCTGGCCGGAGAAACGATCGCCCGGGCCACGCTCGTTGCGCGGCGCGCTGCGGTTGTTGCGGTCCTCGCTGCGTGGCGGAGCGCCACGCGGGGCAGCCGGGGCTGCGGCCGGGGTACGCGGCGGACGCGGTGCGGTTTCGTCGATCGGAGCGCGCGTCTTCGGCTGGCTGGCGGCCAGCGCCTCGGCGGCCTTGGCGGCAACCGCTGCTTCCTCTGCAGCCTTCTTCTCGGCTTCGGCACGCTCCTTGGCGGCAATCTCTTCCTCGCGTGCACGGACGATGGCCTCGTCGCGCAGACGGTCCTTCTCGGCCAATGCCTGCTGTTCGGCGAGGTTGCGGGCGCGCGACTCTTCCAGCTTGCGCAGGATGTCGGCGCGCTCTTCGTCCGGAGTCATCGCACGACCACCATCGGACTTGACGTAGGTACGCTTCTGCCGCACCTCGACATTCACGGTCGTCTTGCTGCGACCGGAATTGACCGTCACTTCCTGCTGTTTACGGCGGTTGAGGGTGATCTTCTTTGCAGACTGATCGGTCTCTTCCGGCGCCTGCTCGGGCTTGCCGTGCGAACGACGAAGGAAGCCCAGGAGCTTCACCTTCTCGGTGCTGGTCACGACCTGGTCGGGACCGCTGAACTTCATGCCGGCACCGGCCAGCTGTTCAAGCAGTTTTTCGACCGGTGTGTTGACCAGTTCGGCAAGCTTGCGGATGGTGGTTTGCTGCGACATTCGGATCCTATGATCTTGTGGGCGCCCCCCCGCATCTGGAGGTGGCGCGGATTCTACGCCCTGAGCGGCTCAGGGCCCTGTTCATTGCCGGCTCATTCGCCGCGTTCCAGTCGGGCGATCTCCTCGGCACGCGCGGCCAGGATCAGCGCGGCGGCGCGCTCCTGGTCCAGCCCTTCGATGCCGAAGTCCACGACCTCGTCGGCTGCCAGGTCGGAGAGATCCTCGCTGGTGCGCACGCCGTGGCCGGCCAGCGCATACGCGGTGGCTTCGTCCATGCCCTTCAGGGACAGCAGGTCCTGCGCCGGCTGGCCGTCTTCAAGGCCTTCCTCGACTGCCAGGGCCTCATTGAGCAGCGCATCGCGGGCACGAGCGCGCAGCTCTTCGACGATATCCTCGTCGAAACCTTCCACGGCCAGCAGTTCGCCGACCGGGACATAAGCGATTTCCTCGACGGTGCCGAAGCCTTCACTGACCAGGATGCCGGCGATCTCCTCGTCCACTTCCAGCTTGTCCATGAACAGCTGGCGGGCCGAAGCCTGCTCGGCCTCCGACTTGGCGGTGACCTGGTCCTGGGTCATCACGTTGAGCTGCCAGCCGGTCAGGCGGCTGGCCAGGCGCACGTTCTGGCCACCCTTGCCGATCGCCTGGGCCAGGCGGTCCTCGGCAACGGCCAGATCCATCGAGTGCTTGTCCTCATCGACGATGATCGACTGCACCTCGGCCGGCGCCATCGCATTGATGACGAAGTTGGCCGGGTTGTCGTTCCACAGCACGATATCCACGCGCTCGCCATTGAGCTCGTTGGACACCGCCTGCACGCGCGAACCGCGCATGCCGATGCAGGCACCGATCGGATCGGTGCGCTGGTCGTGGGCCAGCACGGCGATCTTGGCGCGGTCGCCCGGATCGCGGGCACAGGCCTTGATTTCCACCAGGCCCTGACCGACTTCCGGCACTTCCAGCTTGAACAGCTCGATCATGAACTCCGGTGCGGCGCGGCTGATGAACAGCTGCGGGCCACGCGGCTCCGAGCGCACTTCGGCCAGGTAGCCGCGGACGCGGTCACCGGCGCGCAGCACGTCGCGCGGAATGCCCTTGTCCTTCGGGATGAAGCCTTCGGCGTTGCCGCCGAGGTCGACGTAGATGTTGCCACGCTCGGCACGCTTGACCACACCGGTGATCAGCTCGCCGACGCGGTCCTTCCATGCGTCCACGACCTGCTGGCGCTCGGCTTCGCGAACGCGCTGCACGATCACCTGCTTGGCGGCCTGGGCGGCGATGCGGCCGAAGTCCGGGTTCTCGATCTGCTCTTCGATGTAATCGCCGACGTCCACGCCCTCGGCTTCATCGATGGCGTCCATCAGGCGGATCTGGCGGTCGGGCGACTCCATGACCACGTCATCGGCCACCACTTCCCAGCGACGGAAGGTTTCGTAGCTGCCATCCTTGTGGTCGATGACCACGCGGGTCAGCACTTCCTCGTCGGGATAGCGCTTCTTCGCTGCCGAGGCCAGGGCGGCCTCGATGGCATCGAAGATCACTTCACGCGGCACGCCCTTCTCGTTGGCGACCGCGTCGACTACCAGCAACAGTTCCTTGCTCATTGGCTCACTCCGCGCGCGGCTTCTTTGCCGCCGGCTCGTTGGAAGAAGAATTCTTGTTCGGCTTCGGACGCTTCGGTGCCGGACCGGTCGGCTTGCTCGGGGCCAGCCCCAGCGCCACCCAGTCGGGCAGGATCCGTGCCTTGTCGATGTTGTCCGCCGACACGACCACTTCGGCCTTGTCGACGATGAAGGTGATGGTGCCCGCAGCCTCGTCGGTCGCTTCGATACGGCCCTGCAGGCGACGTCGGTTGTCCTGCGGCAGCTTCAGGGTGACCTTGGCCGACTCCCCCAGGTGGCGAGTGAACTGCTCCAGGTTGAACAGCGGACGATCGACGCCCGGCGAGGACACTTCCAGCGTGTAGTTGCCGCTGATCGGGTCTTCGACGTCCAGCTGCGCCGACACTTCGCGGCTGACCCGCTCGCAGTCGTCGACATTGATGATGCGCTCGGGCTGTTCAGCCAGCGGCACGTCGATGTAAAGGCGCAGGGTCGCACCGCCGGGGGCCGGCAGATACTCAACGCCCAGCAGCTCCAGGCCCAGCGACACAACGGTCGGGGCGAGCAGATTCGCGATGTCGGTTGCCTTGTCGCTCACAGCCTGCCTTGATCTCTTGGTTGGGTGCCGGCCATGGCCGGCGTGAACATGACGCCCCGGAAACGACAAAGGGCCCGCAGGGCCCCTTTTTCCGGAAAGACTCCGGTGACTGGATTCCGGTTGCAGCACGCCGCGAAGGCATGTTGCGAGCCCTCCTTCCGGGTGAGGTCTCCCCAGGGGAGCGCCGCCTTCAGGGGTACTGCTTAGGCCGATGATGATAGCGGCTGCACCGCGCTGGTGCAAGGCAGGGACCCGGGTCAGATCCCTTTTCCACGGAAAAAGGGATCTGACCCCGAACACGTGGAAAGCACACAGACCTCAAAGAAAAACGCCTTCGAAGCAGGACTTCGAAGGCGATCTCTTTACTTGGTAGCGGGGGCAGGATTTGAACCTGCGACCTTCGGGTTATGAGCCCGACGAGCTGCCAGACTGCTCCACCCCGCATCAGAAGCGGAATCATGAGGCATAAGTGCAATAAATGCAAGCTTTCCCTCATTCATCAAGCCGGATGGCGCCGGCCCGATGTTGGTAGCGGGGGCAGGATTTGAACCTGCGACCTTCGGGTTATGAGCCCGACGAGCTGCCAGACTGCTCCACCCCGCACCGGAAGTGTTTGAACTGCTGCCCCACCCTGACGAGGGGGCCATTGCAACGATGTTCTGGCTGAACCGCTGCAGTGACAACTCAGGCTGCGCATATTACACGAATCGCGCAGCTTTGTGTCAACTTTTATGCAAGATGCGCAAAAGCCTGCTGGCACCAGACCATGATCGGGTTCCAGGCCAGGCCCAGGGCCAGCAGCGCCAGCGCGTTCACGCCCAGCACCAGGCCCAGCACGCGGTCGTTGCTGCGCGGAATGGCCTCGCCCACCGGCTCATCGAAGTACATGACCTTGATGACCCGCAGGTAGTAGAAGCAGCCGACCACTGCGCACAGCACGCCGAGGATCGCCAGCCACAGCAGGCCGCCGTTGACGGCCGCACCCAGCACCGCCAGCTTGGTCCAGAAGCCGAGGAACGGCGGAATGCCCGCCAGCGACGCCATGATGCACAGCACCAGGCCGGCCATCCACGGGTTGCGGGCGTTCAGGCCCTTGAAGTCCTCGATGTTCTCGGCCTCGAAGCCGGCACGCGACAGCGCGATGATCGCGCCGAAGGCAGCGGTGGACATGATGGCGTAGGCCAGCGCATAGAACAGCGCGGCAGCGTAGCCCTGCGAGCCACCACCGGCGATGCCCATCAGCAGGAAGCCGATGTGCGAGACGGTGGAGAACGCCAGCATGCGCTTGAGATTGCTCTGCGCAATCGCCATCAGGTTGCCGATCACCAGCGATACGGCGGCCAGGCCGGCGATCAGCAGCTGCAGCTCGGTCGACAGCGGACCCACGCCCATTTCCAGCAGGCGGTAGGCCATGCCGAACGCAGCCAGCTTCGGTGCCGAGCTGATGAACAGCGCGATCGGCGCCGGCGCACCCTGGTAGACGTCCGGCAGCCACATGTGGAACGGTGCCGCGCCCAGCTTGAAGGCCACGCCCGCGATCATGAACACCGCGCCGGTGATCAGCAGCACGCGCTCTTCGGAATGCGGGATGGCATCGCGGATCACGTCCAGGTGCAGGCTGCCGGTGGCGCCGTAGATCAGCGACATGCCATACAGCAGCAGGCCGGAGGCAAGCGAACCGAGCACGATGTACTTCATCGCCGCTTCCGAGGCCAGGCCGCTGTCGCGGTTGCTGGCCACCAGTGCATACGAGCACAGCGCCAGCAGTTCCAGGCCCAGGTAGACCATCAGCAGGCTGCCGGCCGAGACCAGGATCATCATGCCGGCCGTGCCGAACAGGATCAGCACCGGGATCTCGCCCTGGAACAGGTTGCGGTCGCGCAGGTAGCGCCAGCCGTACACGAGGGTCAGGCCGCTGAGCAGCACGATCCCGGTCTTCATCACGTCCGCGGCGGTATCGCGCACGAACATGCCATGGAAGACCTCTCCCTGCCCGCCCACGCCGGTCGCCAGCATGAACAGCACGACGGCCAGTGCAGCAACCGAGAACAGGTGGGTGACGATCTTGTTCCGCTCGCTGACGAACAGGTCGAGGATCATCAGGGCGAAGGCGCTGCCGATCAGCACCAGCTCTGGGGCGAGCGGAGGCAGGTCAGCAGCGGTCAATGGCAGCAGCGGCGAGGTGGTCATCATCAAATCCTGGAATTACAGCAGCTTGCTGGATGCGATCTGCATCGCCAGCTTCGCGATCGAGGGCTCCATCAGGTCGGTCAGCGGCTTGGGGTAGACGCCCAGGGCAAGCACGCCGATGGCGAACACGCCCAGCACCAGCCATTCGCGGCCGTTGATGTCCTTCAGTTCGGCGACATGGCTGTTGGCCACTTCGCCGAAGAAGATGCGCTTGTACAGCCACAGGGTATAGGCCGCACCGATGATCAGGGTGGTGGCCGCGCCCAGGGCGATCCACGGGTTACGCTGGAAGGCGGACAGGATGACCATGAACTCGCCGACGAAACCGCTGGTGCCCGGCAGGCCCGCATTGGCCATGAAGAACAGCATGGCGAAGGTGGCGAACCAGGGCATCACATTGACCACACCGCCGTAATCGGCGATGCGGCGGCTGTGCATGCGGTCGTACAGCACGCCGACGCAGGAGAACATCGCACCCGACACGAAGCCGTGCGAGATCATCTGCACCATCGCGCCCTGCAGGCCCAGGCGGGCCGCATCGACGTTGCCGGCTTCACGCACCAGCCACAGGGCAATGAAGGTACCCAGGGTGACGAAACCCATGTGCGCGATCGACGAGTACGCGATCAGCTTCTTCATGTCGTCCTGGACCAGGGCGACCAGGCCAACGTAGATCACCGCGATCAGCGACAGCGCGATCACCAGCCAGGCCCACTCCAGCGAAGCATCCGGCACGATCGGCAGGTTGAAGCGCAGGAAGCCGTAACCACCGATCTTCAGCGCGATGGCGGCCAGGATCACCGAACCGGCGGTCGGCGCTTCCACGTGCGCATCCGGCAGCCAGGTGTGCACCGGGAACATCGGCACCTTGACCGCGAAGGCGATCAGGAAGGCGAAGAAGATCCAGGTCTGCTCCTTGGCCGTCAGCGGCAGCGCGTACAGATCGGCCAGCTGGAAGCTGCCGCCCTTCATGTACAGGTAGATCAGCGCCACCAGCATCAGCACGGAGCCGAGGAAGGTGTAGAGGAAGAACTTCAGTGCGGCGTAGATGCGACGCGGGCCACCCCAGACACCGATGATGAGGAACATCGGGATCAGCATCGCTTCGAAGAACACGTAGAACAGCATCGCGTCCGTCGCGGCGAAGATGCCGACGGTGACGCCTTCCAGGATCAGGAAGGCCGCCACGTACTGGTTGACGCGCTTGTCGATCGCGCTCCAGGCACCGATCAGGGCAAGCACGCTGACCAGGGTGGTCAGCAGGATCAGCGCCACGGCGATGCCGTCCACGCCCAGGTTGTAGCCGATCTTGTACGCCGGGATCCACGCATGGGTCTCGACGAACTGCAGGCCATCGATGCCCGGGTTGTAGCCGCCCAGCAGCGAGAGGCTCGCCACGAAGGTCAGCACCGCCACGCCCAGCGACGCCCAGCGGGCGGTCTGAGCATCACGGATCGCAAGGATCAGGGCACCACCGATGATCGGCAGCCAGATGAGGACACTGAGTAGAGGCCAGTTCGACACGTCTTCTTATTCCGTACAGGTCATCAACGCAGGTAATGCATCAGCACGCCCAGCAGGGCAATCAGGCCGATGATCATCGCGAAGGCGTAGTGATAGAGGAAACCGGATTGGGTACGACGCAGCACGCCGGCTGCGACGTCCACAACACGTGCCGAGAGATTGACCACGCCGTCGACGATGTTGCTGTCGATCCAGCGCGAGACCCTGCCGAGCTTGACGCTGCCACCGGCAAAGCCATCGATCCACAGCTTGTCGAAGCCGTACTTGTTTTCCAGCACCGACACCAGCGGGGCGAAGGCCTTGCGTGCCTTGCCCGACAGGTCCGGCTTCCACAGGTAGAACAACGCGGCCAGCAGGAAGCCCGCCAGGGTCAGCCAGAACGGCGGCAGCATCATGCCGTGCAGCGCGAACGCCACCGGGCCATGGAACTCCTCGCCGAGGAAGGCCACGGTGTTCTTGGCCGGATCGTAGAAGTCGACGATGCCGGTGAAGAACGTGGTCGCCTGGCCCTTGATCGCCTCATGGGCGTGGTGGCCGGCCCAGTCGGTGCCGTGCAGCATCGGACCGATGCTGAAGAAGCCGATGGCGATCGACGGGATGGCCAGCAGGATCAGCGGCAGGGTCACCACCCACGGGGTCTCGTGCGGCTCGTGCGCGCCGTGGCCATGACCGTGGTCGTCATGGTGGGCGTCGGCATGGTGCGCATCAGCGGCATGGTGATCGTCATGGCCGTGGCCATGATCGTCATGCGCGTCGCGGAAGCGCTCCTTGCCATGGAAGGTCATGAACAGCAGGCGGAAGCTGTAGAAGCTGGTCACCAGCACGCCGCCCAGCACCGCCCAGTAGCCATAGGTGGCCACCCAGCTGCCCTGGATATGCGCATGGATCTCGGCGGCCTCGATGATGGTGTCCTTCGAGTAGAAGCCGGAGAAGAACGGCGTACCGACCAGGGCCAGGGTACCGATCCACATGGTGATGAAGGTGATCGGCATGTACCTGCGCAGGCCGCCCATCTTGCGCATGTCCTGCTCGTGGTGCATGGCGATGATGACCGAACCGGCGCCGAGGAACAGCAGCGCCTTGAAGAAGGCGTGGGTCATCAGGTGGAACACGGCAGCCGAATAGGCCGAAACACCCAGCGCCACGGTCATGTAGCCCAGCTGCGACAGCGTCGAGTACGCGACCACGCGCTTGATGTCGTTCTGCACGATACCGATCAGGCCGGTGAAGAAGGCCGTGGTGGCACCGATGAACAGGATGAAGTCCAGCGCGGTCTGCGACAGCTCGAACAGCGGCGACATGCGGGTGACCATGAAGATACCGGCGGTCACCATGGTCGCGGCGTGGATCAGCGCCGAGATCGGCGTCGGGCCTTCCATCGAATCCGGCAGCCACACGTGCAGCGGGACCTGGGCCGACTTGCCCATGGCGCCGATGAACAGGCAGATGCAGATCAGGGTGGCGATCGACCAGATCACCGGCTCGTTCAGCAGCTGCATCCCGAACAGGGTGCCGTCCCAGATCTGCAGCTGGGCGCGCGGGTCGGCCAGCATGCTGGCCTGCGAGAACACCTCGGAGTAGTCCAGGGTGCCGAACACCCACAGCACGCCGGCGATACCCAGCAGGAAGCCGAAGTCACCGACGCGGTTGACCAGGAACGCCTTCATGTTGGCGAAGATCGCGGTCGGGCGCTTGAACCAGAAGCCGATCAGCAGGTACGACACCAGGCCCACCGCTTCCCAGCCGAAGAACAGCTGCAGGAAGTTGTTGCTCATCACCAGGGTGAGCATCGAGAAGGTGAACAGCGAGATGTAGCTGAAGAAGCGCTGGTAGCCCGGATCGTCCTGCATGTAGCCGATCGTGTAGATGTGGACCAGCAGCGACACGAAGGTCACCACCACCATCATCATCGCGGTCAGCTTGTCGACCATGAAACCGACGTGGGCCGAGTACTGGCCGACTTCGAAGAAGGTGTAGACGTTGTGGTTGAACGGCTGCGCCCCACCCCACAGCAGCTGGTAGAGCGTGTACATCGACAGGCCGCACGCAACCGCAACGCCGAGGATGGTGATGGTCTGCGCGCCGAAGCGCTTGACCTGGCGACCGAACAGGCCGGCGATGATGCTGCCGAACAGCGGTGCAAGCACCACTGCGATCAACAGACTCTTGGAGAGAGTGATTTCCATCTGTGGATCAGCCCTTCAGCGAATCGACTTCGCCGACATTGATCGTGCGGCGGGTACGGAACAGGGTCACCAGGATCGCCAGGCCGATGGCGGCCTCGGCAGCGGCGACGGTCAGGATGAAGAACACGAACAGCTGGCCGGATGGATCGCCCAGCTGGCGCGAGAATCCGACGAAGTTGATGTTCACCGACAGCAGCATCAACTCGATGGACATCAGCAGCACGATGATGTTCTTGCGGTTGAGGAAGATGCCGGCAAGGCTGATGCAGAACAGCACCGCGCCCAGCGCCAGGATATGGCCCAGAGTGATCATGCCTTGGTCTCCTCTTCGCCCGCCGCAGGCGTGCTGTTGCTGTGCACCACCGGCTGCTCGGCACTCATCTTGACCACGCGCAGGCGATCGTGCGCCTTGACCATGGTCTGCTGCGTCGGGTTCTGGGTCTTCAGGCCTTCGCGGCGACGCAGGGTCAGCATCACCGCGGCCACCACGGCCACGGTCAGGATGACGGCGGCGAACTCGAACGGCAGCAGGTACTCGGTGAACAGGCTGCGGGCCAGCCAGGTGACGTTGGACGTGTCAGCGGCCAGAGCGGCGGCATTGTCGGCCGGGAACGGGTTGACCGCCCTGCCCTTGACGCCGATCAGCATCAGCATCTGCACCAGCATCGCCACGGCCACGACCAGGCCGACCGGCAGGTAACGCACCCAGCCCTCACGCAGGTTCGACGGATCGATGTCGAGCATCATCACCACGAACAGGAACAGCACCATCACCGCGCCGACGTAGACCAGCACCAGCGCCACACCGAGGAACTCGGCGCCCACCAGCAGCCACACGCAGGCAACGGAGAAGAAGGTCAGCACCAGGCACAGAACGGCGTGCACGGGGTTGCGCACGCTGATCACCGCCGCGGCGGAGATGCCGGCCACGATGGCGAAGACCCAGAAAGCGATATTTACCCAATCCATCTCTCGACCTCAGCGGTAAGCGGCATCGGCGGCGCGACGCTCGGCGATCTCGGACTCGAGACGGTCGCCCAGGGCCAGCAGCTGCGGCTTGGTAACGATGTTTTCGCCACGATTCTCGAAGTGGTACTCGAGGATGTGGGTTTCGACGATCGAGTCCACCGGGCAGCTTTCCTCACAGAAGCCGCAGAAGATGCACTTGAACAGGTCGATGTCGTAGCGGGTGGTGCGGCGGGTGCCGTCCTCGCGCTTGGCCGAATCGATGGTGATGGCCAGCGCCGGGCAGACCGCCTCGCACAGCTTGCAGGCGATGCAGCGCTCTTCACCGTTGGGATAGCGGCGCAGCGCATGCAGGCCACGGAAGCGCGGCGACTGCGGGAACTTCTCCATCGGGTACATCATCGTGTACTTCGGCCTGACGCTGTACTTCAGCGTCAGCCAAAGGCCGGCCAGCAGTTCGAGCAGCAGCAGGCTCTTGAAGTAATGGGTAATCCTGTTCATCACTTTAGACGCCCTTTTGAATCACGCCGAAGAACACCATGACGGCGGTGACCGCGATCCAGAAAATGGTCAGCGGAATGAAGACCTTCCAGCCCAGGCGCATGATCTGGTCGTAGCGGAAGCGCGGGAAGCTGGCACGGAACCAGATGTAGGCACTGGCGAAGAAGAACACCTTGACGAACAGCCACGGCGCGCCACCCTTCCAGATCCAGTCGACCAGCGGCGACACATTGCCCGGATCGACCCAGCCCTGGATCGGGCTCAGCCAGCCACCGAGGAAGAAGATCGAGATCAGGAAACTGATCAGTATCATGTTCGCGTACTCGGCCAGGAAGAACAGCGCGAACGCGCCGCCCGAGTACTCGACCATGTGGCCAGCGACGATTTCCGACTCGCCTTCCACCACGTCGAACGGCGCACGGTTGGTCTCGGCCACGCCGGACACCCAGTACACGACGAACAGCGGGAACAGCGGAATCAGGAACCAGTCGAAGAAGCCGGAACTGCCGGCCTGGGCCATCACGATGTTGCTCAGGTTCAGGCTGCCCGAAGCGATCATGACGCCGACCAGGGCGAAGCCCATCGCGATTTCGTAGCTGATCATCTGCGCCGAGGCACGCATCGCACCCAGGAACGCATACTTCGAGTTGGACGCCCAGCCGGCCAGGATGATGCCGTAGATGCCCAGCGAGGTCATCGCCAGCAGGTACAGCAGGCCGGCATTGGCGTTGGACAGCACGATCTGCGAATCGAACGGAATCACCGCCCAGGCCGCGAACGCCGGGGCCAGGGTGATCAGCGGTGCCAGCAGGTAGATCGCCTTGTTGGCGTTGCTCGGCTGGACCACTTCCTTGAACAGCAGCTTGAAGACGTCGGCGAAGGCCTGGAAGATGCCCATGCCCACGTACATCGGGCCATGGCGGACGTGCATCCAGCCGATCAGCTTGCGTTCCCAGACCACGTAGAAGGCCACCGAGACGATCACCGGTACGGTGATCACCAGGATCTTCAGGATGATCCAGAGCAGCGCGCCGATGTCACCGAGGCCGAGCAGCCACTGGTGCAGCGGATCGACCGCGTTCAACAGCAATTCGTTCATGCAGCCACCACCGTTACGCGAGCGGCACCCAGCGGCGCGGTCGCGCCGTGGCCCGATTCAATCCAGACCGAACCCGCAGCGACGCGGGCGTCGACCACCACCGGCAGGGTGGCGCGACCGGCATCGGTGCCGACCTTGGCCATCTGCCCTTCCTGCAGCTGCAGGCGTGCGGCATCTTCCGTGTTGAGGACGATGCGCGGGGCGTTGTTCAGCGGATGCGACTGCAGCGCCGGAGCGCGGCGGACCACGGCATCGGTGCGGTAGATCGCCGCCGTCGAGGCCACTTCCAGGCCTTCGCCTGCAACGGCCGGCTGGGCCGACGCAGCCACGGTGACCGATACCGGTGCCAGGCTGGCACGCAGGCCCGCCAGATCGATGAAGTCGAAACCGGCCACCGCCAGCTCACCGCCCAGCGCACGCAGGACGCGCCAGCCTTCACGGGCCTCGCCCGGCAGCTTGCCGCCGGCACGGGCCGACTGTTCGCGGCCATCGAGGTTGGTCAGGGTGGCGTCGATTTCCGGCAGCGCACCGATCGGCAGGATCACATCGGCGACGTCGCGGGTCGAGGCGCAGGCGAAGTAGCTGAACGCCACGACCTGGGCACCGGCCAGCGCCTTGCGCGCGGCAGGCGCATCGGCAAAGTCCAGGCCCGGCTCCAGGCCGTACACCACGTAGGCCTGGCGCGGCTGCGCCAGCATCGCGGCGACGTCCCTGCCGGCCGGCAGCACGCCCGCACGGGTCAGGCCGACGGCGTTGGCGCCCTGCGGAATGCGGCACAGGCGGGCACCGGTGGCGGTGGCAAAATCACGCGCGGCGGCGCGGATCGCGGCAGCCTGCGGGTGGTTCTCGGCGATGCCACCGACGATCAGCACGGTGTTGTTGCCACCCTGCACCGCCGAACGCAGCTCGGCATTGGCCAGGGCATCGACGAACTGCGACGGTGCGACGATCTGCTTGCCGGCGATGCTGAAGGCGAAGTCGAAGTCGACCGGGTTGACGACGTGGATCTTCGCGCCGTTCTGGGTCTGCGCCTTGCGCAGGCGGGCATGCAGCAGCGGCAGTTCATGGCGGATGTTGCTGCCCAGAACCACGATGCGGTCAGCGCCTTCGATCTCCGCTAGCGGCAGGCCGAACACTTCGGCGGTGGCGGCGTCGGAGAAATCGCGGTTGTTGATGCGGTGATCGATGTTGCCCGAACCCAGGCCCTTGGCCAGGCGCGCCAGCAGAGCGCCCTCCTCGTTGGAGGTCGACGGGTGCACCAGCACGCCCAGGGTGTCGCCCTGGTTCGCCTTGAGGATGTCGGCGGCAGCGGCCAGGCCTTCGGCCCAGCTCACTTCCTTCCACTCGCCGTTGACCTTGCGCAGCGGCTTGACCGCACGGTCTTCGCTGTACAGGCCCTGGTGCGAGTAGCGGTCGCGGTCGGACAGCCAGCATTCGTTGACCGCTTCGTTGTCGCGCGGCACCGAACGCAGCACTTCACCGCGGCGCACATGCAGGAACAGGTTCGACCCCATCGCGTCGTGGTAACCCAGCGACTCGCGCGCGGTCAGCTCCCACGGACGGGCACGGAACTGGAACACCTTGTTGGTCAGCGCGCCGACCGGGCAGACGTCGACGACGTTGCCGGACAGTTCGGTGGTCAGGGGCTTGCCGTCGTAGGTACCGATCTGCAGGTTCTCGCCGCGGTACATGCCACCCAGTTCATAGGTGCCCGCCACTTCGGCGGTGAAACGGACGCAGCGGGTGCACTGGATGCAGCGGGTCATCTCGGTGGCGACCAGCGGACCCATGTCCTCGTCCGGGACCACGCGCTTGCGCTCGTTGAAGCGGCTGACCGAACGGCCATAGCCCAGCGACACGTCCTGCAGCTCGCACTCGCCGCCCTGATCGCAGATCGGGCAGTCCAGCGGATGGTTGATGAGCAGGAACTCCATCACCGAGCGCTGGAACTTCAGCGCCTTCTCGCTGCGGGTGGCGACCTTCATGCCGTCCATCACCGGCGTGGCGCAGGCCGGCGCCGGCTTCGGCGACTTCTCCACGTCCACCAGGCACATGCGGCAGTTGGCGGCGATCGGCAGCTTCTCGTGGTAGCAGAAGCGCGGAATCGGAATGCCGGCCTTGTCGGCGGCCTGGATGATCATCGAACCCTTGGGCACGACCAGGGACTTGCCATCGATCTCGATGGTCACATGGTCCGGTGGCACGTTCGGGTTTACGGGTTGCGCGCTCATGCGGCGGCTGCCTCCACCTTCTTGCCGTCAACCATCGAATGACCGTTGACGATGTAGTACTCGAATTCGTCCCAGAACTGGCGCAGGAAGCCCTGGATGGGCCATGCCGCCGCTTCGCCGAACGCACAGATGGTGTGGCCTTCGATCTGGCCGGCCACCGCCTTCAGCTGGTGCAGGTCTTCCATCGTGGCCTTGCCGGCGACGATGCGCTCGAGCACGCGGTGCATCCAGCCGGTGCCTTCACGGCACGGCGTGCACTGGCCGCAGGATTCCTTGTGGAAGAACTGGCTGATGCGGCAGGCGAACTTGACGCAGCACACGCTGTCATCCAGCACCACGACCGCCCCGGAACCCAGGCCGGAGCCCAGCGCCCGGATGGTGTCGTAGTCCATCGGCAGGCCCTTCAGCTCCGCCGCGGTGAGCACCGGCATGGAGACGCCGCCCGGAATCGCACCCTTCAGGGTACGGCCCGGGCGCAGGCCACCGGCCATTTCCAGCAGCTCGTCGAAGGTGGTGCCAAGCGGCACTTCAAAGTTGCCGCCGTTCTGCACGCAGCCGGAGACCGAGAAGCACTTCGGGCCGCCATTGGCGGTCCGGCTCAGGCCCTTGAACCACTCCGGACCGTTGCGGATGATCGCCGGCACCGAGCCGTAGGTCTCGGTGTTGTTGATCGTCGACGGCTTGCCGTACAGGCCGAAGTTGGCCGGGAACGGCGGCTTGTAGCGCGGCTGTCCCTTCTTGCCTTCCAGCGATTCCATCAGCGCGGTTTCTTCGCCGCAGATGTAGGCACCGGCACCGAGAGCACCGTAGATGTCGATGTCCACGCCTGCGCCCAGCACGTTCTTGCCCAGCCAGCCGTTCGCGTAGGCGTCGGCCAGGGCCTGTTCGAAGTGCTCGAAGGGCTCGTGGTGGAACTCGCCGCGCAGGTAGTTGTAGCCCACGGTCGAACCGGTGGCGTAGCAGGCGATCGCCATGCCTTCCACCACCGAATGCGGGTTGTAACGCAGGATGTCGCGATCCTTGCAGGTGCCCGGCTCGGATTCATCCGAATTGCAGAGGATGTACTTCTGCATGTTGCCCTTGGGCATGAAGGACCACTTCAGGCCGGTCGGGAAGCCTGCGCCACCGCGGCCGCGCAGGCCGGAGGCCTTGACCATCTCGATGACCTGCTCCGGCGGGATCTTCTCTTCGAGGATCTTGCGCAGGGCAGCGTAGCCACCGGTCTTGAGGTAGCTTTCGTACGACCACGGAGTGTCGTAATGCAGGGTGGTGTAGACCACCTGGTGCGGCAGCGGGGCGGGACCGACCGGACCCTTGGATTCGTGGTGATGTGCCATGCCCTTACTCCAGCCCGTCCAGCAGCTCGTCGACCTTTTCCAGGGTCAGACGCTCATGGTAGTGACCGTTGATGACCATCATCGGCGCACCGCCGCAGCCGGCCAGGCACTCTTCCTCGCGCTTGAGGTAGACGCGGCCGTCCGGGGTCGATTCGCCGTGCTTGATGCCCAGCTTCTTCTCGCAGTGGCGCACGATGTCCTCGGCGCCATTGAGCCAGCAGCTGATGTTGGTGCAGATGGCCACGTTGTTGCGGCCCACCTTCTCGGTCTCGAACATCGAGTAGAAGCTGGCGACCTCGTAGGCCCACACCGGCGGCAGGTCCAGGTACTTGGCCACGCCGGCGATCAGCTCGTCGGTCAGCCAGCCCTCATTCTGCTCTTGGGCCGCATGCAGGCCCTGCAGCACGGCAGAGCGCTTGCGGTCCGGCGGGAACTTGGACAGCCAGTGATCGATGTGAGCGCGGGTCTTGTCGCTCAGCACCACCATCGGGTCGACGTCGCGCGCCGCCTCGAAATTACCTGTCGCCTTCATCGGCCGACCTCAGCGAAATGCATAACGTGAAATTCCAGGAACTGCGGCGCCGGCTTGCGCCGGCTGCCTGCAGCAGGCGTTGGCGTGGCAGACGGCATTACCGGTCAACCTCGCCGAACACCAGATCGTAGGTACCGATCATCGCCACCACGTCGGCCAGCATGTGGCCGCGCACGATCGAGTCGATCGAGGACAGGTGGGCGAAGCCCGGCGCACGCAGGTGCACGCGGAAGGGCTTGTTGGCGCCGTCGGAAACCAGGTAGCAGCCGAACTCGCCCTTCGGGGCCTCCACCGCCGAGTAGGTCTCGCCGGCCGGCACGCAGTAGCCTTCGCTGAACAGCTTGAAGTGGTGGATCAGCGCTTCCATGTCGTCCTTCATGTCCTCGCGGCTGGGCGGAGCGACCTTGAAGTTCTTGACCATGACCGGGCCGGGGTTGGCCTTCAGCCATGCCACGCACTGCTTGATGATGCGGTTGGACTCGCGCATCTCGGCGACGCGGACCAGATAACGGTCGTAGCAGTCGCCTTCCTTGCCCAGCGGAATGTCGAAATCAACGGCATCGTACTTGGCATACGGACGCTTCTTGCGCAGGTCCCAGGCGACGCCCGAACCGCGCAGCATGACGCCGGTCATGCCCCACTGGTGCGCCAGTTCCGGAGTGACCACGCCGATGCCGACGGTGCGCTGCTTCCAGATGCGGTTGTCGGTCAGCAGGGTTTCGTATTCGTCGACGCGACCCGGGAACTCATTGGTGAAGTTCTCCAGGAAATCCAGCAGCGAGCCCTCGCGCGAAGCATTGAGCTGCTTCAGCGCCTTGCCCTTGTGCCAACGGGATTCCTTGTACTTCGGCATGTGGTCCGGCAGGTCGCGGTAGACACCGCCCGGCCGGTAGTACGCCGCGTGCATGCGCGCGCCGGAAACCGCTTCGTAGCAGTCCATCAGCTCTTCGCGCTCGCGGAAGGCATACAGCATCACCGCCATCGCACCCAGGTCGAGCGCGTTGGAACCCAACCACATCAGGTGGTTGAGGATGCGGGTGATCTCGTCGTACATGGTACGGATGTACTGCGCACGCTCCGGCGCCTCGATCCCCATCAGGGTCTCGATCGCGCGCACGTAGGCGTGCTCGTTGCACATCATCGACACGTAATCCAGGCGATCCATGTAACCGATCGACTGGTTGAACGGCTTGGACTCGGCCAGCTTCTCGGTACCACGATGCAGCAGGCCGACGTGCGGGTCGGCGCGCATGATGGTCTCGCCGTCCATCTCCAGGATCAGGCGCAGCACGCCATGCGCGGCCGGATGCTGCGGGCCGAAGTTCATGGTGTAGTTGCGGATTTCCTGCCGGCTTTCGGCGGCATTGCTGGCGAACGCTTCGCCGGCCTGGTGTACGTGGCTCACTTCACTGCCTCCTGCGCGCGCTCGCCGGCTGCGGTCTGCAGACGGGCGTCGTCGCGGATCACGCGCGGCACGCCGACACGCGGCTCAACCGAGGTGACCGGTTCGTAGATCACGCGCTTCTTTTCTTCGTCGTAGCGCACTTCGACATTGCCGATCAGCGGGAAGTCCTTGCGGAACGGATGGCCGACGAAACCGTAGTCGGTCAGGATCCGGCGCAGGTCCGGGTGGCCTTCGAAGATCACGCCATACAGATCGAACGCTTCGCGCTCGAACCAGTTCAGGCCCGGCCAGATGCCGGTCAGCGAGGACACCACCGGCAGCGCTTCGTCAGGTGCGAAGCAGCGCAGGTGCATCATCAGGTTGTGCTGGTACGAGCGCAGCTGCGCCACCACGGCAAAGCGCTGGGTCGGCATGTGCTGCGGGCGGGCGCCTTCGGCACTCTCCTCGCTGGGGAACTCGCCCCACGCGAAGCGGCCCTGCGCCTTGCCCTCGACGCCGCGGCTGAAGCCGTGCGAGGACACGTCGGCGGTGTCCCATTCGTCGGAGCCGTAGCCCAGGTAGTCGACGCCGCAGAGGTCCACGGCCTGCTCGAAACCAAACTCGTCACGCAGCGCCAGGGCGGTGGCGTGCCACTCGGCGGCAGGCACTTCCAGCGTCACTTCGCCGCGGGGTTCGACCACGATGACCTTCGCACCAGCGAAACGTGCGGAGAGTCGGTCGATGAAGGATGCTTGCTCTGCCATGGGGGCTTGGCGCGCTCTTGTCAGGTGAAGGGGTCAGCGGGCGATGGTCTGTGTACGCCAGATCTTCTTCTGCAGCTGCAGGATCCCGTACACCAGCGCCTCGGCGGTCGGCGGGCAGCCCGGGACGTAGACGTCCACCGGCACCACGCGATCACAGCCGCGCACGACAGAATAGGAATAGTGGTAATAACCACCGCCATTGGCACAGCTGCCCATGGAGATCACCCACTTGGGGTCGGGCATCTGGTCGTAGACCTTGCGCAGTGCCGGGGCCATCTTATTGACCAGCGTACCGGCGACGATCATCACGTCGGACTGGCGCGGCGACGGGCGGAACACCACGCCGTAGCGGTCCAGGTCCAGGCGCGCGGCGCCGGCGTGCATCATCTCCACGGCACAGCAGGCCAGGCCGAAGGTCATCGGCCACATCGAGCCGGTACGCGCCCAGTTCAGCAGGGCGTCGACGCTGGTGGTGACGAAGCCTTTTTCCAGCAGGGGGTTGTCGCCTTCCGGCCGCAGGATGTCATCAACCCGCCCTTCCGGGGTCGGATTGTTCATCAGGCCATCGAGCGTCTGAATCACTCCCATTCCAGCGCTCCCTTCTTCCAGACGTAAATGAAACCGAGGAACAGCATGCCGACGAACAGGCCCATGGTGACCAGCGAACGGGCACCCAGCTCCATGAAGACCTGGGTCCACGGCACGATGAAGATGATTTCCAGGTCGAAGACGATGAACTGGATCGCGATCAGGTAATAGCGCACATCGAACTTCATGCGCGCGTCTTCGAACGCCTCGAAGCCGCACTCGTACGGCGAGAGCTTTTCCAGATCAGGGCGGCGGGGACCGAGGAGTCGGCCGACCAGCATCAGCACGACGCCGATACCGGTGGCAACGATCAGAAACAGCAGAGACGGCAAATATTCGGCCAGCACAGCGATTCTCTCTTGCCTCTGCCGCTGCGCCTGCAGGCGCTTTGGCATGGGGGAGTGGACGGGAATCGCCCTGGCGCATTGCGCGCCAGGTGAACCCGCTTTACTTACAAATGGTGCCCAAGAGGGGACTCGAACCCCTACGACTTGCGTCGCTACCACCTCAAGGTAGTGCGTCTACCAATTCCGCCACCTGGGCAAACGATCACATCAGACTATCTTCCCGATGCGCCGCGTATTGTAACCGGCTTCAGTCTTTCTGGGAGCCTTCCGACGGCTTTTCTTCACCAGAAACCGAAGATTCCGCCTGAGCCGGCACAGTCGCCGCCGGAACCGGGGCTGCCGGGACCTCATCGGCCTTCGGAACGGCCGGCAGTTCGCCTGCAGGGGCTGCCGGAGCGCTGGCCGCCGGGGCGGACATCAGACCCAGGTCCTGCTCGGCGGCAGGACGGCTGCCGTGGCCGGCATACCAGGCCATGAAGAGACTGATGCCGAAGAACACCACGGCCAGCCACTTGGTCGACTTGGACAGGAAGTTCGAGGCGCCACGCGCACCGAACACCGTTCCCGAGGCACCGGCACCAAAGCCCGAACCAGCCGCTGCGCCCGAGCCACGCTGCATCAGGATCAGCGCGATCATGGCTACGGCAACCAGCACGTAGACGACATTGAGGATCAACATCAGCATTGGAAATCCGCCCTCGGACAATACTTCTAGGATTTAGTTCGCGGCCGCCGCCTTCGCGATGGCCAGGAAG
This sequence comes from Stenotrophomonas sp. B2, assembly GCF_014947095.1. NCBI lineage: Bacteria > Pseudomonadati > Pseudomonadota > Gammaproteobacteria > Lysobacterales > Lysobacteraceae > Stenotrophomonas > Stenotrophomonas sp. B2. The sequence continues at coordinate 130,031 of NZ_JADCQA010000005.1, read as the reverse complement.
TCCGCGGCCACCAGGGAGGCGCCGCCGACCAGCCCACCATCGACATCCGGCTGCGCGAACAGTTCCCCGGCATTGTCGGGCTTCACGCTGCCGCCGTAAAGAATGGGCAGTGAATCAGCAATTCTAGCATCGATGCGCGCGACTTCGCCACGGATGAACGCGTGCACCTGTTGTGCCTGCTCCTTGCTCGCGGTGCGGCCGGTGCCGATCGCCCAGACCGGCTCGTAGGCGACCACGGCGCTGGCGAAACCGTCGGCGCCGACGAGATCCAGCACCGGCGCCAGCTGGCTGGCGATGACCGCTTCGGTCTGTCCGGCCTCGCGCTGCTCCAGGGTCTCACCCACGCACAGTACCGGCACCAGGCCGGCATGCAGGGCAGCGGCGAACTTGCGGGCAACCAGTTCGCTGCTCTCGTGGTGGTACTGGCGACGCTCGGAATGTCCAACCAGGCCGTAACGGGCACCGACCTCGTGCAGCATGGCCGCGCACACTTCGCCGGTGTAGGCCCCCTTCTCGTTGCTGCTCACGTCCTGGGCACCGAAGGTCATGCCGGTCGCGCCGAACTTCTCGACCAGCTCGCCCAGGTACGGCAGCGGCGGCAGGATGACGACATCGACCCCGTCCAGCGGCAGCCCCGCAGCCACCTGCCCCAGCAGTTCATTGGCGAATTGACGGCTGCCATGCAGCTTCCAGTTTCCGGCGACGATCTTGCGGCGCATGAGCGGGTGGCTCCTGTGTGAAGTCAGCCGGTCATGATACCCGCTACGGCAAAAATCCGTTTCCGTGTAAGCGGTTACATGGATTTCCAGCCAACGGCGCGGCCCCTCGTGGCGGAGGTGGGGTTGGTCGCGGGGAGCCCCGGGTGGACTCGCGGGGTTGGCCGGACGGGTGGGGATGACGGGGGACGCCGTGAACCCATCCCTGGGGGCTTGGCCGCGGCATCCATGCCGCGGACACCCCCGCCATCCCCACCCGTCCGGCCTCTGACACATTCCGGCGGTTCCGCCCGCCACGGAAAGAGAAAAGAAGATCAAAGGCAAAAGCGGCATTGCGGGTGACTGCCGGGGTCAGATCCGGATCTGACCCCTGCCCCACCTCGGTGTGACAGATCCCATCCATCCGTCACCGGGAAACTGTCGAAGGCGGGGAGGTGTCGGATGGCGGGGTGTCCGCGGCATGGATGCCGCGGCCAAGCCCCCAGGGATGGGTTTACGCCGTCCCCGCCATCCGACGCCTCCCCGCCTCCCCACGGAACATCCCAGAGCCGCTTTGGCTTTGGCTCGCCGGGCACGGCCCGGCGCTACCCGTAATGGAAAGGCCGCCTCGCGGCGGCCTTTTCATTACTTCAGCTTGATCTCGCGCAGGCGTTCCTCGAGGAAGCCGTGGGCGGTGATCGGCTCCGGATACCGGCTCGGGTTCTCCGGGGTGATGCAGGACGGCAGCACGTCGATCAGGAAGTCCGGGTTCGGGTGCAGGAAGAACGGCACCGAGTAGCGCGGCTGGCGGGCCAGCTCGCCCGGGGGATTGACCACGCGATGGATGGTGGAGGGATACACGTGATTGGTCAGGCGCTGCAGCATGTCGCCGATGTTGACCACGATGGTGTCCGCATCCGAGGTGAACGGCACCCACTTGCCATCGTGCGACTGCACCTCCAGGCCCGCCGCACTGGCACCGACCAGCAGGGTGATGAAGTTGATGTCGCCATGCGCACCGGCACGCACGTTGGGAATGTCGTCGGTGGTGATCGGCGGGTAATGGATCGGGCGCAGGATCGAGTTGCCGAAATTGGTCTTGTCGGCGAAGAAATCCTCCGGCAGGCCGATGTGCAGCGCCAGCGCCGACAGCACGCGCGACCCGAGGTTGTCCAGCGCCTGATACAGGCCGTAGCCCCGCTCACGGAAGCCCTCGACCTCGGTCGGCCACAGGTTCGGCGGCATCACGTCGCGGTACCTGGAGTCGTCGCCGATCTCCCGGCCGATGTGCCAGAACTCCTTCAGATCGAAGTGCTTGGACCCCTTCGCGGTTTCCACGCCGAACGGGGTATAGCCGCGTGCACCGCCGCCGCCAGCCACGTGGTACTTCCGCTTGACCTCCTCCGGCAGGGCGAAGAAGGCCTTGAAGACATCGTAGGCCGCGTCGATGTCGGCCTGCGGAATGCCGTGGTTGCGGATGCCCGCGAATCCCCATTGGCGATAGGCCGCCCCCAGCTCGGCCACGAAGGCCTCGCGGTCGCTGTCAAAACGGGTGATGTCGAGGGTCGGGATCTGGCTCACAGCGGTTCCTGGCTTGTCATTGGGTCTGGAGGGGCGCCGCATTCAGGGCGCACCTGAACATTGTGACAGATCGCCCGCAGGTCGACACCGATACGTTGAAACAAACCGATACAATGCGCGACCCGCGCGCGGTTCCGCCGGCCGCGGCGGCGCCGCCCCCTTGTCCCGCTCCTGCTGAACACGTACCGACGATGCCCTCCGCTCCACCCGCCGCCGATCCAGCTTCCCGACCCGGTTGTACCCAGCACTGGCGCCGGCTGGCCTGGTGGTCCTTGTTCGTGGCGGCGAACGCCGTACTGGCAGCCGTCATCACCCTGGGCAACGTGCCGCTGCGGGACAACCCCGGCGGCCCCGTCGGCCTGGCGTATCTGGCCGTTGCCCTGCCCGGCCACCTGCTGGCGTTCGGCGCGCTGGCCGGCCTGCTGCCGCTGCTGCTCGGTCTGTGGGCCCGCAGCGCGCGTCCTCTGAGCATCGGCGCGGTGGTGCTGCAGGGCCTGTGGCTGTGCCTGCTGCTGGTCGATGCCAAGGTGTTCGCGCTGTACCGCTTCCACCTCAATGCCATGGTGGCGAACATGGTGTTCGGCGGCGCGCTGCACGATCAGGTCGCGCTGTCGTGGAAGACCTGGCTGCAGGCGATCGCCCTGGTATCGGCCATCTTCGCCGCCGAAGCCCTGCTGGCGTGGGCCTGCTGGAAGCTGCTGCCCGCCCTGCCCCGACGGCGCCACGTCCTGCAGGCATGGACACTGGTCATCCTGCTGATGGCAGGTGGCCAGGTGGCGACCGCCTATTACGATGCACGCGGCGAGCGTGACGTGATCAGCCAGTGGAACTACCTGCCCTGGGCGCAGCCGATCACCGCCAAGAGCTTCATGCGTCGCCTGGGCGTGGTCAGCCAGCAGCAGGCGGGCCTGCCCGACCCCCGCCATGCCCAGCTGCACTACCCGCTGCATCCGCTGCGCTGCCAGAGCCACCAGCGGCCGAACGTGCTGATGGTGGTACTCGAATCACTCCGCCACGATGTGCTGACGCCACAGATCATGCCGAACACCACGGCATTGGCGCAGTCCTCCCGCGTCTACGAGCATCACTTCAGCACCGGCAACGCCACCCGCTACGGCCTGTTCGGCCTGCTCTACGGCCTTCCCGGTGGCTACTGGGCAAGCATGCTTGACGAGCAGCGTGGCTCGCAGCTGTTCCAGGTCCTGGGACAGCAGGGCTATGACCTGCACCTGTACGGCAGCGCGCCGATGTACAGCCCGGAATTCGACCGCACCGTGTTCGCCGATGTCCGTGACCAGCTGCACCAGGGGCCGTCGGCACTGAAGCCCGATGGCCGCGACCGTGCCATCGTCGCGTCGCTGCAGCAGGACATCCGTAACAGCCAGGCCGCGCAGCGCCCGTGGTTCGGTTTCGTGTTCCTCGACTCCACCCACGCGCCCTACCACCTGCCGGCCGACTATCCGCCCCTGGCCACGCCGATGGCCGCGGACATCGACTTCCTCAAGTTCGGGCCGGACCACGATCCGACGCCGGAACTGAACCGCTATCACACCTCCGTCCACTACGCCGACAGCCTGGTCGGATCGCTGCTCGATACCCTGCGTGCGCAGGGCCTGGAGCAGGACACCATCGTGCTGGTCACTGGCGATCACGCAGAGGAGTTCAACGACCTCGCACTGAACTACTGGGGCCACAACGGCAACTTCTCCGACTACCAGTTGCAGGTGCCGTTCGTGCTGCACTGGCCGGGCGAGGCCAGCGGCCGTGATGCGCGCACCAGCTCGCATGAGGACTGGGTGCCCACGCTGATGCGGCACGCCCTGGGCTGCGAGAACCCGCTGGCCGACTACAGCACCGGCCAGGATCTGCTGGCGGCCCCGGAAGGGCTCCGTGCCCTGGTGGTGGAAAGCTGGTCGCAGCGCGCCGTCCGCCACGGCGATGCCCTCTACGTGTTCGACAAGTTCGGCAATGCCACCGCGCTGGATCGGCACTATCGCCCACTGCCACAACAGGCGCCGGACGCAGCCGCGATCCGTTCCGCCTGGGAAGCGCTGACGCGCTTCCGCAATCGTTGATATCAAGGATCGAGTCCGCATGAAACGTTCGCTGCGCATCCTGCACACCGAAGCCGCCAAGGGAATGGGCGGGCAGGAGATCTACATCTTCCGCCACATGCAGGCCATGCGCGCGCGCGGCCACGACGTCTCGCTGCTGTGCCAGCCCGAGGCACGGCTGGCGCAGCTGGCGCGCGATGACGGCTTCACCGTGCATACGCTGCGCATGGGAGGGCTGGCGCGCCTGCTGCGCGGCATCTGGTCGGTTTCGCGCCTGGTGCGCCGCGAACGCTATGACGTGGTGAACACCACCAGCCGTCGCGACGCCTTGATTGCCGCCGCCGGCGCCCGCCTCGGCGGTGCGCCGCTGGTGGTGCGCTCGCGCCACCTGATGAGTCCGGTCAACTCGCTGCTGACCTATACCGGCCTGCCGCACCGGGTGCTGACCGTCAGCAGCTTCGTCAAGCAGCTGCTGGCCGACCGTGGCATTCCCGCTGAGCGCATCGGCATCGTGCCGCCGATCGCGGTTCCACCGCGCTGGACCGATATCCGCAAGGAAGATCCGTGGCAGTGCCTGCAGGACGTGCGTGCCGAAGTCCGTGCCGAGCTCGGCTTCGGCGAACAGGACATCGTGGTCGGCTGCGTGGCGGTGCTGCGCGAGCCCAAGGGCCATGCCGATCTGCTGCAGGCAATGGTGCCGCTGTGCAAGGCCAATCCGAACCTGCACCTGGTGGTGATCGGCGACGGGCAGCCAGTGATGGAGCGCCTGCAGGCGATGTGCGCCGAGCACGGCCTGCAGTCGCAGGTCCACCTGCTCGGCTACCGCGACGGCGCCTGCCGGCTGATGGCCGGCTTCGATATCTTCGCCCTCGCCTCGCACAAGGAAGCCGCCGGCACCGTGTTTCTGGAAGCGGCGTACGTCGGCGTGCCGATCGTGGCGACGCGGGTTGGTGGCGTGCCGGAGATGGTCGTGGACGGCAGCAATGCAATCCTCACCCGGCTGGGCGACAATGCTGCCCTGACGGGCGCTCTGCGCCTGCTGGTGGACGATCCGGAACGGCGCCGGCAGATGGGCCGTGCCGGCTGGGAATGGATGCGCGCTGCGCACCGCTTCACACCCACCGGCCACGGCGAGACCACCGAACACTACTACCGCCAGTGGCTGAAGGAGCTGGGACATGGCTGATGCCCGAACCGTACCGGTGCTGATGCACCATCACGTCAGTCCGTCGCCCGGCATGATCACGGTGTCGCCGGAGAATTTCGAAAGCCAGATTGCCTGGCTGGCCAACAGTGGCTGGACCTCACTGACACTGGAGCAGTACGCCGGGTTCCTGGCCGGCAGGCCGGTGCCGCGCCGGTCGATCGTCATCACCTTCGACGATGGCTACCTGGACAACTGGGTCTACGCGCATCCGATCCTGCAGAAGTACGGCATGCACGCGGTGGTGTTCGTGGTCACCGGATGGATGGGCGAAGGCTCGGTGCGGCCGCATGCAGGCCTGCCCGGCGCGGTACTGCCGGCAACGCCGGACCATCGCGGCTGCGAGGCCGCCATCTACGAGCAGGGGCGCAGCGACGATGTGATGATGCGCTGGAGCGAAGCGCGCGCGGCGATCGACGCGGGCACCTTCGAGGTGCATTGCCATACCCACACCCATACACGCTGGTTGCGCCGCGAAGACCTGGACCGCGCGCAGCGCCGGGCCGGCATCAGCAACGACCTGGCACTCTCGCGCCAGGTCCTGCAGGACAAGCTGGGCGCAGTTTCGGACACATTGTGCTGGCCGTACGGTGACTTCGACGATGACCATGTCGAAGTCGCGCGCGAGCAGGGGTTCCGTTACCTGCATACCACCCACCCGTTCGGCCGCAACGTGATCGGCGGCGATCCCGAACGCATCTACCGCTTCGCGATCCGCAACCGGCCGGCCAGCTGGTTGCGCAAGCGCATCGCGCAGAGCTACAACCCGTTGATCGCGCCGCTGTTCAACGGCTTCAAGGCCCGCCAGAAGAAGATGGTGCCGGGCCCCTGAGTCCGCCTCGGCCCAGCAGCGGCCCCCTGAACAGAAAACGCCCCGGTCGTCCGGGGCGTTGTCCGTTGCGGAACCACCTGCGGGCTCAGGCCGCGGCGGCGGCCTTCACTGCGGCCGACAGGCGATCCAGCGTGTCCTGCATCAGTGTTGCGTCATCGGCCTCGACCGTCACCCGCACCACCGGCTCGGTGCCGGACGGGCGCAGGAATGCGCGCCCACGGCCGGCCACGGCCTGCTGCGCCTCCAGCAGTGCCGACTGCACGCTTTCGGCCTGCACGGTGGTCTTGGCCGAGACATTGCCCAAGCGCACGTTCACCGTCTTCTGCGGGACCTTCACCAGCGGCTGCAACGCCTGCCGCAGCGTCTGTCCGCTGCTGCGCAGCGCAAGCAGCACCTGCAGCGCACTGACGATGCCGTCACCGGTCGTGGCCCGGTCCAGGCACAGCAGATGGCCCGACGCTTCGCCACCGAGCACGCCGTCACCTTCGATCAGTGCCTGGTGCACGTAGCGGTCGCCGACGTTGCTGCGCTGGAACGGAATCTGCAGGTCGGCCAGCGCCTTCTCCAGTCCATAGTTGCTCATCAGCGTGCCGACCACCGGCCCACGCAGGCGACCTTCCGCCTGCCAGGTGCGTGCCAGGATGTACAGCAGGTCATCGCCGTCGACCGGATTGCCCTGGTCGTCAGCCATCAGCACGCGATCACCGTCACCGTCGAAGGCGATGCCGAGATCGGCACGGGTCTCGCGGACCTTGGCGGCGAGGTTGTCGATATGGGTCGAACCGACGCCGGCATTGATGTTCACCCCGTTCGGCTCGGCACCGATGCCGATGACCTCGGCACCCAGCTCGCGGAACAGCAGCGGGGCGATCTGGTAGGTGGCACCATGCGCGCAGTCCAGCACCAGACGTACGCCACGCAGATCGAACGCACGCGGCACGCTGGCCTTGCAGAACTCGATGTAGCGGCCTACCGCCTCGCGCGCGCGCGACGCCTTGCCCAGCCGCTCCGATTCGGCCGTGGTGAAGGGCACGTCCAGTGCGGCTTCCAGCGCCAGTTCGGTGGCGTCGTCCAGTTTCTCGCCCTGTGCGGAGAAGAACTTGATGCCGTTGTCGTAATGCGGATTGTGCGAAGCACTGATGACGATGCCTGCATCAACGCCCAAGGTGCGGGTCAGGAACGCCACCGCCGGGGTGGGCATCGGGCCCAGCAGCTGCACATCGGTGCCGGCGGCGACCAGGCCCGCCTCCAGCGCCGCCTCGAACATGTAGCCGGAAATGCGGGTGTCCTTGCCGATCACCACGATCGGGCGGCGCCCGTCCTGGCCGTGCCGGGCCACCAGCACGCGGCCCAGCGCATTGCCCAGGCGCAGCACGAAGTCGGCCGAGATCGCTCCCTCACCGACACGTCCGCGGATGCCATCAGTACCGAAGTACTTGCGGCCTCCCATCAAGCCACCTCCGGCGCCGGCTGGCGGCCCAGCATCGCCAGCAGGTCGGACAGGCGGTCACGCATTTCGCGGCGGTCGCAGATCTGGTCGATGGCACCATGCTCCAGCAGGAATTCCGAACGCTGGAAACCTTCCGGCAGTTTTTCGCGCACGGTCTGTTCGATCACGCGCGGCCCGGCGAATCCGATCAGCGCCTGCGGCTCGGCGATGTTGATGTCACCCAGCATCGCGAACGAGGCCGACACGCCACCGGTGGTGGGATGGGTCAGCACCGAGATGTACGGCAGGCCGGCTTCACGCAGCTTGCCCAGCGCAGCCGAGGTCTTGGCCATCTGCATCAGCGAGAACAGGCCTTCCTGCATGCGCGCGCCGCCACTGGCGGAGAAGCAGACGTAAGGCGCACCGATCTCCACGGCAGCCTCGGCCGCCAGCGAGAAACGCTCGCCGACCACCGAACCCATCGAACCGCCCATGAAGGCGAAATCGAACGAGGATGCGACCAGCGGACGGCCCTTGAGCAGGCCGCGCATGGCGATCAGCGCGTCGTACTCGCCGGTGTTCTTCTGCGCGATCTTGATGCGCTCGCTGTACTTCTTCTGGTCCTTGAACTTCAGCAGGTCGGTCGGCCCCAGGCGCGCACCGATCTCGGTGGTGCTGTCCGCATCGAACAGCGCGGCCAGGCGCGCGCGCGCGCGGATCGCCATGTGGTGACCGCACTTCGGGCAGACCTCCAGGTTCTCTTCCAGTTCCGGCCGGTACAGCGCGCTGCCGCAGTTGCTGCACTTTTCCCACAGGCCCTCGGGGACGCTGCGCTTCTTGCTGGGGGTGTTGTCGGTGCGGATGCCGGACGGCATCAACTTGCTGAGCCAACTCATGCGGGAGGACACTTCCGTTCAGGGCGGCCCGGGGGCCGCAAAGGCGGACAGTCTAGCTCCGCTTTCCCCGCCCGTGCACCCCTTGCCGGCCTGTGGGCGGCGGCGGAAAAACCATGCTGGGACGTACGTTTAGCGCAGGCAGCGCCGGGCCACGCCCGGCGGATACGCCGTAGCGCGCACCGCCGGGCATGGCCGGGCGCTGCCGTCAGGCGTCCAGGGCCTGGCGCAGGGGCGCCAGGAATGCGTGCGCCCGCTGGGCCGCCTCTTCGGCCGAGGTCGCTTCGGCCAGTGCCGCGACCAGGGCGCTGCCCACCACCACACCGTCTGCCTCGCGCGCCATGGCCGCCGCACTGGCGGCATCGCGGATGCCGAAGCCGGCCACCACCGGGACCGTGGCCCGTTCACGCAGCGCCTGCAGGCGTACGCTGGCGGCCTCGCTGTCGAGGCGGTCTGACGCACCGGTGACACCGGCAAAACTGACGTAGTACAGGTAGCCCCGCGCCAGCGCGAGCAGTTTGTCCGCGCGTGCCGGGCTGGTGGTCGGGGAGGCAAGCAGGACCAGGGCCAGGCCTTCCGCATCAAAGGCCTGCTGGGCTTCGCCGGCTTCCTCCGGCGGCAGGTCGACCAGCAGCACGCCATCCACGCCAGCGGTCACCGCGGCCTTGGCGAATGCCGCGTAGCCATGGATCTCCACAGGATTGAGATAGCCCATCAGCACCACCGGCGTCTGCGCATCGCGCTGGCGGAACTGCGCTACCGCCTGCAGGACGTAACGGCTGCCTGCACCGCGCGCCAGCGCACGTTCGGAACTGCGCTGGATGGTCGGGCCGTCGGCCATCGGATCGGAGAACGGCACCCCCAGTTCGATCACATCGGCGCCCGCCTCAACCAGTGCATGCATGACCGGCACGGTTGCTTCCAGCAGAGGATCGCCAGCGGTGACGAAGGGAATCAGTGCCTTGCGCTGCTGTTCGCGCAGGCGCTGGAAACAGGCGTCGAGTCGGGATACGGACATGTCAGGTACATCCTTCGATCAGGTCAACGGCGCCGCTGGCGCCCCAATGCATTCTGGATACGGTGCCATCCACGATCTCCACGCGGATCGCCAGATCGGAACCGGGGTCCTGCCAGAGCAGGGATTCTCCGGCGTCGGCATCAACGCCCAGCGCAGCTGCGATGACGCCCCGCGGCATCTGCTGCAGAACCTGCGCACGCGGCATGTCCAGGCGCAGTCCGAACGGCCCGGGCTGGGTCACCACCAGTCCCGAATCGTCGATCGGAGCCAGGTCGAAACGCACCACGTTGCCGTCCTGCACCAGCATCGCCACGCCCTCGGGCAGCGTGCCGCGCTCGTAATAGTCGCAGCGCCCGGCCGTCGCCTCGGCGAGGCCAGCCGAGTGCCACTGCGCCTCGGCCTGCAGTTCGCTGAAAGGCTGGCCGATCAGCACCTCGCCGGCATGGTCCAGCGCGACCGAAGCCACCGTCGGCGCGGCCCCGTCATCCGTGACCTCCCCTGCTGCAGGCAACGGTGCATCCTCGATCGGGTGATGGGCGGCATCGTCGTCGTTGCTGGCCACCTGGCGGGCCGGGGCGATGGCCGCCGGAGACGTCGCCGCGGGCGCCAGCACCGGCGGATCGGGCGGCGTGCAGCCGCCCAGCCCCACTGCCAGTACCAGCGCGCCACCATGGCGCAGCATGGGACTCACAGCACCAGCCCTTCGCGTGCGGCGATGGTATGCACGTCCTTGTCGCCACGCCCGGACAGATTGCACAGCACGATCTGGTCGCGCGGACGCTCGCGCGCCAGCTTGATCGCCTGCGCCAGCGCGTGGCTGGACTCCAGCGCCGGCAGGATGCCCTCGGTGTGTGCCAGCAGATGGAACGCCTGCAGCGCTTCTTCGTCGGTGATGCCGAGATAGCGTGCGCGCCCGCTGTCGGCCAGGAACGCGTGCTCCGGGCCGACCCCCGGATAGTCCAGGCCGGCCGACACCGAGTGGGTCTCGATGATCTGGCCGTCGTCGTCGCACAGCACGTAGGTGCGGTTGCCATGCAGCACGCCTGGACGCCCTGCTGCGATCGAGGCGGCATGGCGGCCTGTGTTGATACCGTCACCGGCCGCTTCGGCGCCGACGATCTCGACCTGGCGGTCGTTGAGGAAGGCATGGAACAGGCCGATCGCGTTGCTGCCGCCACCCACGCACGCCGTGATCGCATCCGGCAGCCGGCCATACTCAGCCAGCATCTGTTCGCGCGCTTCGCGGCCGACGATGGCATTGAAATCGCGCACCATGCGCGGATACGGGTCCGGGCCGGCCACGGTACCGATGATGTAGAAGGTGTCCTGCACGTTGGTCACCCAGTCGCGCATCGCTTCATTGAGCGCATCCTTCAGGGTCGCCGAACCGGAGGTGACCGGCACCACCGTCGCGCCGAGCAGCTTCATCCGGTAGACATTGATCTTCTGCCGCTCGATGTCGGTGGCGCCCATGTACACCACGCACTCCAGGCCCAGGCGTGCGGCAACGGTGGCGCTGGCGACGCCATGCTGGCCGGCGCCGGTCTCGGCGATGATGCGCGTCTTGCCCATCCGCGCCGCCAGCAGCGCCTGGCCGATGGTGTTGTTGATCTTGTGCGCGCCGGTGTGGTTCAGGTCCTCGCGCTTGAGCAGGATCTGTGCGCCGCCCACGTGGTCGCTCAGGCGCTGGGCATGATAGATCGGGCTCGGCCGGCCCACGTAATGAGCCAGATCGCGGTCGTAGGCCGCCTGGAACGCGGGGTCCTGGCGGGCCTGGTCATAGGCCTGGGCCAGCTCCTGCAGCGGACCGACCAGGGTTTCGGCGACAAAGCTGCCGCCATAGCGGCCGAAGTGGCCCTCGGCATCCGGGAAGGCGTGGTAGTCGGCAATGGGGGAGGCAGACATGGCAGGGACCGGTGATTCAGACAGGTGGATACTCTAGCGCACGGGTCATGACCGGAAAATGGATATTATCTGGCACATATCGTCAGGAAATCTCACATGAGCCGATCCCTGCTGCCGCCACTCAATGCCCTGCGCGCGTTCGAGGCCACCGCCCGTCTGGGCGGTGTGGGCCGCGCCGCGCAGGACCTGCATGTCACCCACGGTGCAGTCAGCCGGCAGCTGAAGCTGCTGGAGGATCATCTGGGCTTGGCCCTGTTCCAGCGCGCCGGGCGTGGCCTGCGCCTGACCGCATCGGGAACACTGTTGCAGGCGGCCTGCAGCGAAGCCTTCGCCGGCATCGAAGACTGCGTGCGCGAGCTGCGGCGGCCCGCGGCGTCGCCAGCGCTGGTACTGGGCTGCAGCGGCAGCGTGCTGGCGCGCTGGATGATTCCGCGCCTCCCCGCCCTGCAGGCCGCACTGCCCGGTGTGCGCCTGCAGTGGTCGGCACTGGACGGCAGCTTCACCGAGGCGCAGGCGGCACTGGATGCGGTCCTGCTGCTGGCGCAGGGGCCGTGGCCACGGGGCTGGCAGGTGCGCGAGCTGGCGCCCGAGCGGGTGGGCGTGGTGGTGGCACCGTCACATCCGGCGGCGCAGCGCCTGCGCCATGTGCCGCCCTCGGCACTGCTGCAGGAGACGCTGCTGCACACCAGCTCACGGCCACAGGCGTGGCCGACGTGGGCGCAGGCGCACGATCTCGACCCCGCCCGGCTGCGGCTGGGCACGGGTTTCGAACACCTTTACTACCTGCTGGAAGCGGCGGTGGCAGGGCTGGGTCCAGCGATCGCGCCGGAGCCGCTGGTCGCTGAGGATCTCGCGGCAGGCCGGCTGCTGGCCCCATGGGGTTTCGCCGCCACGGGCGGCTTCTGGGTCCTGGCGCGGCCGGAGGGCCAGGCCGACGCACGCGTCGACGCCCTGGCGGACTGGGTCGCGGCCCAGCTGAGGTAACGTGACGCCGCAGCCTCCCGGTCCTACTCCAGCACGGTGCAGTCGGCGCGGCGCACTTCCTCGACGAAGGTGCGCATCCTGTAGCCGTCCTTGATGCCCGGCTCCAGTTCAATGCCGCTGGAGACGTCGACGCCCCACGGAAGGGTCGCCAGCACCGCGTCGTACACATTGTCCGGGGTCAGACCGCCGGCCAGCAGGAATGGCCGATGCAACCCGGTCGGGATGCGGGTCCAGTCGAATGCAACACCGGTACCGCCACCGCCACCCGGTGCGTGGCTGTCGAACAGGAAGCCGGCCGCGCTCGGATAGCGCAGTTGCAGGGTACGCGCGTTGACTTCCTCACGCCCCCCCATCGCGACCGCCTTCAGGTAAGGCATGTTGAAGCTGCGGCAGAAGCTCTCGTCCTCCTCGCCATGGAACTGCAGCAGGGTGGGCCGCACGGTGCGCAGCACTTCGCGCACCTCTTCCTTGCTGTTGTTGCGGAACAGCGCCACCACGTCGACCATCGGCGCGATCGCCTGGCGCATCGCGCGCGCTTCGGCGGGCGCAACCCGGCGGCTGCTCTCGCGGGCGAAGATGAAACCCACCGCATCCACGCCGAGCTCGCCGGCCAGGCGCACGTCGCCGGCACGGGTCATTCCACAGAACTTGATGCGTGTACGGTAGTAGGAGCGGCTCATAGCGTGACCTCGGCGGGCAGATGCCAGTTGTCGGGGTACAGCGGTCCAAGAAACACCAGGCCCTGCGGCGGTGCAGTGGGACCGGCTACGGTGCGATCCCTTCCGGCCAGCAGCTCGGCGATCCACTCCACCGGTTTCTCGCCGCTGCCGACCAGGATCAGCGAACCGACGATATTGCGAACCATGTGATGAAGGAATGCATTGCCCTGTACCGCCACCTCGATCACCTCGCCGTGGCGGCTGACCTGCAGTGACTGCAGCTCGCGCCGCGCATGCAGGGCCTGGCACTGGACCGAGCGGAACGCGCTGAAGTCGTTCTCACCCAGCAGCGCCTGCCCGGCCGTGTGCATCAGCGTCGCGTCCAGTGCGCGACGCTCCCAGCTCAGCGTCTGCCGGTCCAGCGCCGGCCGTACTTCGCGATTGAGCAGCCGGTAACGGTAGCGGCGCGCCCGCGCTGAGAACCGCGCATGGAAATCCTCCGCCACCGGTACGCACCAGCGCACCGCGATCGAGCGCGGCAGGCGGGTGGTGGTACCCAGCATCCAGGCGCGCGGGTCGCGCACTACGTCGGTATCGAAATGCACGACCTGGCACTGGCCGTGCACGCCGGCGTCGGTTCGGCCAGCGCAGACCACCTGCAGCGGCGCGTCGGCCACCGAAGACAGGGCCTGCTCAAGACTGGCCTGGACGCTGGGACCGCCCTCTCCCAGGTTCTGCCAGCCTCTGAAATCGCTGCCGTCGTACTCGACGCCAAGCGCATAACGCATGTGCTACCTCGATGTTGCGGAGTGGACGACGCTCAGGCCGGATCGCGTTCCGACCAGACCGCCAGTTCATTGCCACCGGGTTCGACGAACTGGAAGCGGCTGCCGCCCGGGAAGGAGAACACCGGCCGCACCACCTCACCACCCGCCTGGCGCACGGCCATTTCGGCGGGGGCCAGCTGATCGGCGTACAGCACCAGCAGCGGGGCACCTTCAGTAGCGCGTTGCGGCTGGCCGCGGAAGAAGCCCCCCTGCAGGCGACCATCGTCGAAGGCGGTGTAGTCGCTGCCGTAATCGACGAACGACCAGCCGAACACCTTCTCGAAGAAGGCACGGCTGGCGGCCGGGTCGCGGGACGCGAACTCAACATAGTCGATGCGACGCTCGCGGGTCATGGCAGGGTCCTTGTCGAAGGTATCGGTCACGGCAGCCGGGCCAGCAGCTCGCGCGCCTGCGCCTGGCAGTCCGGGTCGCCCCCTTCGGCAACCTCCAGCAGCAGGGTACGCGCGGTCTGTGCGTCGCCCAGATCCAGGTAGGCGATCGCCAGTTCCAGGCGTTCCTGCCCGGCGCGGGGCGACCATGTGTCGCCGGCATCCTCCACCGACGGGGCGTCGTTGTCCTGCAGATCGGCGGGCAGGTCGAACACGCCGCGGAACTGCGGCTGCTGCTCGGCATGCAGCGCGTAGTCCGGGACCGAAACCCCGGAATCGGCTTCCTGGGCCGTCGGCCGGCCAACACCCCTCTCGTCCACCGGTTCGTCCCAGCGCGGCAGGTCGGTCACGGGTTCCGGCAACGGTGCCTCGTCCTTGCCATCGCCCGACGGCTGCTTGTCCGTGCCGCCCGATCCGTCTTCGGATCGGGCGTCGGCGATCGTCGCCCAGGCCGGCATCGCCGGCTCCTGGCGCCCGCTGTCGGCATCGGCGGTAGACCACGCAGACTGCTCGGCCAGAGTATCGAGCGCGGCACCGGCCGGCACGGCCGCCGCCAGAGCTGCGGCATCGTCCTCCTCGCGCAGCGGCGGCAGCGGCGATGGCTTGCGACGGCGCAGCAACCATGCGGCGCCTGCCAGCACCAGCAGCACCGGCAGTCCCAGCCAGTACCACGGCGTTCCGGCGTCACGCGCGCCCGGCGCCTGTGCCAGCCGTTGCTGGGCCGCCGCCAGGTCGTTGTCCTTCATCGCGATCAGCGACTGCTGTTGTGCCTTCAGCGTTTCCAGTTCGGCCACACGCTGTTTCAGCTCGCCGATCTCGGCATCGCGGGTGGCGATGTCCTCGCGCGCCTGGCGAAGTTGTTCGTTGCCCAGCATGTCACCCTCGCTGCCGGCTCCGGTGCCGGTGGTTGTGCCCGCGTGCGCGGCGTCGGACGCCAGCGCCGGGGCGATCTCAAGTCGTGCCCCGGCCGCGGCGGCCGGAGAAGTGGCCCGCGCAGCGACCGCAGGTGCAGGAACGCCTGCCGGCTGCGGCACGGTACGCGCCTGCCGCCACTGCGCGGCGTGTTCGCGGACCAGGGCACCGGCTTCGGCCGCATCCACCGCCGCCAGCGCGTCACTGCCGGGCATGCGCAGTACCGCACCCTGTTTGAGCAGGTTGATGTTGCCCCGGATGAAGGCCTCGGGATTGGCACGCAGCAGCGCAATCATCGCCCGGTTGCGGCTGACCTGGTTGCCGCGGGCGACCGCGCTGGCGATCTGCGACAAGGTCTGCCCGCGCTGCACGGTGATGCTGCCATCGGCAGCCGGCGGCAACGACGGTGCAGCGGCAGCGCGCGGACGCACCGGTGCAGCCGCCGTGGTCGCACTGGCCGGCGTCCCGCCCTGTGCAGGCGCCGGTACCGCCGCCTCGGCGGGCGGATCGCGGGCGATGGTATTGGAGAGCGTGCCCGCCGGTGCGACGATTTCCGGTTCCGCCACGGCCAGCGCGCTGGAGGGCGCATCGATCAGGGCCGAATACTCGCGCACCAACCGTCCCTGTCCCCAGTCGGCCTCGACCAGGAAGCTCAGCGACGGCGTCTCCACCGGCATCTGCGAGGTGACCCGCACCACGGCCCGCCCCTGCGCATTGCGGGTCAGCTCGAACTGGAGCTCGCCCACCAGGCCGGTCGGCTGTTGCAGGCCGACACGTTCGAACGTGGCTGGCGATGCCAGCGCCACGCGCAGATTCTCCAGCTCCGAAGGATCGGCGGACACCACCGGAATCTCCGCCAGCAGCGGCTGACCGGGTCTGGACAGGACGCGGATGTCGCCCAGCCCCAGCGCGAACACCGGACTGCTGGCCAGAGCCAGCAGTGCGGCAGACAGATAGGTGAGCGGGCGCGATGCGCCCTTGGCCCGTTTATTCATGGGCGACACTATAAAGCGTGCGGACCGGGGTCCGCACGCACAGAGCAGCCCAGGGCGCCCGGGCTGTCGATCAACGCTGCTCGGCAGCGACCAGCTCTGCCAGCTGCACCGCGTTCAGGGCTGCGCCCTTGCGCACGTTGTCCGACACGATCCACAGATTGAGGCCACGCGGATGCGACAGATCCTCGCGGATGCGGCCGACGTACACCGCATCGGTGCCCGATGCGTGGGTGACCGGCGTCGGATAGCCGCCGGCTTCATGGCGGTCGACCACCTCGATGCCGGGCGACTGTTCAAGCAGCGCACGGGCCTCGGCCACGGTGACCTTGTCGCGGGTCTCGATCGCCACCGACTCGGAATGGCCGTAGAACACCGGCACGCGCACCGCGGTCGGGTTCACCAGGATGCTGTCGTCGCCCAGGATCTTGCGGGTTTCCCACACCAGCTTCATTTCTTCCTTGGTGAAGCCGTTGTCCTGGAAGTCGTCGATGTGCGGGATCAGGTTGAAGGCGATCTGCACCGGGAAACGCTGCGGATCGATCTCCTGGAAACTCAGCAGCTGGCCGGTCTGCTTGCCCAGCTCCTCCAGTGCGGAGCGTCCACCGCCGGACACCGACTGATAGGTGGAGACGTTGATGCGCTCGATGCCATAGCGACGATGCAGCGGCGCCAGCGCGACCAGCATCTGCATGGTCGAGCAGTTGGGGTTGGCGATGATGCCGCGCGGACGATTGCCGATCTGGTCCGGATTGACCTCCGATACCACCAGCGGCACGTCATCGTCGTAACGGAAGGCCGAGGAGTTGTCGATCACCACCGCACCGGCGGCGGCGAACTTCGGTGCGTACTCCTTGGAGACGCTGCCACCTGCGGAGAACAGGGCGATCTCCACACCCTTCGGATCGAAGCTCGCCAGGTCCTGGATCCTGACCTTCTCGCCGTTGAACTCGACCTCACCACCGGCCGAACGCTCGGAGGCAAGCAGGCTCAGGGTTCCGACCGGGAAACCGCGCTCGGCCAGGATGGCCAGCATGGTCTCGCCGACGGCGCCGGTGGCACCGACGATGGCGACATGGAAGCGGCGTTGTGCATTGCTCATGGGGGGAACTCTCAAGAAAACGGATGGGAAAAATTCACGCACGACAGCTGGGTTCGGGGAACCTCCTCGGACGGAACGCGCGGAGGCTCCCTATCGTTTCCCGTTTTTTTTGCCCAGGGCGGCACGTGCGGCCAGCGCCGCGTCGGCATTGATCGCGCTCGGCATGTGCGCCGGCCCGCCGGCCAGGCCGAGCGCGGCCAGCAGGTTGTCCACGGCCCGCTGCACCATCGCCGTACGCGTGGCCAGCGAAGCGCTGCCGATGTGCGGGGTCAGCACGACGTTGCGCAGCGCCAGCAGTTCCGGGCGTACGGCCGGCTCGCCTTCGTAGACGTCCAGCCCGGCAGCGGCCAGGCGCCCATGGGCCAGTGCATCGGCCAGCGCTGTTTCGTCGACCAGGCCTCCGCGCGCGATGTTCACCAGCGTGGCCGTCGGTTTCATCTTCGCCAGCGCAGCGGCGTCGATCAGGTGGTGCGAGGCCGGGGTGTAAGGCAGCACAAGCACCAGATGGTCGGACTGCGCCAGCAGCGTATCCAGATCGACATAAGCGGCACCGACTGCTGCTTCGGCATCTGCTGGCAGTCGCGAGCGGTTGTGGTACAGCACCTTCATGCCGAAACCATGCGCGCCGCGACGGGCGATGCCCTGGCCGATCCGCCCCATGCCGAGAATGCCCAGGGTGCTGCCGTGGATGTCGGCACCGAGCATGGTCTGGAACGACCATTGCTGCCAGTGCCCTTCACGCAGCCAGCGTTCGGATTCGGTGATCCGGCGCGCGGCGGCCATCAGCAGTGCGAAGCCCAGATCGGCGGTGGTCTCGGTAAGCACGTCGGGGGTATTGCTGGCCAGGATGCCCGCCGCGCTGAGCGCGGTCACATCCAGGTTGTTGTAGCCCACGCCGACGTTGGCAACGACCTGCAGCCGCGAGGCATTGGCCAGCTCGGCCGCGCCGATACGCTCGTTGAGGGTGATGATCGCGCCATCGGCGCTGGCCAGTTGTGCGGCGATCTGCTCAGGCGACCACACGGTGACGGCGTCGGTGGTGCGCAGCTGCACGCGATCACGCAGCGGCGCGATGGCCGCCTCGATCAGCGGCTGGCTCACCCACACCGTCGGCCGCGTTTCAGCCATCGACCTGCCCGGGAATGCGGGGCGTGATGGTGCCGACATCGCCGCATTGCGCGCGGTGACGCAATGCCTGGTCCATCAGCACCAGCGCCACCATCGCTTCGGCGATCGGCGTGGCGCGGATGCCGACGCAGGGATCATGGCGGCCAGTGGTGACCACTTCGACCACGTTGCCGGCGGTGTCCAGCGATGGGCCCGGCAGGCGCAGGCTGGAGGTCGGCTTCAACACCATCGACGCAACCACCGGCTGGCCGGTGGAAATGCCGCCCAGGATGCCGCCCGCGTGATTGCTGGCGAAACCCTGCGGGGTCAGCAGGTCACGGTGTTCGGTGCCCTTCTGGGCCGCGCTGGCGAACCCGTCGCCGATCTCCACGCCCTTGACCGCGTTGATGCTCATCAGCGCCGCCGCAAGCTCGCCATCGAGCTTGCCGTAGATCGGCTCGCCCCAGCCCGGGGGCACGTTGTCGGCAACCACGTCCACGCGCGCGCCGACCGAATCGCCGGACTTGCGCAGCGCATCCATGTACGCCTCCAGCTCCGGCACCTGCGCGGCGTGCGGCCAGAAGAACGGATTGTCTTCCACCGCCGACCAGTCGAAACCTGCAGGAGTGATCCCGCCCAGCTGCGACAGATACCCGCGCACGGTGACGCCGAAGCGCTCGGCCAACCACTTCTTGGCGACCACGCCCGCGGCCACGCGCATGGTGGTCTCGCGCGCCGAGGAACGGCCACCGCCCCGCGGATCGCGGATGCCGTACTTGTGCCAGTAGCTGTAGTCGGCATGGCCCGGCCGGAACTGCTGGCCGATGTTCGCGTAGTCCTTGCTGCGCTGATCGGTGTTGCGGATCAGCAGCGCGATCGGCGTGCCGGTGGTCAGGCCCTCGTACACGCCGGACAGGATCTCGACCTCATCGGCCTCGCGCCGCGCCGACGTGTGCCGGCTCTTGCCGGTGGCACGGCGCTGCAGATCGTGGGCAAATTCGGCCGCGTCCAGCGCCAGCCCGGGCGGACAGCCATCGATCACGCAGCCGATGGCCGGCCCGTGCGACTCGCCGAACGTGGTGACGGTGAACAGCTTGCCGAACGAATTGGAGCTCACGGCCGTTGCGCCGCCAGTTCGGTGATGCGGGCGCTGTGGGCGATCAGCTCGCGGCATTCGACCGCGAAAATGCCCATCTGCCCGACCTTGAACTCGATCCAGGCGAAGTCCACTTCCGGCAGCAGCTTGACCAGGTGCTGCTCGGACTCGCCCACTTCGCAGATCAGCAGGCCGTCCTCGCTCAGGTGCAGCGGCGCATCGCGCAGGATCTTCAGCACCAGGTCCAGGCCGTCATCGCCGGCACGCAGGCCCATTTCCGGCTCGTAGGAATATTCCTGCGGCAGGGCATCGGTCTCGTCGTTGGTGACGTACGGCGGGTTGGTGACGATCAGGTCGTAATGGCGGCCGGTCAGGCCACTGAACAGGTCGGACTTGATCAGCGTGACGTTGTGCGCCTGCAGGCGCTCCTTGTTCTCTTCGGCCAGCGACAGTGCGTCGTCGCTCAGGTCCACGCCGTCCACCTCCCAGTTCGGGTAATAGTGGCCCATGGCGATGGCGATGCAGCCCGAACCCGTGCACAGATCCAGCGCGCGGCTGACGTCGCGGCCGGCCAGCCATGGTTCGAAACCACACTCGATCAGCTCGGCGATCGGCGAACGCGGCACCAGGGCGCGCGCGTCGCTCTTGAAGCTCAGGCCGGCGAACCACGCCTCGCCGGTCAGGTAGGCGGCCGGGATACGTTCGTCGATGCGGCGCTGGAACAGCTCCAGCACCCGCACCTTCTCCTCCTGCAGCAACCGCGCCTGGCCATACGCCGGGCCCAGGTCATGCGGCAGGTGCAGGCTGTGCAGCACCAGTTGGGTCGCCTCGTCCAGGGCGTTGTCGTAGCTGTGCCCGAAGGTCAGCCCGGCGGCGTTGAAACGGCTGGTGCCGTAGCGGATCAGGTCGATGATCGTGTGGAGTTCGGCGGCCGTTTCAGCGGTCATGGCGGTACTGCGGGCAAAGTGGCCCCCGATTATAGGGGCTGGCGCCTGCGCCGGCATCCGTTGCGACGGAAACGATCAGGCCGCAGCCGGTATGATGGGGACCACTTCGCGCGGGGGCTCCCATGTTCAATCGCAACGTCGGCATCATCCTGCTGATCGCCCTGGCGGCGGGCCTGGGCCTGCTCGCCGCGCAGCAGGTCTTTGCTCCGAAGCCCCCGGCCGGCCAGCCGGCCACCGAAGCGATCACCCTGTACCCGCAGCCGCGCGAGCTGCCCGACTTCAACCTGGCCCAGTCCGATGGCACGCGGCTCATTCCGGGCGAGTTGAAGGGCCATTGGACCCTGGTGTTCCTGGGGTTCACCTTCTGCCCCGACGTGTGCCCGACCACCCTGGCCGAACTGGCCGGTGCGCAGCAGCAGTGGGAAGCACTGCCCGACGGGCTGCGTCCGCGGGTGCTGTTCGTCTCCGTCGATCCCGAGCGCGACAGCGCCACCCGCCTTGGCGAGTACGCGCACGGCTTCCACAAGGACACCCTGGCGGCCACCGCCGACGTCCCTTCGCTGGAACGCTTCGCCACCGCACTGGGCTTCGTGTTCCAGAAGGTGCCGGGCAAGCATTTCGACGAGAATCCCGAGGATTACACCGTCGAGCACTCGGCCAGCCTGGCCGTGCTCGATCCGCAGGGCCGGCTCGCCGGCCTGGTGCGGCCCCCGTTCAACGCGCCGGCGATCGCCCGCGACCTGCAGAAGCTGACCGAGAAAACCGCCCCATGAGCCTCACCACCGCCCTGACATACGCCCTGCCCCATCGCCTGTTGTCCTCGATGGCGCGCTCGCTGGCGTACTCGGACAACCCGCGCGTGTCGCGCTGGCTGATCGACACCGTCAGCCGCAGGTTCAACGTCAATCTGGACGAAGCCGCCAACCCCGACCCGCGCAGTTACGCCACCTTCAACCAGTTCTTCACCCGTGCACTGAAACCGGGCGCACGCGTGGCCGATGCCGATCCGCGCACCCTGGTGATGCCGGCCGACGGCCGTGTCAGCCAGCTCGGCAACATCGAGGCCGGCCGCATCTTCCAGGCCAAGGGCCAGTCGTTCACCGCCGCCGAGCTGCTGGGCAGCGCCGAAGACGCCAAGCCGTTCAACGACGGCCTGTACGCGACCGTCTACCTGTCCCCGCGCGACTACCACCGTGTGCACATGCCCTGGACCGGCACCCTGCGCGAGACCGTGCATGTGCCAGGCCGCCTTTTCAGCGTGGGTCCGGCCGCCGTGGCAGGCGTGCCACGCCTGTTCGCACGCAACGAGCGCCTGGTCTGCCATTTCGATACCAGCTTCGGCCCGATGGTCAGCGTGATGGTCGGCGCGCTGCTGGTCTCCGGCGTGGAGACAGTGTGGAGCGGCGAGGAGATCCCTCAGTACGGTGACCGCATCACCCGCAAGGACTATCGCGGCCAGGGCATCCGCCTGGAGCGCTTCGCGGAGATGGCACGCTTCAACTATGGCTCGACCGTGGTCGTGCTGCTGCCGCCGGGCGTGGCGGAGTTCGCTCCACACCTGGCTGCGGAGTCACCGGTGCAACTGGGCCAGGCCCTGGCCACGCTGCGCTGACAATCCCGCCACCGGGTTGCTGCGCAGCGCCGGGCACGCGCCCGGCACTACGCACAGGCCCCTACTGCAGGGTGGGGGCCGGGCCGACGTCCATGCCGTCGTAGTCTTCCACACCCATCTGCGCTGCCAGCGCTGCCAGCTCCTGGTTGCGGCGATCCAGCGACGCTTCGTCGTGGACCTCCACGCGCTCCACATGCAGCACGTGGAACGGCGCGTCCCCCTCGTCCGGCTCCTGCTCGAACACCTCCACCAGGGTGTAGCCCTGCGCCTGCAGATGCGCGGCCAGTGCCTGCAGCGGCTCGGCAGTGGAATGCACGAAGAAATAGCCCCACAGCAGCGGGCCGCTGATGTCCCAGTCGGTGTTTTCGCGCAGATTGGCGAACAGGTTGCGGGTTGCTTCAAGGTCCATGGCAGTTCCAGAGGTCGTGGAGATTACTTTTCGCAGCCCTGCAGCTTCAGCACCTGGCCGTGGCGCAGGCTGTAGGCCGGTGCCTTCAGACCGTTGGCACGTGCCAGCGTCGGCACGTCGCACTGGAACTTGGCCGCGATGCGGCCCAGCGTCTCGCCGCGGCCGACCTTGTAGCTGCGTGCCGGCTTCGGTCGCGCGGCCGGTGCCGGCCGAGGCGCGGCCACTGCCGCCACCGGTGCGGTCGGTACGCTGGTCGAACTGGCTGCATCGGCCACCGGCACCACGCCGCCCACCGCCACGCTGCCGGTGTAGCTGGCAGCGCTTGGCCGCACGATGGCGGCATTGAGGTCGGCCGTGATCAGGGTGCGCGCCAGGTCGGCACGCGGTCCGCTCACGCAGTTGCGCTGATACAGGCTCGCGATGCGGGTGGTCGCGTTGATCAGGGTGCCGGCCGGAATCCAGCCATCAGCCTCATAACGCGGATTGAGGTTGCGCAGCGCACGCATGTAGCCATCACGGGTGCCGTGGCTGCCCAGGCAGATCGTCAGCTCGTAGATGGTGGTCGAGCGCGCCAGGCGCAGGGTGGCCGGCTGCGCGCTGATCTTCGGGAACTCCACGCCGTACTGCTGGGGGTGCAGGAAGATCCACGCCGCAGCGATCACCATCGGCACGTAATCCTTGGTTTCACCGGGGAACTGGTTGTAGACACGGTCGACCCAGAAGCTCTGCCCCGGATTCTCGCGCGCCACGCGCAGGGCGCGCCCTTCACCCCCGTTGTACCCGGCCAGCGACAACTCGATGTTGTTGTTGAGCTCGCGCATGCGCTCGTTGAGATAGGTCGCACTGGCTTCAGCAGCGCTGTGGGCATCGAAGCGGGTATCGAACCCGGTGCCGTCCGGACCGAGGCCGAAACGCCGCCCGGTGGCCGGCATGAACTGCATCAGGCCGGCGGCGCCAGCGCGCGAGGACGCATGCACGCGGCCATTGGATTCCTTGGCCATGATGCCGAACAGGAGCGCTTCGGGCAGGCCGCGCTTCTCCCACTCCGGCCACATCACAGCACGCAGGTTCTGGTAGTTCTCGTAGCTGGTCAGCAGCGCCGGACGCATGTCGGTCAGCCAGCGGCGGATGCCGGCCTGGACGGCCGGGTTGTACTCGACCATGTTGTCGAAAGCGTGCCGCTTGTCGTTGAGCAGTGCCGCTGCGCGTGCGGCTTCCGGCACGTCGGCGGTCAACGGACCGATATGGTCGGGGTCGGCTTCCAGCCGCTCGGCGGGCAGTTCACCGCCCTCGTCTTCCGCGGCCGCATCGGCATCGCGCTTGAGCAGGCGCTTGTAGGTGGCCAGCATGTTGCTCATCTGGCAACCCTTCTGCTTCACGCACTCACTGATGACATCCTCCATGTCCTCCAGCGCCGCGTCGGCCTCGTTGCTGCCCTTGGGGTCGGCGTTGGCCACCAGCAGCAGCGCATCGCTGTAACGCTTCTCGGCAGCCGTCATGCGCTGCTGCAGGGCATCTACCTTCACTTTGTCCCGGGCGGAAACCCGCTGGGCGTGGGCATCGGGGGCCAGGGAAACCAGGCCAGCCAGGGCCAGCAACGGCCAGGTGCGGGAAATCAGGACAGGAACGGGCATTTTTGGCACTGTGTGCGAAACAGGCAGGCAGAGTAGCGGCGCCGCCAAGGTCGGGGCAAGCCGACCTTCGGGCCGTCATCGCTGCCGGTTAACATTGGGCGCATTCACCACAAGGGCTGGACCATGGATCCGATTCTGCTCGGCAAAGGCATCACCGACGATGTGGCCGTCACCCTGCTGCCGAAACTCGGCAACCGCCACGGGCTGGTGGCGGGCGCCACCGGCACCGGCAAGACCGTGACCCTGATGACCCTGGCCGAAGGATTCTCGCGGCTCGGGGTTCCGGTGTTCCTCGCTGACGTGAAGGGCGATGTGTCCGGCCTGGCCGTGCCCGGCACGGGCAGCGAAGCGCTGCTGAAGCGCGCCGCGGACATCGGCGTGGCCGACTATGCGCCGGCGGGCAGCCCGGCCATCTTCTGGGACCTGTACGGAAAGCTCGGCCACCCGGTGCGCACCACCGTCAGCGAGATGGGGCCGACCCTGCTCGCGCGCATCCTCGAATTGAATGACACCCAGGCCGGCGTGCTGGACATCGTGTTCAAGCTGGCCGACGACCGCGGCCTGCTGTTGCTGGACATGGATGATCTGCGGGCCCTGCTCGGCCTGGTCGCCGAAGAGCGCAAGGACATTTCCACCGAGTACGGACTGGTCAGCGCGCAGTCGATCGCTGCGATCCAGCGTGCCGTGCTGCGGCTGGCGCAGGACGGCGGTGAGAACTTCTTCGGCGAGCCGGCACTGGAACTGGCCGACATCATGCGGGTCAATCACGACGGCCGCGGTGTGATCGGCATCCTCGCCGCCGACCAGCTGGTGCTCAAGCCCAAGCTGTACTCTACCTTCCTGCTCTGGCTGCTGTCGGAACTGTTCGAACAGCTGCCGGAAGTGGGCGACCTCGACAAGCCCAAGCTGGTGTTCATCTTCGACGAGGCCCACCTGCTGTTCGACGATGCGCCTTCCTCGCTGGTGCAGCGCATCGAGCAGGTGGTGCGGCTGATCCGCTCCAAGGGCGTGGGCGTGTACTTCTGCTCGCAGTTCCCCGACGACGTGCCCTCCAACATCCTGGGCCAGCTCGGCAACCGCGTGCAGCACGCGCTGCGGGCCTTCACGCCGCGCGACCAGAAGGCGGTCAGGACCGCCGCCGAAACCTTCGTGCCGAACCCGAAGCTGGATGTCGCCAAGGTGCTGAGCCAGCTCGGCACCGGTGAAGCACTGGTTTCCACGTTGCAGGACAAGGGCGTGCCGATGCCGGTCCAGCAGACGATGATCGCGCCGCCCCGCTGCCGGATGGGGCCGGTCACCGAGGCCGAGCGCGCGCAGGTGCGTGCCGGCAGCCCGGTCGGCAGCCGCTACGACACGGCGGTCAACCGTGAATCGGCCGCCGAGCTGCTGGCCCAGCGGGCGCAGAAGAGCGTGGAGCAGGCCCAGACCCCGGCCGCGCGCAGCCGCGAGCAGGACGAGGCACAGGAAGGTGGATTCGGCCAGGCGATCAAGGATGCGATCTTCGGCACCAAGCGTCGCCAGGGCATGATTGAAACCATGGCCAAGCAGACCACGCGCACGGTCGGGACCAAGCTGGGCAACCAGATCGTGCGCGGCATCCTGGGCGGCATCTTCGGCGGCAAGCGCTGAGGCCCTTTCGTATTCCTGAGAAGAAGCTGTATTACATGTCCCGTTGGCGTCCGCCCGCAGAGAAAAGCACCGCCCTGATCACCGCCGCCGGCCACGCCCGGCTGAAAGCCGAGCTGGACGACCTGTGGCGGGTACGCCGGCCCGAGGTGGTGAAGGCGCTGGCCGCTGCCGCCGCCGAGGGCGACCGCTCGGAGAACGCCGAGTACACCTACCGCAAGAAGCAGTTGGGTGAAATCGACCGCCGCGTGCGCTACCTGACCAAGCGGCTCGAATCGCTGCGTGTGGTCGATACCACGCCGACCGATCCACAAGCGGTGTTCTTCGGTGCATGGATCGAACTGGAGAACATCGACAGTGGTGAGACCAGCCGTTACCGCATCGTTGGGCCGGATGAAACCGACGCCGGCCTGGGCTGGATCAGCATCGACTCGCCGCTGGCGCGGGCCGTGCTGAAGAAGCGCCTGGACGATGAATTCTCGGTGGAACTGCCGGGCGGCCGGTTCACCTTCGCGGTGATCAGCGTCGAGTACCCGTCTTCGTAACACCGAGCCCTCCCGGCGTTGCTGTCAATCCAGCGCCGGGCATGGCCCGGCGCTACCGGGGCAAGAGCGGCGGCGGGTACAGGCGGCCCTGCCGCAGCGGGCGGAAGTAGTCGGCGTTGCCATGGAAGGCGGCGTCCTGCTGCGGGTACCAGCCGGGGATTCCGGCCAGTGGCAGCGGGCGCAGCTGCAGCGGATCGGTCACCGTCGCGCCCTGCTCGATCGCCCGGGCCACGGTCTCGATGCAGGCACCCTCATCATCGCCGCGCACCACCACGCACTTGCCGACCAGCAGGCGCCCCGGCAGCAACGCCTGTTCCATCAGTGCATGGCCGAACACCGCGGCGATGGTGATGCGACCGGCCTGCCAGTGCGGCGGCGCGAACAGCATCGGCCAGTCGTGGGCGTCCCACGCAGCGATCAGCGCATCGTCCTGGACGCACACGATCACGCCGTTCTCGTCGAACTGGGTCAGCGCCGCCTGCGCGCGATTGCGTTGACCGGTTGGCATCGTGGCGACATGCAGGCATTGCCGCCTGTTGAGCACGTGCTTCAGCTGCGGGTAACACGCCCATACCAGTGCATTGAACAGATCGTGCCAGCTCGCCGCACGGGTGGCGATACGCCCCTGCGCGATGCGCGTTTCGTAGTGCAGGCCATCGGCCAGCAACGCTGCATCCTGCTCGACCAGTCGCCGCCCGCGCAACGCCAGCCGCGCATCCAGCTCGGCAACGGTCGGCCAGCGGTCGCCGGACAGAAGATCGCGGAAGGCACGCACCCGGGCAAACAGCGGATGATCGAACACCGCCGGGTCCACCGCCGCGCGCGGCGGCGGCACGAATCGCCGAGGGCTGCCAGCGTGGCCGGCAGCACCCTCGGCCATGATCAGAGCACCTTCAGGTCGAAGGCCGGGCGCGTGGTCGGCGGCAGCGCGTCGCCATACAGATCGTGTTCGTCGCTCTCGGTGATTTCCACGTTGATGAATTCGCCTACGCGCAGCGGCACCTGGTCGGCATTCTGGATATGCACCAGTCCATCGATTTCCGGTGCATCGGCCCTGGAACGGGCCACGGCGATGTCACCTTCGATGGCATCGACCAGGCACTGCTGCACCGTGCCGATCTTGGCCTCCAGACGTGCGGCCGAGATCTGTGCCTGCTTTTCCATGAAGCGCGCCAGGCGCTCCTGCTTCACCTCTTCCGGGACAGGGTCCGGAAGAGCGTTGGCGGTAGCCCCCTCGACCGGCGAATACGCGAACGCACCCACGCGGTCCAGCTGCGCCTCATCGAGGAACGACAGCAGCTCCTCGAACTCCGCTTCGGTCTCGCCCGGGAAACCGACGATGAAGGTCGAACGCACGGTGATGTCCGGCGCGATGCGGCGCCAGTTCTGCACGCGCTCCAGCGTCTTTTCCACCGCACCGGGGCGCTTCATCAGTCGCAGGATACGCGGGCTGGCGTGCTGGAACGGAATGTCCAGGTACGGCAGGATGCGGTTCTCGGCCATCAACGGCACCACGTCATCCACGTGCGGGTACGGGTACACGTAGTGCATGCGCACCCACGCGTCCAGTTCGGACAGGCCCTCGCACAGCGCCTTCAGGCGGGTCTGGTAGGCCTTGTCGCGCCACATCTTCTCGGCGTACTTCACGTCTACGCCGTAGGCGGAGGTGTCCTGCGATACCACCAGCAGCTCACGCACACCGCCCCGGACCAGGCGCTCGGCTTCGCGCAGCACTTCATCGACCGGGCGCGAGACCAGCTTGCCGCGCATCGACGGAATGATGCAGAAACTGCACGCGTGGTTGCAGCCTTCGGAAATCTTCAGATAGGCGTAGTGGCGCGGGGTCAGCTTGATGCCGTAGTCGGGCACCAGGTCCACGAACGGATCATGCCGGGGCGGTAGCGCCTCATGCACCGCCTCCATCACGCTCTGGTAGTCCTGCGGGCCGGACACCGCCAGCACGTTCGGGTACGCCTCACGGATCTGTTCGGGGCGCTTGCCCAGGCAGCCGGTGACGATGACCTTGCCGTTCTGGTTCATCGCCTCGCCGATGGCGTCCAGCGACTCCGTCACCGCCGAATCGATGAAGCCACAGGTGTTGACCACCACCACGTCGGCCGAGTCATAGGACGGGACGATGTCGTATCCCTCCGACCGCAGCTGTGTCAGGATGCGCTCGGAATCGACAAGGGCCTTCGGGCAGCCAAGGCTGACGAAGCCGACTTTGGGGTTCAGCTGGGACATGGAATCGCGGGACTCTGGGGGCCTGGGCCCCTGCCGGAGTGGCAGGGGTTCCTGGGGGCCGGGGCCTGAAAGGGCGCCAGTATACCGGGGTTGAGGGCCGCGCTCTGAACGCCCCCGGGGTGTACTGAGGGGAGCGCCCCGGATTCTGCCCCACGTGCCATCTCCATCGGCGGGGCACTCGTGAATGCGTCAAGGCCCCCGGCGGCATGAGCTGAAACTCCGGCTCGGCCCGGCGGAACACGCTCCGACGGCTCGACGCTCACGGAGAGGCAATCGTCTCACGGTCCACCGTCGCCACGGACGCACGGAAGCGTTGATTGCGACATCAATGGACGTTGATTGATCCGTGGTTTGTTGGGCCCGCGTATTCATCGCTCGCGGAGGTCATGCAGCGCCTGTAGATTTCCCTGCCAACGAATTCTGGAAACGAGCAGTTCCCACCGAATTGAAATTGACTCCGATTGGCGCACTCCCACTGGTCGCCAATGCAAAAAAGTAGTACCCCACCTTGGGCTGCGTCATGCCGCTGGAGGCTGAATTCGAATCCTCCGCCGGATCTGAATCACCCTCACAGGACCAACCAACGACGGCCGACTCGCCAGATATCACGGTTTCGCCACGCCGCACCTTGGAGTTCATGACTTCGCAGGCGGCCTGGTGATAGAGCTTTGTGGTTTCATTCTGATCATCATAACGATATACAAAACCGCCCTTTCCATCCTTGAAAAGGCGCACCTGGACAGCCACGTCGCCGCCTTCGAAATCAGAGAGGCGCACCGTCCGCTCAACCCACTGCCTGCCATCCGATGACGCCATCTGGCGGTCCTGGTACGACGATTGGTTGGCCATAGCCACCGTGTGCATTGTTGCCATCCCCAATGCACACGGAAGGCGAAATTCCTTTTTCATTTCATGAAACTCCATTTATCGGGCGCCTGCGCCTTCACGCCGCGCCCCGGAAACATGCCGAGATATGATCAGCCCCACATCGCCCCTCCAGACTGGAGTTCCGCGAACGAAACGCTATCTGCTCGCCCTCTTGGCTTCAGCAGGTGCTTTACTGAATCTACTGTCAGAGCCAGGCCGAATCAGATGCCAGAATCCCTGGCAGGATCGTCCGCGACGCATTCGGTCAAGTCGCGATCCGACGTCGCTCGATGCATCAGCCGCCCGATCACGCACAGCCACAGACGCCGCGCTAACCCGCCCAGCGCCGACAATGCAGGCCTGTCCACTGCTATGAGGAACCCGACGATGTCCGAATGGATCACCCTGGATACGCATCATGGCCCGGTCCGGGCTTGGCAGGCCCTGCCGGCGGGCACGCCGCGTGGCGGCCTGGTGGTCGTGCAGGAGATCTTCGGCGCCAATCCGCACATCCGTGGCGTGGCCGAGCGCTTCGCCGCCGAAGGCTATGCCGTGCTGGCGCCGTCGTTCTTCGACCTGGTCGATGGCCCGGACGCCGACCCCGACGCCCTGCCCTATGACCCTGAAGGGGTGAAACAGGGCCTGGAACGGGTAAGTGCGCTGGGCATTGAACGGGCACTGGAAGTGGTGCGCGCCGCAGCAACCCGGCTTGCCCCCTTCGGCAAGGTCGGCACGGTCGGCTACTGCTGGGGCGGAACGGTGGCGATGCTGTCCGCGCTGCGCCTCGGCCTGCCCTCGGTGAGCTATTACGGCGCACGCAACGTGCAGTATCTGGACGAGACACCGAAGGCGCCGGTGATCTTCCACTTCGGCGCGCAGGACCGCAGCGTCCCACCTGAGGCCGTGGAGGCGCATCGCCAGAAGCTGCCGCAGATGGCGACCTATGTCTACCCGGCCGACCATGCCTTCAACCGCGAGGTCGGACATGCGTATGATCCAGACAGCGCCACCCTGGCGCTGCAACGCACCCTGGACTTCTTCACGGAGCATCTTGGATGAGCGATTTCGAACTTGATTCCCGCCTGGCCACCGACAGCGTTCTGGTGGCGCAAGGCCCGCTGTCGCAAGTGCGGTTGATGAACGACGAACGGTTTCCCTGGCTGATCCTGGTGCCGCGTCTGGCCGGGGTAACGGAGTGGATCGAACTGGACGGCGACCAGCAGGACAAGCTGCGCACCGAACTCAACCGCGCCTGCAAGGCCCTGAAGGGCTCCGACGGGGTGGAGAAGATCAACATCGGCGCATTGGGCAACATCGTGCGCCAGCTGCATTTCCACGTGATCGGCCGCCACGACGGCGATCCGGCGTGGCCGGGACCGGTGTGGGGCAGCGGTCCTGCGCACCGCTACGAACCGGACGCCCTGCAGCAGCATGTCGCCTACTGGAAGGAACGGCTAGGATATCCGGCCCACTCCTGAGACCGTGCCGACACGATGCGATTCAACCTCGTCGCCGCCATCCTGCTGATCCTGATCGGGCTGTTCATGCTTGCCAGCAACCTGGGCTGGACGCACCTGAACCTGTCCAAGCTGCTGCTGACCTGGTGGCCGGTGGCCCTGGTCGGCGTCGGCATCGCCATGCTGTTCGGCCGCGGCAAATAAGCGAAGGCGGCGCAAGCGCCGCCTTCGATCGAGCGACGCCGGGCATGGCCCGGCGCTACCGGTCCGTCAGGTGCGCGGCAGGGTGACGCCGGTCTGGCCCTGGTACTTGCCACCACGGTCCTTGTAGGACGTTTCGCAGATATCATCGGCCGCCGCCTGGAAGAACAGCATCTGGGCCACGCCTTCGTTGGCGTAGATGCGCGCCGGCAGCGGCGTGGTGTTGCTGAACTCCAGGGTCACATGGCCTTCCCACTCCGGCTCGAGCGGAGTGACGTTGACGATGATGCCGCAACGCGCGTAGGTGCTCTTGCCCAGGCACACCACGAGGGTGTCGCGCGGAATGCGGAAATACTCCACGGTACGCGCCAGCGCGAAGCTGTTGGGCGGGATGATGCATTCGTCGGCGGTAATGTCGACGAAGCTGCCCGAATCGAAGTGCTTCGGGTCCACGATGGTCGAGTTGATGTTGGTGAACACCTTGAACTCGCGCGAGCAACGCACGTCGTAGCCGTAGCTGGAGGTACCGTAGCTGACGATGCGCTGGCCGTTGACCTGCTTCACCTGCCCGGCCTCGAACGGCTCGATCATGCCGTGCTGTTCGGACATGCGGCGGATCCAACGGTCACTCTTGATGCTCATGCTCTGTCCTGGGTGCGAGGGGGCGCGAGGATTCTAGCAGGGGGCCGGGCGCCACCGCCCTCCCCGCCCGGTCCCTACAGCAGCGACGACAGGATCGGGATCGAGGCACGCGGGCGCTTGCCCACTTCCTCGATGAGCCGCTGCGCGGCGTGGCGATAGGCCTGGGCCGGCAGGGAATCCGGCTGCGCGGCGGTGATCGGTGTGCCTGCGTCACCCTGCTCACGGATGCCGATCTGCAACGGCAGCGATCCCAGCAGCGGCACGCCGTACTGCGCCGCCATGCGCTCCCCGCCCCCCTCGCCGAACAGGTGCTCGACGTGGCCGCACTGGCTGCAGGTATGTACCGCCATGTTCTCGACGATGCCCAGCACCGGCACTTCGACCTTCTCGAACATCTTCAGTGCCTTCTTCGCATCCAGCGTGGCGATGTCCTGCGGCGTGGTGACGATCACCGCACCGGCCAGCGGAATCTTCTGGGTCAGCGTCAGCTGGATGTCACCGGTGCCGGGCGGCAGGTCGATCAACAGGAAGTCGAGGTCGTCCCACAGGGTGTCGTTGAACAGCTGGGTCATTGCCGAGGTCGCCATCGGCCCACGCCAGATCATCGGCGTGTCTTCCTCGATCAGGTAACCGATCGACATGGTGTCCACGCCGAAGGCACGCAGCGGTTCGATGCTCTTGTTGTCCGGGCTTTCCGGGCGGCCGGACAGGCCCAGCATGGCGGGAACGCTGGGGCCATAGATGTCCGCATCGAGCACGCCCACCCGCGCGCCCAGCTGCTGCAGCGCCACCGCCAGATTGACGGCCGTGGTGGACTTGCCGACACCGCCCTTGCCCGAGCCGACCGCGATCACGTTGCGGATGCGCGCGTGCGGTGCCAGCCCCTTCTGCACCTGGCTTGCATGGGGACGACGGGTCGGACTGTTCACTGCGGGCTCCGGCGGAAAGTCAGGAAGGAGAACCCGACATCATACAAGCTGGGCGCAAGCTGACTTGATTCAGGATTGCCCAGATCCGCGCATGGATTCTCAAGTCGGCGCCCCACGGCGGCGTTGCCTCTCTGCCCCGCTGGGTGCACAGGTGGAAACTTTCACGTGCAGTTGACGGAAGGGCAGCACTCGTTCATCTTCCGGTCATCTTGATGCGAATCGCCACAAGGAACTGTCGATCATGGAAACCCGCCTCACGCGTGCCCGCCTGGGTGCCACCACCGCACTGCTGCTTGGCCTGCACGTCATCCACGCCTCCGCCACACCGTTGCCGGTCGAGGATTTCGCCAAGATCCCGGCCATCCAGTCTGTCAGCATGAGCCCCGACGGCAAGCAGCTGGTTGCGATCATCGCTGCGCCGGGCAGCAACAATGGCGATACCGCATTGGCCAACTGGAACCTGGACGTGCCCGGTTCGGCGCCCGTGGCGATCACGCCTTCCGGTGATCGCATGAAGTTCATTGCCGCCAGCGCGCTCAAGGCGGGTCGCAGCCTGGTGATCGGCCGACAGGAGCTGACCGCGCAGTTGTCCGGCTGCGGTGAAGGCAACTCGGTCGGCTCAACCAAGACGTTCCTGTCCAAGGCATTCCTCACCGACAGCAGCCAGACAAAGTTCGACGAGGCTTTCGCGGACAACACCCGCAAGCTCGGCATCAGCGAACAGACCCAGCGCTGCCTGGAGCTGGCCGGCACCGCGTCCCTGGTGCATTCGCTTCCGCTGGATCCGGACAAGGTGATCATCTCGCAGATCAACCAGACCAATTTTTCGGCCAGCTATTACCTGTTCAACCTCAAGACCGGGCAGACCGAGCTGCTGTTCCGTGGCGACGCCCGCTCCACCCCGGGCCTGTTCCACCCGCGCAACGGCGAGCTGCTGACGCGTACGCAGATCGAGCCGGCCGGCTCGAACGACTACGAGCAGCAGATCCTGGTCAAGAACAAGGCCAGCGGCCAGTTCGAGAAGCACGACACGCTGACCACCCGCCTGTCCGATCGCTACACGATGGAGGTGGTCGGCATCGATGACCAGAACGGCAAGCTGTACATCCTCACCGACAAGTTCTCCGACCAGGTACAGGCCCGACTGTACGACCCAGCCAGCAGAACGTTTGACAACGAACCGCTGGCGGCTCATCCCGAGTATCCGATCGGCGGCCTGATCCTGGGCACCAAGCCCAGCAACTTCAACCAGGTGCTGGGCTTCTATGTCGACGGCCCGCGCCGTGAAGCGGTCTATGTCGATCCGCAGATGAAGGCCCTGTACGACGGCCTCAAGCAGGCGTATCCGGGCAAGTACATCGCCATCACCGGTTACAACGATGATCTGTCCCGCGTGCTGTTCACCACCAACAGCGCGAGCTCGCCCACCAGTTACCAGATCCTGGTGGATCGCAAGCAGGTCACAACGCTCGGCAGCGAACGCCCCTGGGTGGACGGCAAGCAGATCGGCGAGCAGCGCTGGGTGACGTACACGGCCCGCGACGGCCGCAAGATTCCCGCCATCGTCGACCTGCCCGCAGGCTGGAAGAACGGTGACGCGGCGTTGCCGGCGCTGGTCCATCCGCACGGCGGCCCTTGGGCCCGTGACTACACCGGCTGGGATGCGTCCGGCTGGGTGCCGTTCTTCACCTCGCGCGGGTACGCGGTGATCCGGCCGCAGTACCGCGGCTCAACCGGGTTCGGGCGTGAGCACTGGATCGCCGGCGACAAGCAGTGGGGCCTGACGATGCAGGACGACAACGATGATGCGGCTGCCTGGCTTGTCCAGCAGGGGATAGCGGCCAAGGACCGCATCGCGATCTTCGGCTATTCCTACGGCGGCTTCGCCTCGGCCGCTGCGGTCGTGCGCAGCCCGTCGCCCTATCAATGCGCCATTGCCGGCGCCCCCGTAACCGACCTCGCCCGCCTGGGTGTTTCCTGGAGCGAGAACCGTCTGCAGCGCATCCTGCAGGGACAGACCGTGAAGGGCATGGACCCGATGCAGAACACCGCCAAGGCCGCCATCCCCCTGCTGACCTTCGTGGGAGACCGCGATGTGCGCACCCCCGCGTCCCACGCCAGGAATTTCTACAACGGCGTCAAGGACAAGGTGCCCGCACGCTTCGAACTGATTCCGGACATGCCGCACAGCATGCCGTGGTACCCCAGCCACTACCGCGCGACGCTGCCGCTGATGGCGGACTTCCTCAGCAAGGAGTGCGGACCGGGCGGCCTGTAAGCAACCGGACGCTGGCCCGTTCATGGACCCCGCTGGCTTGAACCCGGCGGGGTTTTTTCATGCGCCGTTCACTGAATTTCCCCTTAGCAACAACGGGTTACAGCAATTCTCCATTCATGTTGCATTTACTTTACGCGGCACATACACTCCATTAACCGAAGCATAACAAGTGGGGATCACATCGAAATGCGCAACGCCAACCGCCACATCAAGCCAAGCCGCGTCCCGCTCACTCTTGCTGTGCTGGCCTGCCTGCAGGCCGCACCGGCCCTGGCCCAGGAGACCACCCAGCAGGAAGCCGCGGCGTCAAGCACTTCCTCCCACAACCAGCGCGCCACCGACCTTGACAAGATCACCGTCACCGGATCGCTGATCCGTCGTGCGGATTACGAAACGTCGTCGCCGGTGTTCACCATCGACACCGAGCACAACGCTGCCCAAGGCCAGGTGTCGGTGGGCGAGTTCCTGCAGAAGTCCGCTATCGGTGCTGCTGAAACCCAGATCACCCACCAGTTCGGTGGCTTCGTCGTTGACGGTGGTACCGGCGTGCAGACGTTCTCGCTGCGCGGCCTGGGTGCCAACCGCACCCTGGTGCTGCTGGACGGCCAGCGTCCGGGCCCGGCCGGTACCCGCGGCGCGGTCGGCGCATTCGACCTGAACGTCATTCCCACCGCCATCCTGCAGCGTGCGGAAATCGTGAAGGACGGCTCCTCGTCCATCTACGGTTCCGACGCCGTGGCCGGCGTGGTCAACCTGATCACCAAGAAGAATTTCGAGCGCCCGGAGCTGACGGTCACCGGCCGTATCCCGACCGAAGGTGGCGGTGAAGTCTTCCAGGGCTCGCTTGCCAATGGCTGGAACTTCGAGAAGGGCAGCATCGTCGCTGCCGTCGAATGGTACCGCCACAACGAGCTGACCCGCGGCGACCGCGACTTCCTGAACTGCGGCAATGATCTGATCAAGGACGCCAACGGCAACCGCATCGACCGGCAGGATCACTCGATCACCGCCGGGACCAAGCTTGCGAACTGCAACAACCTGCTCATCAACGTCATCGACGAGTACGACTCGCCGATCCGTTACGTTCCCTCGCCGGACGGCAGCACCGTGGGGCCGTTCCCGGGCTATCGCCCGCGCGCCAACCGCACCTACGCCAACGGCAGCCCGGTCGCCTACTACGAAGAACCGTTGAACTTCGATGCATGGGGTCAGGCTCACATCATCAACCGCCAGGAGCGCAAGTCGGCCTACTTCGCTTCGGACTTCGGTTTTGACGGGTTCAACTGGAAGACCCAGTTCCTCTACAACAACCGCAAGACCAACAACTTCCAGTGGCGCCAGTTCTTCCCGACTGTCGAGGCCCCGGGCACCACCAATGGCTACGCCCAGCCCGTCCTGCCGTTCAAGTCGTCCTCGCAGACCGAGGTCGACTACTACTACCTGGCGAACAAGTTCGATGGCCTGTTCACCGGCAGCTGGGGCTGGGAAGTCAATGCCAATGCCAGCCGCTCCAGCGGCAAGTACAGCTCGCTGGGCATCCGTAACTCGATCACCGGCGACCTGACCAATCCGAACGCTGGCGAAACGCCGGCAGCGAACTACTTCGACCCGGGCTACCTGAGCGGCGCCAAGGTTGACGAACTGGTCGACATCCTGGGCATCACCGCCACCGGCAAGACCACCTATGACACGGTGACGGTCAATGCGATCTTCTCCGGTGAACTGTTCGACCTTCCCGCAGGTGCGCTGGGTGCTGCGTTCGGCCTGGAGTACCGCTACTACTCCATCGAAGATACGCCGGACGCCAATTACAAGGATCTCTGGGGTGCCTCGACGGCCGACGTGACCAAGGGTAACGACAAGGTGAAGGAAGCCTTCGTCGAGTTCGACATCCCGCTGATCAAGGGCGTCACCGGTATCGAATCGCTCACCGCCAACGCTTCGGGCCGCATCTTCAAGTACGACTCGGTCAGCGGCAGCGACAAGGTCTGGAAGGCGGGCCTTAACTGGCAGATCATCCCGTCGCTGCGTCTGCGCGGTACCGTCGGTACCTCCTATCGTGCACCGGGCCTGTACGAGCTGTACCTGGGCAACCAGACCGGCTTCCAGTCCCAGACCGCGATCGATCCCTGCATCCGCTGGGAAGAGAGCGACAACACCAACATCCGTGCCAACTGCGGTGCCGCCGGCATCCCGGGCGATTACATCGGCGCAGGCTCCAGTGCCACCGTGTTCACCAGCGGCGGCGCCGGCAACCTGGTTCCGGAAACCTCCCGCGCCAAGAGCGCCGGTATCGTGTTCACTCCGTCGTTCGCTGACCTGAGCGTGGCGATCGACTACTTCGACTACGATATCCGCGGCCAGATCACCTCGCTGGGCGCACTGGACATCACCACCGGCTGCTACGGCTCGAACACCTTCCCGAACCGTTACTGCGACCTGCTGGAGCGCAACCCGACCACCGGCCCGGACGCGAATTCGATCCGCAACATCTACGCCCAGTACCTGAACATCAACCAGCAGCGTACCCGCGGCTGGGACATGACCCTGAACTGGGAACATGAGTTCGGCTTCGGCAAGTTCGCCCTGGATTCGCAGGTCACCTACACCGTGGAAGACGTGGCACAGCTGTTCGACAGCGCCGAGGCCAGCGGCCTGGCCTCCTCGGATCAGCTTGGCCTGATCGGCCGTCCGGACCTGGTTGCCAACCTGGGCCTGACCCTGACCCGCGGCGACTGGGAATACAACTGGCTGACCCAGTACATCGGCAAGACCGAGAACACCAACCTCAACTCGCGCTTCACCTACCAGGGCCGTCCGGACTCGTACCGCGACCTGGTCGCCGACGCTCGCGTGTATCACACCGCTTCGTTGAGCTACAAGCAGGCCGACTGGGAAATCCTGGTGGGCGTGGCCAACGTGTTCAACACCAAGCCGGCACTGATCTCCACCGGCGCCGGCACCCGCTACGGCAACACCGCTGCCTTTGCCACCCAGTACGACCTGTACGGCCGCACCCCGTTCGTGCGTCTGAAGTACAAGTTCTGATAGGGCCGTAGTCCGCAGCACCCCGACAGACCCGGCTTTTGCCGGGTCTGTCTTTTGCAGGGCCCGATGCAGGCCCTTGCACCCGCCCATGACCTTCGACACCCTTGCGGGGTAGGCTGGCGGCGTATCGTTCGGCCCACGGCCGTCCCCGCGGCTCTTCCCTGACTCACTCGGCCTGGAGGCCAAACATAGTGATCACGCGTACTCCCAAGATCGTGCTGCTCAGCCTGGCCGTGTCGGCCGTGCTGGCCGGCTGTGGCAAGAACGAAACCCCGGCCAAGGAGGCCGCCGCGCCTGCCCCGGCCGCCGCCGAAGCCACCACCTACACCCTGGATGAGAGCAAGCTGCCGGCCTATAACGCCTTCCAGCCCAGCGATCTGGACACCAACCTGGACGCCTGCACCGCATTCGGCGACTACGTCAACAGCAAGTGGCTGGCGGCCAACGAGATTCCCGGCGACCGCACCAGCTGGGGCGCGTTCACCATCCTCGACGAGCGTTCGGTGGCAGTGCAGCACCAGCTGGCCGAGCAGGTCGCGCAGGTCAAGAACCCGAGCCACATCGAGAAGATCGTCGGCGACCTGTGGGCCACCGGCATGGATGAGGCCAAGATCAACGCCCAGGGCATCGAGCCGCTGAAGGCCGACCTGGCCGCCATCGACGGCCTGCAGGACAAGGCCGCCATCGCCGACTACCTGCGCACCAGCGCAGCCAAGGGCGAGAACGTGCTGTTCGGCTTCGGCGCCGAGGCCGACTTCAAGAACTCGACCATGAACCTGGCCTATGCCAGCCAGGGCGGCCTGGGCCTGCCTGACAGCACGTACTACACCGACGCCAAGAACGCCGACAAGCTCAAGGCCTACCAGGCGCACGTCGCCAAGGTGCTGGAACTGTCCGGCGTCCCGGCAGCCGACGCCGCCAAGCAGGCTGAGGACGTGGTCAAGTTCGAGACCCGCCTGGCCAAGGCATCCAAGTCGCGCGTCGAACTGTCGCGCAATGTGGAGCTGTACTACAACCCGGTCACCCTGGCTGACGCCGACAAGCTGACCCCGAACTTCAGCTGGACCGAGTTCTTCAAGTCGCAGGGCGTTGCTGCCCCGGAGAAGTTCTCGCTGGCGATGCCGGCCTTCCATGAGGAAGTGAGCAAGGCGCTGGGCGACACCGACCCGTCGGTCTGGCGCGCCTACCTGCGCTTCCACACCGTCGATGGCGCCTCGCCGTACCTGGCCGATGCCTTCGTCCAGGAGAACTACGCGTTCTACGGCAAGACCCTCAACGGCCAGAAGGAACAGAAGCCGCGTTGGAAGCGCGTGCTGGGCACCATCGAGAACGATGCCGGCGAAGCGTTCGGCCAGCTGTACGTGAAGGTTGCCTTCTCGCCGGAAGCCAAGGCGAAGATGGAAGAACTGGTGAAGAACCTGGCTGCCTCGCTGAAGGAACGCATCCAGGGCCTGAGCTGGATGAGCGAGGAAACCAAGGCCAAGGCCATCGCGAAGTGGGAAACCTTCACTCCGAAGATCGGCTACCCGGACAAGTGGCGTGACTGGTCGGGCCTGCAGACCCAGCGCGACAGCTACCTGGCCAACGTGCGTGCGGCCAACGAGTTCAACTACAAATTCAATCTGTCCAAGATCGGCAAACCGGTGGACAAGACCGAGTGGGGCATGACCCCGCAGACGGTCAACGCCTACTACAACCCGCTGCAGAACGAGATCGTGTTCCCGGCCGCCATCCTGCAGCCGCCGTTCTTCGATCCGAAGGCAGACGATGCGCTGAACTACGGTGGCATCGGTGCGGTGATCGGCCATGAGATGACCCATGGCTACGACGATCAGGGCGCGCGCTTCGGGCCGACCGGCAACATGGAAGACTGGTGGACGCCGGCCGACAAGAAGAACTTCGAAGGCCTGACCGGCAAGCTGGTCAAGCAGTTCGACCAGTACAAGGTTGACGGCCAGGCCGTGAACGGCCACCTGACCCTGGGCGAGAACATCGCCGACCTGGGTGGCCTGGCCACGGCCTACGATGCGCTGCAGAAGGCCTCGGCCGGCAAGGAAGATCCGAAGGTCGACGGCTTCACCCGCGATCAGCGCTTCTTCTTCAACTGGGCCACCGTGTGGCGTACCAAGTACACCCCGGAAAACGCCAAGGTCCGCCTGGCCACCGATCCGCACGCCCCGGCGCAGTTCCGCGCGATGGGCGCGCCCTCGAACCTGCCGACCTTCGCGGCCGCGTTCCAGTGCAAGGCCGGTGCACCGATGGCGCGCAGCGGCGAGCAGCAGGTGGTGATCTGGTAAGCCACGGCTGACGCCAAGGCAGACCTGCAAGGGCCCGGGATCTCCCGGGCCCTTGTTTTTGCGCGACCCGCCACGGCCGCCAGGCATACCGTGAAACGTGCATGCTGCGCCCATGCGCGGCTTGCTATAGTGCGCCCGCCCTCAATCCATCATGGATTCGTTCTACATGCCCAATTTCCGTCCGCTTGCCATCGCCCTGGGCATCAGCCTGGCGACCCTGGTCCCGAGCCATGATGCGTTCGCCGCGAAGAAAAAGGCCGCCCGCGCCCCGGCCGTCAGTGCCCAGTGCAGCGACTTCTACGGCGCCACCAACGCTGGCTGGCTGAAAGCCAACCCGGTACCTCAGACCGGAGCCACCACCGCGCTGGGCCAGCTGGTCGAGCGCAGCAGGCAGCAACAGCGCGAACTGCTCGATGCGGCCATGACGTCGCCGCAGGGCAACGTGCAGAAGCTGCTGGGCGACTTCTGGGCCAGCGGCCTGGACGAGGCGGCGGTGGAAGCCGATGGCTCCAATCCGATCGCGCCGCTGCTGACCCGCATCAATGCGATCAAGAAATCCAAGGATGTGCCGGCGTCGATCGCTGCACTCCATCAGGTCGGCATCCCGGTCGCCTTCAACTTCGGTCCGGACGTCGACCTGAAGGCACTGGACCGTCATATCGGCTACTTCATGCAGGGCGGCATGGGCCTGCCGGATCCGGCGTTCTATACCCGCACCGATGCCGATACCGTGGCGCTGATGGGCCGCTACCGCACCTACGTCAAGCAGATCCTGGCACTGACCGGTACGCCGGCAGCCAAGCTCGATGCGGAGTCGCAGGCGGTGATCGCGCTGGAAACCGAGCTGGCGCGCAATGCACAGTCGCTGGCCGGCATCAACAACCCGTTCAACAACTACGCGCCGATCTCCACCAAGGAACTCAACAGCCGCTACCGCAACCTGCAGCTGGAGGCGTTCCTGAAAGTACAGGGTGTGAACGACGATCTGGTATCGCTGGCCGACCCGGGCCTGTTCCAGCAGCTGGATGGCATGGTCACCAAGCTCAAGCCGGACCAGTGGAAGGCCTACCTGCGCTGGCGCGTGGGCGACTCGATGGCGCCGTACCTGTCCAAGGCCTACCGGGACGCCGAGTTTGAGTTCCGCGGCCGCGTACTGCGCGGGCAGACGCTGCCGCCGCAGCGCTGGGAAGCGGTGCTCGATGCCATCAATGTGGCGGCCGGTCCGATGGTCGGCCGCGAGTACGCTGCCCGCCATCTCTCGGCCGAAGACCGCCGGCAGGCGGCATGGATCGTCGACAAGGTCCGCGAGGTGCAGATCGAGGCCGTCAGGAACAGCACGTGGATGAGTGCCGAAGCCAAGGCTGAAGCACAGGCCAAGCTGGCGGCGCTGAAGATCGAGATCGGCACCCCGCTGCGCGACCTCGACTACACCGTGCAGCCGATGGGCCGCGGCTCGTTCGGTGGCAACATGCTGATCGCCTCGACCTGGCGCCATCGCGAGGAGATGAAGCGCATCGGCAAGGGCAATGCCGACCGTCGCTGGGACGTGCTGCCGCAACAGCCGTCGCTGGCCTATGACCTGGCGCAGAACCGCCTGATCGTCACCGCGGCCATCCTGCAGGGCCCGGTGTTCAACGCCAAGGCCGACAGCGCCGACAAGTTCGGCAGCTTCGGCGGCCTGGTCGGCCACGAGCTGACCCGTGCCATCGATGCCAAGGGCGCGCTGGTCGATGCCAAGGGCGAACTGCGCAGCTGGTGGACGCCGGCCGACAAGACCGCCTGGACCCTGCTCGGCAGCCGC
The DNA here is from genome assembly GCF_014947095.1 of Stenotrophomonas sp. B2. Classification (NCBI taxonomy): domain Bacteria; kingdom Pseudomonadati; phylum Pseudomonadota; class Gammaproteobacteria; order Lysobacterales; family Lysobacteraceae; genus Stenotrophomonas; species Stenotrophomonas sp. B2. The sequence goes on along the minus strand of NZ_JADCQA010000005.1, from coordinate 87,815 downwards.
GTGGCCGCCCAGTACGGCGCCTATGAGTTCCCGGGCGTGAAGGGCGCCAAGGTCAACGGCACGTTGACCCAGGAGGAGAACCTGGCCGACATCGCCGGCCTGGAACTGGCCTGGGCGGCCTACACCGCACAGGAGCCGAAGGCCAAGCCGGCCCAGCAGCAGGGCTTCTTCCGTGCCTGGGCCGCGTTGTGGGCGCAGCAGCTGTCGCCCAACGAAGCCGCACGCCGCCTGACCGCCGACATCCGCGCGCCGGGCATGTGGCGCACCAACGGCACGCTGGCCAACCTCCCGGCGTTTGGCGCCACCTTCAGCTGCAAGGCCGGCCAGCCGATGCAGCGCAGCGATGCCGAGCAGATCAAGGTCTGGCGCTGAGCCAGCCGGCCGTGACACGAAGGGCGCCCTCGGGCGCCCTTTTTTTTGCGCATGCAGCACGATCCGCCATTAACACGCGGCATGCTATCGCTGCGCCTTCGTCCTGCAGCGGAACCCGACCATGGCCCACAAGAACACGATCTGCATCTGGTACGACAGCGAAGCACTCGAGGCCGCCACGTTCTACGCCGGGATCCTGCCCGACAGCGCGGTAACGGCCGTGCATCACGCACCGGGTGACTATCCGGACGGCAAGGAGGGTAACGTGCTGACGGTCGATTTCACCGTCTGCGGCATTCCCTGCGTCGGGCTCAACGGCGGCACCGCGTTCAGGCACAGCGAAGCGTTCTCGTTCCAGATCCAGACCGAGGACCAGTCCGAGACCGACCGCCTGTGGAACGCGATCGTCGGCAACGGCGGGCAGGAGAGCCAGTGCGGCTGGTGCAAGGACCGCTGGGGCATCTCATGGCAGATCAGTCCGCGCATGCTGATCGAAGCGGTGACCAGCCCGGACAAGGCCTTGGCCAAGCGCGCCTTCAACGCGATGATGCCGATGAAGAAGATCGACATCGCCACCATCGAAGCGGCGATCCGCACCGCATGACCGCGTGGGATGCGGTCATCGTCGGCGGCGGCCACAATGGCCTGGTCTGCGCGGCCTATCTTGCCCGTGCCGGCAGGAAAGTACTGGTGCTCGAACGCCGTGGCGTGCTCGGCGGCGCAGCGGTCACCGAGGAATTCCATCCGGGCTTCCGCAACTCGGTCGCCTCGTACACCGTCTCGCTGCTGCAGCCTAAGGTGATCGACGAGCTGCAGCTGCACGCGCATGGCCTGCGCGTCGTCGCCCGCCCGGCCAACAATTTCCTGCCGTTGCCTGACGGCCGCTATCTGCTGTCGGCACCCGGCCGTACCCAGGCCGAGGTGGCGAAGTTCTCCGAACGGGATGCGCAGCGCCTGCCAGCCTATGAGGCGAGGCTGGAGGTCTTCGCCGACGTGCTGCGCGCCTGGGCCCTGCGCGCGCCGCCGGACCTCGGCGTCGCAGGCGGCTGGCGCGCATTGCCGGCACTGTGGCGGATGGGCCGGCTCGGCCGGGAACTGGCGGCACTGTCCCCTGCCCTGCGCCAGGAGCTGCTTGATCTGTTCACCCTGTCGGCCGCCGACTATCTGGACCGCTGGTTTGAAAGCGAGCCGATCAAGGCCCTGTTCGGATTCGATGGCATCGTCGGCAACTACGCCAGTCCGTACACGCCCGGCAGTGCCTACGTCCTGCTGCACCACGTGTTCGGCCAATGCAACGGAGTGAAGGGCGCCTGGGGCCATGCGATCGGTGGCATGGGCGCGATCAGCCAGGCCATCGCTGCATCGGCGCGCGCGGCCGGCGCAGAACTGCGCGTGGATGCCGGCGTGAAGCGGCTGCTGGTCGAGCACGGACGCGTGGTGGGCGTTGAGCTGGCCGGCGGGGATGTACTGCGCGCGCGCGTGGTGGTGGCCAACGTCAATCCAAAACTGCTCTACGAGCAGTTGCTGGAACCGGAGCAGGTGCCCGCGGCGACGCGCGAACGCATGGCGCAGTGGCGCTGCGGTTCGGGCACCTTCCGGATGAACGTGGCGCTGTCGCGGCTGCCGGACTTCCACGCCCTGCCCGGCGCCGGTGAGCACCTCAGTGCCGGCATCATCATGGCGCCCAGCCTCGACTACATGGACCGCGCGTGGCTGGATGCACGGCGCGACGGCTGGTCGCGCGAGCCGATCGTGGAGATGCTGATTCCCAGCACGCTGGACGATTCGCTGGCGCCGCCGGGCCAGCACGTCGCCAGCCTGTTCTGCCAGCATGTGGCACCGGTCCTGCCCGGGGGTAGGCATTGGGACACGCATCGCGATACCGTCGCCGACCTGATGATCGCCACCGTCGATCGGTATGCGCCCGGCTTCGCCGACAGCGTGCTCGGTCGGCAAGTGCTGTCACCGCTGGATCTGGAGCGGACGTTCGGCCTGGTGGGCGGCGATATCTTCCACGGTGCGCTCAGTCCCAACCAGCTGTTCTCGGCGCGGCCGATGATCGGCCAGGCCGGCTACCGCGGTGCCCTGCCCGGGCTTTACCTGTGTGGTTCAGGCACGCATCCCGGCGGCGGCGTGACCGGCGCGCCGGGCCACAATGCCGCGCAGGTGATCCTGCAGGATCTGTAGGGGTGTGCCAACCACGGCTGGCACCTGCCGCATCAGATGACCCTGCGGATCATTTGACGCTGCGCAGATGATTCGGACGGTTCGGCGGGCCGGGGGGACGGCGCTTGTTGAACGGTGGCTGGCCGCGCCAGTAGCGGATCAGCAGCCAGCCGAACAGCATGCCGCCCAGGTGCGCGAAGTGCGCCACGCCCGGCTGCCAGCCGGTCATGCCCAGCACCAGTTCACCGACACCGAACAGGATCACGAACGTGCGCGCCTTCATCGGAATCGGTGGGAACAGCAGCATCACCCGCTGGTTCGGGAACAACATGCCGTACGCCAGCAGCAGGCCGAACACACCACCGGACGCGCCCAGCACCGTGGCCGGATTCTCCAGCAGCGTCCCCACCAGCAGCTGGCAGACGCCGGCGCCGGCCACGCACACCAGGTAGTAGAGCAGGAAGCGCTTCTCGCCCCAGGTCTGTTCCAGCGGCGCACCGAACATGAAAACGGCCAGCATGTTGAAGAACAGGTGGCCGAAGCTGCCGTGCAGGAAGCCGTAGGTCAGCAGCTGCCACGGCTGGAAGTTGCCACCCGGGGAGAACGCATCGAAGCCCTGCTGCAGCGGCTGCAGCATGAACGGCTCGAAGGTCTGGTTGCCGAGCAGGAACGGCTGCTGCAACAGGAACAGGATCGCGTTGGCGATCAGCAGGGCCTTGGTGACGGTTGGCAGTCGCGGGAACATGGGGACACCGGCATGGAACGGTCTCCATCATAGCCGCACCGTCGTGTCGTGTCGGCGACTGCCGCGTGCGGCCCGTTCAGACCCCGGTCGCGCTCAGCCCGGTCCCCACACGGCGGCATCCAGCGCCGCCGCCGGGTCGGACGCCGGCATCCGCACCCGGCCGTTCTGCACCACCACGCCTTCCGCGCGCAGCCGCTGCGACTGTTCCCGCCAGCCCGCCGACCCCTCCGCCATGGCGATGCGCCCGTCAGAGCGCAGCACGCGGTGCCAGGGCAGTGTCGGGTCATCGTTCTGGCCGAGAATGCGTGCCGTCAAGCGTGCCCGCCCCGGCAGGCCCGCGCGCATCGCTACCTGTCCATAGCCCATCACCTGTCCCGGCGGGATCGCGTGGATCACCGCCAGGATGCGCGCGCGCGCCTGGTCCGGCGTCAGCGGCGCAGACGCGTCACCAGCAGCACGCCGAGCAGGACCAGCACGGTGCCGGCGATCTGCGCCGGCCCCATCGGTTCGTCGAGCAGCCATAGGCTCATCACGATGGTGGAAACAGGCCCCAGCATACCGACCTGCGCTGCCAGCGAGGAACCCACGCGCTGCACCGCCAGCATGATCGCCAGCACCGGCAACACGGTGCAGACCGTGGCGTTGACCAGCGACAGCCACTGCACCGGTGCAGGTGCCTGCCACAGCAGTGGCAGCGGATGGGTGATGGCGAAATGCAGCAGCACCAGACCGCTGGCCACGCAGCTGGCATAGGCGGTCAGGCGCACCGCGCCGATCCGTGCCACCACCTGGCCGCTGCCGAACAGGTACAGCGCATAGCTGAGCGCGCTGCCCAGCACCAGCAGGCTGCCGACGATGATCTGCCCGCCCTCCCGCTGCAGATCGTGGCCGAACGCCAGCAGCACCCCCAGGTAGCTCAGCACCAGCGCGGCGACCTGCCAGCGCCCTGGCCGCTGCCGCGCCAGCAGCACGTTGATCAGCAGCACCAGCGTCGGGTTGAGGTAGAGGATCAATCGTTCCAGCGTGACGCTGATGTACTGCAGACCCTGGAAATCCAGCAGGCTGGACAGGTAGTAGCCGGTGAACCCCAGCCACAGCACGCGCGCCCGGTCTGCCCATGACAGCGGCTCGACACGGCGCGAAGCCCACACCGCCATCAGTGCGAACAGGGGCAGTGCCATCAGCATGCGCAGCGCCAGCAGCGTGGTCGCATCGACACCGTGGCGCAGGCCGAGCTTGACGATCACCGCCTTGCCGGATGCGGCAACGGCGCCGATCGCCGCCAGGCCGATTCCCCCCAGGGCGATGCGTGGGGATGCGGTGGCGATGCGCGGGGAGGAGCTTGACATGGGAACAGCGGCGGGCCGCGCAGGGCGGCCCGGGGGTGCGTGTGGACGCCCATTGTCGCATGGCCCGACGCGGCAACCGCAGCGTCAGCGCATCAGCACCACTTCCTCTGCGGAGGTCGGGTGGATCGCCACCGTGTCATCGAACTGGGCCTTGGTCGCTCCCATCTTCACCGCCACCGCGAAGCCCTGCAGGATCTCGTCCGCGGCCTCGCCCAGCAGGTGCACCCCCACCACGCGCTCTTCCGGCCCGGCGCAGACCATCTTGAACAGGCTGCGCTGGGTACCGTTGGCCAGTGCCTGCAGCATCGGCCGGAAACGGCTGTGATAGACCGTCACCTGCTTGAAGCAGGCACGCGCCTCCTCCTCACCCATGCCCACCGCCCCCAGCGGCGGATGCGAAAACACCACGCTGGCCACATTCTCATAGTCCATCTTCGACTGTGGGCGGCCACCGAACAGACGGTCCATCAACCGACGCGATGCAGCCACCGCCACCGGGGTCAGGCCCACCTTGCCCGCGATATCCCCCACGGCATGGATGCTGGGTACCGCCGTGGTCTGCCATTCATCCACCTGCACCTGCTCGTGCTCGCCGATGTCGATGCCCAGCGCCTCCAGGCCCAGGCCCCGGCTGTTGCCACGGCGGCCGGTGGCGAAGAACACCGCGTCGAACACGCTGTCCATGGGGCCATCATGGCCGAAGGCGCGGACGCGCTCACCGTCGCGCTGCAGTTCGCGCAGGCGGTAATCAAAGTAGATGCGCACGCCCTGCTGGCGGAGGTTTTCCGCCAGCTGATCGGTCAGCTCGTAGTCGAAGCGTTCCAGCAGGCGCTTGCCGCGTACCAGCAGGCTCACCCGGCTGCCCAGCGCCTGCAGCAGCCCGGCCAGCTCCACCGCGATGTAGCCGCCGCCGATGATCGCGACCTCGGCCGGGGCCGCACGCAACTCGAAGAAGTCGTCGGATACCAGGCCCAGCTCCGCGCCGGGGATGTCCGGACGCTGCGGGTGCGCTCCGGTGGCGATCAGGATGTGGTCGGCGGTGTAGCGCACCCCGTCGCTGCAGGTCACCGTGTTCGCGTCGAGCAGGTGGCCGCGCGCCGGAATGCGGACCACGCCGGTTTCATCCAGACGCTTGTGGTAGCTGGTATGGATGTTGCTGATATAGGCCTGGCGATGGATCACCAGTTCCTTCCACGACAGTGCCGGTCGTGGCGGCACATCGAAGCCCATCGCGCTTGCCAGGCCGATACGCTCGTGCAGATCGGCGGCCAGCCACATCGCCTTCTTCGGTACGCAGCCAACGTTGACGCAGGTTCCGCCCAGTTCGCCGGGTTCCAGCAGCGCCACGCGCTTGCCGTACTGCGCGGCGCGGATGGCGCCGGCCAGGCCGGCAGAGCCGCCGCCAAGGACGATCAGGTCGTAATCATGGGAAGCCGTGTTCATCGGAATCGCTCGGGTCGGTAAGGGGCAGGATCGATCGCTGGCGTGCGGCCACAGACGAGATCGGCGATCAGCTGGCCGGTGCCGGCGCTCATGCTGATGCCGAGCATGCCATGCCCTGCCGCAAGCCAGACGTGAGGATGCGCAGGCGCGCGGCCGATCAACGGCACATCGTCCACGCTCATCGGACGCCAGCCGCACCACTGCTCCTGCAGCTGCGCGCCACGCGGCATGCGCAGGTGGCGATCAGCGGCCAGCTGCAGCGCCTGCAGGCGCTGCGCACGCAACCGCGGGTCGGCACCGGCGAATTCCATCGTGCCACCCAGTCGCAGCGCGTCGCGCCAGGCGATCACGAAGACGGAGTGATCTTTCAGCACGACCGGACGGGCCGGCACCAGCGGCGGGCGCGACCAGGTCAGCGAGTACCCCTTGCCGGGCTGGATCGGCACCCGCAGGTCGAGCAGCCGTGCCCATCGCGGCGACCACGGGCCGGTGGCCAGCACCAGTTCCCGCGCGCGCAGCGTGCGTCCGCCGGCCTGTACCCGGACCCCGTGTACGTCGCCGCTGAAGCCCTGCATCTCGACCTGCTCGTCGATCTCGACGCCCTGCGCACGCAGTACCCGCGCCAGCTCCGCAGTGAAACGGTCCGGGCGCAGCTGGGCGTCGCCGGGGAAATGGATCGCACCGGCAAGCCGATCATGGAACGCCGGATTGTCGCGTGCGTAGTGGCCGCCATGGATGCAGCGGGTCGCAATGCCGTGCGCATCCAGCGCCTCGCACTGGGCGATGTGCTGATCGAAGCTGCGTGCATCACCGAACACGTAATCCAGGCCGCGCGTCTCGAATTCACAGTCAAGCCCATGGGTTCCCACCCATTCGGCCAGGCGCACGCGGGAATCATTCAACAGCGCAGCGCGCGCGCGCGTGGCCTGCAGCCAATGCCGCGCATTGCAGCGCGCGCTGAACTGCAGCAGCCAGCGCCACAGCGCGGGATCGAGGCGGCTGCGCACATACAGCGGCGCACGTGGGTCGAGCATCCAGCGCAACGCACGCAGCGGCACACCCGGCGCGGCCAGGGGCGGTGCATGACTGGGCGTGACGGTGCCGCAATTACCGTACGACGTCGCTGCGCCCACGCGGCCACGATCGATCACCCGTACCTGCCGTCCCTGTCCGCACAACGCCAGCGCAGTCGCCAGGCCGATGGCACCGGCACCGATCACGATCACGTCATCGCGCGCCCCCTGCATCGGTCAGCCCCTTCCAGCCTCGCGGCGCATCGGCGGCCACTGGCGATAGGTCATCGCCCGCCACAGCCACTCCATCGGTCCGAAGCGGAAGCGGCGCAGCCAGGCATGGGAAAGCGCGACCTGCGCGGCGAACAGCAGCACAGCGAAGAGCAGCTGCACGCTGCGCGGCATCACGTCGAAATAGCCCAGGCCATGGTGGTAGAACACCCAGGTGCACAACAGCGACTGCCCCAGGTAGTGGGTCAGCGCCATCCGGCCGACCGGCGCCAGCCAGCCCAGCCGCGCGCGCCACTGCACGATCCAGGCGAGGTAGCCCAGGCACATCGGCAGCGCGCCGATCATCACCAGCGCCATCGCCGAGGTCACACCAAGGTCGTAGGCACCGGGTGCCAGGTAGGGTTTCCAGGCCACACCCAGCACGGTGACCAGCAGGCCCAGCGGCAAGGCGACCCAGCGCAGCGCCGCGAACAGGCGCGGATGGCGTTCCGGCGCGGCCAGGGCACCACTGCCGGCCAGTCCACTGCCGATCAGGAACATGCCCAGCACCGCCGGGCCGGTGATCAGCAGCGCCCCCATCGACGAACCAAACTCATGCAGGCGCTGGATGCAGGCCTGGATCCAGTTGCCGTGTCCGTAGACCATGCGCTCCCGGGCGATGCTCTGCTGCGCGTCGACCAGCATCTGCTGCGCGTCCTGCGGCGTTGCCAGTGAAACCATGGCGCCGAGCAGCAGCATCATCGCCGCGCCACCGAGGTAGACGATGACGCCCATCCACGGCAGCCAGCTGCGCGGTGCCTCGCGGCACGCCAGCAGGGGCAGCGACGCCAGCGCGTAGAGCACCAGGATGTCGCCGGACCAGACCAGCAGCGCGTGGCACAGGCCGATCAGCATGAGCCCGGCGCTGCGGCGCAGATAGAACGGAGTGAACTCGCGGCCGGCGGTCTCGGCGCGCTGTGCCATCACTGCGAATCCGGCGCCGAACAGCAGCGAGAACAGGGTGAAGAACTTGCCCTGCACGAACACATAGACGAAGGCGTCGGCCCAGTAATCGATCCCCTGCCAACGCACGTCGATACCGGTGAATGCCAGGTCCAGCGGTCCGCTGAAGGCCTCCATGTTCATCAGCAGGATGCCCAGCAACGCGGCCCCGCGCAGTATGTCCAGCACGGCGATGCGGTCGCCGGAGGCGACCGGCTGCAGGGAAGACGAAGCGCTGTTCACAGGACATCCGGCGGGCAGGTCCTTCATTATGCAGCCCGCCTGCGCGCCGTGGACGAGCGCGCGGTGTTCCAGACATGCAACGGCCCGCCGAAGCGGGCCGTTGCTGCCGTCACGATCGCAGGGCGATCAGTGCGCGTGACCGCCGTCGCCGTGAACGTGGCCGTGCTCGATCTCTTCCTTGCCGGCTTCGCGGACGTCGACGATTTCCACGTCGAAGTGCAGGTCCTTGCCGGCCATCGGATGGTTGAGATCGACGTCGACCACGCTCATGCCGACCTTCTGCACGGTCACCGCACGCGGGCCGAAGTTGGTCTGCAGCACGACCTGCTGGCCCGGCGCCAGCTTGGTATTGCCGAAGTGCTTCTTCGGCACGCGCTGGGACAGGCCTTCGCGGCGCTCGCCATAGGCGTCGGCCGCCGTGACGTCGACACTGAAGGTGGCGCCGGCTTCCTTGTCCATCATGGCGTTTTCCAGGCCCGGGATGATGTTGCCGTGACCGATCAGGATCGCCAGCGGCTCGCCGCGGTCCTTGGACGATTCGATCGGCTCCTGGCCGACTTCGGAAACGGTGTAGTGGAAGCGGACAACGCGGTCTTTTTCGATCTTCATGCGCGACTCTGTCTGGTTCTGCCGGAGGCAGACGGGTTGGGGCGGGTTGTCGCCCGGCGGGGACGCCGCCATCATGACGGCCAATCCAAGGTGGCGCATTATCCGGAGAACATGCACATCACGCCAGTTTCGTCCGGCCCGCGCCGGCTGTCCGTGCCCGCCCTGCTGCTGGTCCTGCCCCTGCTGCTGACCGCCTGCGGCGGCGGCAAGGCCACCCGGACGGCGGCGCCCCCGCCGTCGGCGCACTGGCCGGCGACCACCCCGGACAATCCCGAGGCCGCCAATTCAGTACTGATGCGTGCCATCAGCCTGGTCGGCACGCCCTACCGTTACGGCGGCAACACCCCCGAATCGGGCTTCGACTGCAGCGGCCTGGTCGCCTATGTCTACCGCGAGATGCTGGATCTGAAGCTGCCGCGCACCTCGCGCGACCTGGCCGCCGTACAGGGCCCGAGGATCGATCCGAAGCGTCTGGCCACGGGTGACCTGGTGTTCTTCGGCAGCCGCGGCAACGTCACCCATGTCGGCATCTATGTCGGCGAGGGGCGCTTCGTGCACGCCCCCAGCACCGGCGGCACGGTGCGCCTGGACTCGCTCAGCGGGCCCTACTGGAAGGACCACTACACAGGGGCCAAACGCGTCCTTCGCTAAAATGAACAGGCGACATGTTCAAAATTGAGAATTACGTCACAGTGGAAATAACGGTTTTATAACGGAATTTTTAACTTATCAGTGCTTTTACAGGGCATGATGCCCCATCGTTTTTTTTCTGTGACCGACGCGTGACGACTGACGACCTGACGTGCAAAGGCCAGACCGCCGCTTCCCCGTGTAGTGTCCGCCTTGTTCTTCTCGGCTTGGCACTGTGCCTGACCAGCCTCCCCGCCTGGTCGCAGACCGTTCCCTCACGCGCCGACGCTGCTCCGGTCCCGGCGACCGACAATGGCGTACGTGTGACGGGCAAGACCGACGCCGCGGCCCCCCAACGCAGCCGCACCGATGCAGCCGCCAGTGCCACGCTGGCCGCCCTGCTGCCGCACCTGGCCGCCAACGACACCATTCCGCTGATGGACCGCTCGGCCATGGTCGCCGGCGATCTGAGCCGCCTGCTCGCCAACTACGACACCAGCAGCGCTGCCAATGGCAGCGTTGTCGGCAGCGCCGCCGACAATGGCAAGGTGCAGTCGCTGCTGCGGCGGGCGATGACCCTGCTCGGCACCCCCTATCGCTGGGGTGGCAGCAATCCGGACAGCGGCTTCGACTGCAGCGGCCTGGTCGGCTACGTCTTCCGTTCGGCGCTGGGCATCGAACTGCCGCGCGTCTCCCGCGAGATGGCACACGACAACAACGCCGAGCTGATCAACGACCGTGCCGCCCTGGCCGCGGGTGACCTGGTGTTCTTCGGTCGCAAGGGCCGGGTCGACCACGTCGGCATCTATGTGGGTGACGGCCGCTTCCTGCATGCCCCGAGCGCAGGCAAGGATGTCCGGGTGGACACCCTGCTCAGCGGCTACTGGGGCAACAAGTTCATGCAGGCGCGCCGCGTCGAGCTCTGACGCCGCCTTTCCAGGCACCGCCTGATAGCTGAAAGCCGCTGCCCTGCAGCGGCTTTTTCGTTGCCCGCGGAATGCCTGGGATGCGTCTTCCCTTCCCTGGCCCGGCGGGCACGCCCACAACGAAAAGGCCCGCCAGTCCGGCGGGCCTTCATCTCTCGCATGACAGGCCGCTGCGCGGCGTCTCAGCTGCGTGGCGGCGTAGGGTCCGGGTCATCCACGCCCACGTTGCTGGAGGGATTGTCGTACACCGACTGGTCGAGCAGGCCGGTCTCCTTGGCCACCAGCACCGGCACCAGCATCTGACCGGTCACGTTGGTCATGGTGCGCATCATGTCCAGGATACGGTCGATGGCATACAGGTAACCGATGGTCTCCAGCGGCAGATTGGCGGCACTGAGCACCACGGTGGCCATGATCACGGCCGTACCCGGCACACCGGCAGTACCGAAGCTGCCCAGCACCGAGGCGATCAGCACCACCACGTACTGCTCCGGCGTCAAAGGCACGCCGCTGTACTGGGCGATGAAGACCGCGCACAACGCGGGGTAGATCGCGCCGCAGCCGTCCATCTTGATGCTCGCACCCAGTGGCACCGCGAATGCACCGTAGTCCTTGTTGACGCCCAGGTTGTGGGTGATCGAACGCAGCGCCACCGGCATCGCGGCGAAGCTGGAGGAGCTGACGAAGGCGACCTGCATGCCTGGCGCCGCGCCGCGGAAGAACTTCAGCGGATTCAGGCCGTGCGCCAGCAGCAGCGCGCTGTAGACGACCACGATGTGCAACGCACAGGCCACGTACAGGGCCAGCACGAAATGCCCCAGCGGCAGCAGCTTTTCGAAACCGTAACTGCCCACCAGGCCGGCAATCAGGCCGAAGGTACCGATCGGGGTGACTTCCAGCACGAAGCGGGTCACCTGGATCATGATGTCGCTCATCTGGCCGACCAGCTTCCGCGCCTCGGTCACCTTCTCGCCCAGCTTGACGATGGCAAAGCCCACCAGGCCGGCGAAGAAGATCACCGGCAGGATCGAGCCCCTGCCAGCGGCCAGCACGGTCTCGCCGGCGGCATTGACGCGGGTGCCGATGCCGGACAGTGCATAGAAGACGTTGGCCGGCACCACATCCAGCAGCACCTGTACCACGCTGGGAACCTCGCGCGGTACATAGTTGCTGGCCATGGACAGCTGCAGGCCACCAGCACCGGGCTGCAGCACGGTGCCCACGCCCAGGCCCACGCACACCGCCAACGCCGCGGTAATCACGAACCACAGGAAGGTGCGGCCACTGAGCGCTGCAACCGACTTCTGGCCATGCAGTGACGAGATCGCGTTGATGACCGCGAAGAACACCAGCGGCACCGCGATCATCTTGATCAGGGTGACATACAGCTCACCGAGCGGACCGAACCACGTTTCCGCAGCGGGGCCGAGCGCCCAGCCGGCCAGCGCACCAAGCACGAAGCCGCCGACCACGCGCTGCCAGAATGGAATCCGCAGCCAGGCAGAGACCAGCGTCATAGGCAATCCAGAGGGGAAGGAAGGGATGCTGGCACGATAGCCCAAGGCGGCCCGCAGAACGACCGTCTGCCCGGCAAATCAGTGTGTCATCGGCGTGCCTTGCGAGGGCGGGCATAATGAACGTCCCGTTACAGTTTGTGAGATCCCAGCGTCCATGCGCCGTTCCGTCTCCCTGTTGGCCACGTGTGCCACCACCCTGCTGCTCGGCGCCTGCGCCAGCACCCCCCCCGCTTCCGCGCCGGCAGGCCTGAAGGTCGCCGTCGAGCCGGTTGCACACCCGGCCGGCGAGACGCCGCAATGGTGGTACCGCAGCGGCGCCGCCCAGGCCGCCGCCAATGGCGCGATGGCCGGCAAGGCCCGGAATGTCATCCTGTTCCTCGGCGACGGCATGAGCCTGACCACCGTGGCCGCTGCGCGCATCTACGAAGGCCAGAAGAAGGGCGGATCGGGTGAAGAGAACCTGCTGTCCTGGGAACGCTTCCCCGCCACCGCGTTCAGCAAGACCTACAACACCGACTCGCAGACCCCTGATTCGGCGGGCACCATGACCGCCATCACCACCGGCGTGAAGACCCACATGGGCGCGATCGGTGTCAGCGCAGGCGCCCGCACCGATTGTGCCGACAGCCTGTCCAAGGGCCTGCTCACCTGGCTGCAGCTGGCCGACAGCGCCGGCCTGGCGACCGGCATCGTGTCCACCGCGCGCCTGACCCACGCCACCCCGGCGGCCACCTACGCGCACTCGCCGGAGCGCAACTGGGAGAATGACACCGATCTGACCGAAGCGGCCAAGGCCGCCGGCTGCAAGGACATCGCCCAGCAGCTGCTGTCCACGTCGCGCTATGGCCGCGGCCCGCTGGTCGCGCTCGGCGGTGGTCGCGGTGAATTCACCACCGTGGAAGAGCGCGATCCGGAATACGACGACAAGGTCGGCCAGCGCCTGGATGGCCGCAGCCTGGTACAGGAATGGCAGCAGGCGCATCCGCAGGGTGCCTACGTGTGGAACAGCAGGCAGCTGGCCGCCGCCGCGAATGCGCCGGCCATCCTCGGCCTGTTCGAGCCGGACCACATGCGCTACGAATACGAGCGCCCACAGGATCCGGCCGGTGAGCCGAGCCTGGCCGAGCTGACCGCTGCTGCGATCACCAATCTGTCGCGCCATCAGGAAGGTTACGTGCTGATGATCGAAGGCGCCCGCATCGACCATGCCAACCACAGCGGCAATGCCTATCGCGCACTGACCGAAACCGTGGCGATGTCCGATGCGGTGCGGGTGGCGTCGGAAATGACGTCGGCCGACGACACGCTGATCATCGTCACCGCCGACCACTCGCACACCCTGAACTTCGTCGGCTACCCCGCACGCGGCAACCCGATCCTGGGCAAGGTGAAGGACAAGGGCGGTGAGGACGGCGCCGGCAAGCTGGACTACGCGCTGGACGGCAACGGCCAGCCTTACACCACCTTGAGCTACGCCAATGGACCGGGCCACACCGGCAGCACCAACCAGCAGCCGGCGGGCAGCAAGCGCTACCCGCACAACCCGAGCAGCTTCGAGCCGGCCAAGGGGCGTCCGGACCTGCATGATGTCGACACCGAGCATCCGGACTACATGCAGGAAGCGCTGGTGCCGATGAAGTCCGAATCGCATGGTGGCGAGGACGTCGGCATCTGGGCGCGCGGTCCCGGCAGCAAGGCGATCCGCGGCACGCTGGAGCAGAACACGATCTATCACATGATCGTGCAGGCAACGCCGGCGCTGCGCGATCGCCTGTGCCAGGCGGGCACCTGCGATGACAAGGGCGTACCGGTGCAGCTGCCGGCGCCCAAGGCCTTCGAACGCAGCGTCGACGGAAAGTAACGGCACGGCGGACGCAGTGTGCAGCCGGGCCATGCCCCCGGCTGCATCCCGCCCTTGAGTCGAAGGCGCGGCGCGACCCCGGCGATCACCCTACACTTCACCCGTGACTGCCTTCCCCGCCCTGGTTTCCCTCGATGCACCGCTGCTGGTCGGCTACAGCGGCGGCCTGGATTCGACCGTCCTGCTGCACTGGCTACGGCGCTGCACGCAGGCGGCCGGCGTGGGACTGCGCGCTGTACACGTACATCACGGGCTGCAGCCCGACGCCGATGCCTGGGTCCAGCATTGCCAGCAGCAGTGCGCGGCCCTGGGAATCGAACTGGTCGTACACCGCGTGCAGGTCGAGACCGGCACCGGTCTGGGCCTGGAGGGTGCAGCCCGGCAGGCGCGTCGCGCTGCTTTCGTCGCCTCTCTGCGCGACGGAGAGACGCTGGCCCTGGCCCAGCATCAGGACGATCAGGCTGAAACTTTCCTGCTGCGCGCGCTGCGCGGTTCCGGTGTTGATGGCCTGGCGGCAATGAGCGGGGACAGCATGCTCGCCGGCCACCGGCTGTGGCGGCCGCTGCTGCAGGTCCCGCGCGACGCTCTGCATGACTATGCGCGGGCCCACGATCTGCACTGGATCGAAGACCCCAGCAACGACGACGCGTATGCCGACCGCAATTTCCTGCGCCTGCAGGTGCTGCCGCTGCTGCGCCAGCGCTGGCCGCACGCCGCAGCGGCCCTGGCCGGCAGTGCCGATCATTGCGCACGCACCCGCGGCCTTCTGCAGGAGGAGGACACTGAACTGCTCGCACACCTGGAAGCAGCCCCGCGCGTGCTGTCCTTGCAGCTGCTGCGGCAGGTCTCGCCGGAACGCGCCGCACGCGTCCTGCGCACCTGGGTGGCCAGCCATGGCGCGGCCCCGCTTCCGGGGCGGGTGCTGCAGCAGATGCTCGAGGAAATGCTGCCCTCCGCTTGCGACCGGCAGGCGCGGGTGCGCTGGCAGGATCACGTCATCCAGCAATGGCGCGAGCATGCCTATCTGCTGCCGGCCGAGCTGCCTGCCCTGCCCCTGGACTGGCAGGAGGAGTGGGACGGCCGGGTGCCTCTGGCCTTGCCTGATGGCGGCCAGCTGCGCCTGCTGGGCGCCGCGATGTTCCAGCAGCCGATGCAGGTGCGTGCACGGCGTGGCGGCGAGCGCATCGTGCTGCCGGGACGCGGCCACGCACATGCCTTGAAGGACTGCCTGCAGCGTGAACATCTGGCCCCCTGGCGGCGCGCGCAGCTGCCGCTGCTGTTTGCTGACGGCAACCTGCTGGCCGCCGCCGATGTGGTGATCGCCGCACCGCTGCAGGCCTGGCTGCACGCTCACGACGCCCAGCTGCGGTGGCAGCCGGGTGGCTGGTGAATTGACCCCTGCGCGCGTGCCGTCCACACTTGCCGCATGGCCAAGAAGTCCCCCGAAAACGCCTCCCCTGTTGCCCAGTTCGAGCAGTCGCTCGAATCGCTGGAGCAGCTGGTGGAGCAGATGGAAACCGGCGAGCTGAGCCTGGAAGCGTCGCTCAGTGCTTACGAACGTGGCGTGGGCCTGTACCGCCAGTGCCAGCAGGCGCTGGAGCAGGCCGAACTGCGCGTCCGGCTGCTCAGCGATCCGGCACAGCCCGATACGGCAGAACCCTTCGATCCGCCCAGCCATGACGGCTGAGGCGGCGTTCGCGCGCTGGCGCGACCGGATCGAAAGCCTGCTCGATGCCGCCCTGCCCTCGCCGGCCGATGCACCGCAGCGGCTGCACCAGGCCATGCGCCATTCCGTCCTCGGCGGTGGCAAGCGCATGCGTCCGCTGCTGGTCTATGCCACTGGCCAGTTGTTCGGCGCTCAACCGGAAAGGCTCGACGCGGCCGCGATGGCGGTGGAACTGATCCATGCCTATTCGCTGGTGCACGACGACCTGCCGGCGATGGACGACGATGCCCTGCGCCGTGGCAAACCCACCACCCACATCGCCTTCGACGAAGCCACCGCGATCCTGGCCGGGGACGCCCTGCAGACCCGCGCCTTCAGCCTGCTGGCCGAGGCACCACTGCCGGCAACACTGCGCGTGGACTGCCTGCAGGCGCTGGCACACGCCTCCGGTGCCGCCGGCATGTGCGGCGGCCAGGCGCTGGATATCGATGCCACCGGACAGCGGCAGTCGCTGGCCGCGCTGACCCGGATGCATGCGCTCAAGACCGGCGCGCTGATCCGTGCCGCGGTACGTATGGGCGCATTGTGCGGCGATGCGCCGGAGCCGCAGCGGGTGCAGCTGGACGCATTCGCCGATGCACTCGGCCTGGCGTTCCAGGTCCGCGATGACATCCTCGATGTCGAAGCCAGCTCCGAGCAGCTGGGCAAGACGGCAGGCAAGGACCAGGCGCAGGACAAGAGTACCTTCCCCGCCCTGCTCGGCATGGAGGGAGCGAAGGCGCAGCTGCGCGAACTGGCGGCCCGCATGCAGGCTGCTCTGGCGGGCTACCACGAAGAGGCCGATGCGCTGCGCGCGCTGGCCAGGCTTGCGGTGGAGCGCGATCACTGACGTGGTGCGCAACGAAAACGCCCGGCAATGCCGGGCGTTTTCATGTCCGCATGCAGCCGGTCTTACTTGATCAGGCGCAATGCGAACGGGTAGCGATAGGCTTCGCCGTTGTTGGCCTTGACCGCGGCAATGATGCAGAACACCAGGCTGACCAGTCCGACGATCGGCATCAGGATCGCGCCGATGACCACGATGGTCAGGATGATGCAGACCACCATCGCGATGGCCACGGTGATCTGGAAGTTCAGCGCTTCCTTGGCCTGGTCGGTGACGAAGGACTTGCCGGCGTCGTCCTTGTTGATCAGCCAGATGATCAGCGCGCCGATGAAGCCGGTGAAGATGCCCAGCAGGTGCGCGGCCAGGGCCATGGTGCGCTGGTCTGCCGGGACATCGGCGGTGACCGGCGGCGGCGGCGGGACGTTATCGAATTCACTCACGACAAAACTCCTTTTCATTGGGTGGTCTTGACCCACCGGCATCAGGCCGGTTGCGTCAGGCGGCCATAGCTTACGCCATCGACGCCATCAATCATTACCGGCGATGGTCATCCGCCCCACCAGGATCGAACCGGTCCGGATGTGCGAGCGCGGATCGACATCGCTGCCCACCGCTTCGATCGCCATGAACATCTCGCGCAGGTTGCCGGCAATGGTGATGCCGTCCACCGGGTACTGGATCTCCCCGTTCTCGACACGGAAGCCACCGGCCCCCCGCGAGTAGTCACCGGTCACACCATTGACACCCTGCCCCATCAGCTCGGTCACCAGCAGGCCGCTGCCCATCTGCCGGGCGATGTCTTCCAGCGGCCCGGCGTTGGCCGCCAGCTGCAGGTTGTGCACGCCGCCGGCATTGGCCGTGGTCTGCAGGCCCAGCTTGCGGGCCGAGTAACTGCCCAGTACGTAGCGCTGCAGCACGCCATCGCGGACCAGTGCCGACGCGCGGGTCGCCACGCCATCGCCGTCGAAGGCGGCCGAGCGCAGGCCGCGGCGCAGGTGCGGCAGCTCGTCGATCTGCATCCAGTCCGGGAACAGTCGCTGCCCGGCGCTGTCCAGCAGGAAGCTGGCCTGGCGGTAAAGCGCGCCACCGGACACGGCCGACAGCAGATGGCCTACCAGACTGCGCGCCACTTCCGGGGCGAACAGCACCGGCATGCTGCCCGTAGCCAGCGAGCGCGGTTGCAGGCGGGCGACGGTACGCGCGGCGGCCTGGCGGCCGACCTGGGCCGGATCTTCCAGGTCCTGCCTGGCCAGCGCACTGGTGTACCAGCCGTCGCGCTGCATGCCATCGCCCTGGCCGGCAATCAGCGCACAACCGATCGAATGGTGGGTGCCGCGCTCACGGCCAATGAAACCGTGCGAATTGGCGTACACCGACAGGCTCTGCGAGGTGGACACCGCCGCGCCATCGGAGTTGCGGATCTGCGCGTCGGCCTCGCGCCCGGCGGCCTCGCAGGCCAGCGCCAGGTCCACCGCCTCGTCGGCCTGCAGGGCCCAGGGATGCCAGCCGTCCAGGTCGGGAAAGTCCTTGGCCATCAGGGCGGCATCGGCCAGTCCGGCGGCCGGATCATCCTCGGTGTGGCGGGCGATCGCGCAGGCCTGCTCCACGGTGGCCGACAGGCTGGCCTCGTTCAGGTCGCCGGTGCTGGCGCTGCCCTTGCGCTGGCCGAAGTACACGGTCACGGCAATGCCGCGGTCGCGGGTGGACTGTACGGTTTCCACTTCGCCCAGGCGCACATTGACCTCCAGGCCGCGGTCCTCGCTGCAGCTGACCTCGGCCTGGCTGGCCCCCAGCGCACGGGCACGCTCGAGCAGCTGCTGGGAAAGGTCGGCCAGCCGTTCCAGGCGGGCCGGGCTGTCGTCGCCGACAACCACTTCAGGGGCGATCACGTTCAATGCTTTATCCTGTACAGGTTGGGCCCGGCATCACGCCGGGCGACTTTTTTGAAAGCAGGTGTGGACGATGCGCGGACGCGACGAAGAAACCGGTGAATTCCTTGACAAGAGCCGCAAGCAGAAGCGCGGCGAAGCCCTGGAAGTCCTGGCACTGGGTGAGAAGCTGGTGTCGCTGACCCCGGCCCAGCTGGCGCGCCTGCCGATTCCGGAGGATCTGCTGCCGCATATCGCCGAGTGCAAGCGCATCACGGCCCACATCGCCCACAAGCGGCAGCTGGCGTTCCTGGCCAAGCACATGCGCCGCGAGGAAGACGAAACCCTGGAGGCGATCCGCGATGCGCTGGACGCCAACAGCGAAACCTCGCGCCGCGAAGTGGCGATGATGCACCGCGTGGAAGACTGGCGCGAGCGCCTGCTGGACGACGGCGACAAGGCGCTGGCCGCGCTGCTGGACGAGTATCCGCAGGCGGATCGCCAGCAGCTGCGCACGCTGGTGCGCAACGCCCAGGCCGAGAAGGCGAAGAACAAGCCGCCGCGCGCCTACCGCGAGATCTACCAGGTGCTGCGCGGGCTGATGCTGCCGGCCGCGCTTGGCCTGAAGGTCGCCACCGACGACGACACCGGCGCCGATCTGGACGACGCGACCGACGAGGACTGAGTCCCCGCCGGCCGGGGCGCTGGCCGGGGCCCTTGCCATGTTCAGGCCTGGGTGCCGCCGACGGTCAGGCCCTCGATCAGCAGCGAGGGCTGGCCGACACCCACCGGCACGCTCTGCCCGTCCTTGCCGCAGATGCCCACGCCCTCGTCCAGGGCCAGGTCGTTGCCGACCATGCGCACCTTCTGCATGGTTTCCGGGCCGTTGCCGATCAGGGTCGCGCCCTTCACCGGCGTGGTGATGCGGCCATCCTCGATCAGATAGGCCTCGGTGGCCGAGAACACATACTTGCCACTGGTGATGTCGACCTGGCCACCGCCGAAGTTGACCGCGTACAGCCCCTTCTTCACCGAGCGGATCATCTCCTGCGGATCGTGCTGGCCGGCGCGCATGTAGGTATTGGTCATCCGCGGCATGGTCAGGTGCGCGAACGACTCGCGGCGCGCATTGCCGGTCGGTGCCATGCCCATCAGCCGTGCATTGAGGCTGTCCTGCATGTAGCCGACCAGGATGCCGTCCTCGATCAAGGTCGTGCACTGGGTCGGATGGCCTTCATCATCGACGTTCAGCGAGCCACGACGACCGTCCAGGGTGCCGTCATCGACGATGGTCACCCCCGGGGCCGCCACGCGCTCGCCGATGCGACCGGCGTAGACGCTGGTGCCCTTGCGGTTGAAGTCGCCCTCCAGCCCATGGCCGACCGCTTCATGCAGCAGCACGCCAGGCCAGCCCGGGCCGAGCACCACCGGCATCACACCGGCCGGCGCCGGCACCGCGTCCAGGTTCACCAGCGCCTGGCGCAGCGCCTCGCGGGCGAACGCTTCCGGCCGGCCATCGGCGAACAGTTCTTCGTAGCCATAACGGCCACCACCGCCGGCATAGCCGGACTCGCGGCGACCGTTCTGCTCGACGATCACCTGCACGTTCAAGCGCACCAGGGGGCGGACGTCGGCACCCAGAACGCCGTCGCTGCGCGCGATGAGCACGGTGTCAACGCCACCGGACAGGCTGACCATCACCTGCTTCACCCGCGGATCGGCGGCACGCAGATAGCCATCCAGGCGCTTGAGCACTTCAACCTTGGCCTCGTTGCCGAGCCCATCGATCGGATCCAGCGCCGGATACAGCGCGCGTGCATTGCCGCGCAGCAGCGAGCGGCCCGCCTGGGCACCGCCCTCGCGCGAAATCGCGCGTGCCGACTGCGCCGCCGCCAGCAGCGCATCGGCATGGATGTCATCGGAATAGGCGAAGCCGGTTTTCTCGCCGGCAATGGCACGCACGCCGACCCCCTGCTCGATGGAATGGGCACCGTCCTTGACGATGCCGTCTTCCACGCTCCAGCTCTCACGCCGGGCGTGCTGGAAATAGAGGTCGCCGAAATCGACACCGGGGCCGAGCAGCTGGCCGAAGGTGCGCTCCAGTCCAGCGGTATCCAGGCCGCCGGGGCGCAGCAGGCGGTCTTGGGCAAGCGTCAGGGCGATATCAGTCATGGCTCTCGATCTGGGGATGCAGGGGCACTCAGGCAAGCCCCGGGGAATGGGAGGCCGCGCTCAGCGCGACCGCGGCAGGTCGGTCACGGCCGGTGGAAGGGTCGGCGCAGGTGCGGGAGCCGGCGGGGTCCGTTCGCGGCTGCGTTCGATCACCTCCACCTTCGGCTCCTTCCAGGGACCGGTCACCTTGTAGGTACGGGCGCCGATCTCACCCAGCGGCTTGGACAGCACCGCATTGGTCGCCGCCCCCAGCGCAGCCCCGACCGGGCCACCGGCCACTGCGCCCACCACGGTCAGCAGATTGCCGGCACGCGGATTGACGTCGATGGTCTGGTCGAACTGCTGCTGGCGCAGGTCGGCCTGGCCGCGGATGGTGATGTTCGCCGCAGGCCCTTCGATCAGCACCTTGTCGGTGCGGGCCACGCCCTGGCCGAACTGCAGGCTGCCCTCGATCTGATTGAACGCGAAGCCCTTGGAGAAGAAATCACGGAAGTCGAACATCAGCCGCCGCGGCAGCTGGGCCACGCTGAGCAGACCCAGCACGCGACCGGCACCGGGGTCCAGTTCCAGCAGCTGACCGTTGCGCGCATGGATATCCAGCTGGCCCTGCAGATTGCCCAGCTGGAAGTCCGACGGCCCGCCATTCCACGACGCCTGCAGCTGCGCCTGGCCGGCGCCGCCACGCAGCTGGCCACCGTAGTCGAGATTCTGCATCAGCGCGCCGAGATCCTCGCTGCGCACCTGCGCGTTCAGCTCGGTGCGGGCGCCGCTGCTGCTGCCCAGCCAGCGGCCGGTGATGTCGATCTCCTGGTCGGGCGCGCGGAAGCGCAGGGTCTGCACCTCCAGGCCGTTGCCCCGCGGGCGGGTGCGCAGCACGGCCTGGCCGAGCGCCACCTTGCCGAACTTCAGGTCGGCGATGTCCAGCGCGAACGACGGCAGTTTGGCCGGATCCATGTCGTTGGCGCCGGCCTGCACCCGGGCCGGTGCCGCTGGCGCACCGGACGCGGCCGGCGGTGACTGCCAGTACACCCGGTCGAGCTGGCCGCTGATGGTGCCGCCCTCGGCATTGGGCACGCTCAGGCGGCCAGCCAGCGAAGGGCCGTCCAGGCGCACATCCAGCGCCTGCGCGCCCGGGCGCAGTTGCAGGCGGGTCTGCTCGAACACCCCTCCGATCAGCATCAAGCGGCCGACCTGCACGTCGATCGCCCGCAACGGCATCGGATCGCCGTCGCCGTCTCCGCCGCGGGCCAGGCCGATCCACTCCAACGCGTCCAGGGTCGGGCTGTGACCGTTGACCGCCAGCCCGCTGGAAGGCGGCTCGCGGTCGACCTGGCCGCTGCCCAGGGTCACCTGCACGCCGGTCTGATTGTTATGGCTGCGCGCGGCCAGGGCCAGGCGCTGGCCAAACGCCACGTCGATACGGCCATCCCCCATCGGCAGCTGCGCAGTCACGGTGGTGGCCAGTGGCTCGTCGGCGGGCTTGTCCAGCGGGGCGGGAAGATCCAGGCGCGTGCCTGCCAGATCCGAGCGCAGGCGCAGTTCGCTGGGAGGAGCGGGCGCGCCTGGCGCGACCTTCGGCAGGTTGACGGCGATGGTCCAGGGCGAGGTACCGGTAATGTAGGGCTTGAGCCAGGCCATTTCCGGCGCGCGGTCAATCAGCACGCCTGCATCAAGGCGCGCCGAAAGCTCCGACTCGAAGGCCAGCTTCGGGTCACGCACGAACCCACCCGCGCGCAGGCTCAGTTGGCCGTCCTGGCCCAGATGGCGCACCGCCAGTTGCTCGGCGGCAAAACCACCGTTGCCGTAGCGGGCCAACCCACGCATGTTGTCGAATTCCAGCGCGAAGCGCTTCTCCACCAGCTTCACGCCGGCCAGATCGACCGTGCCCTGCAGGTGCCCCCCCCCTTCGTCGGCATGCAGCGGCTGCAGCAGGTCGAAGGTCACCTGCGCCGGCCCGGTGGCGGTCAGGTTGTCCAGCGTCTCGCCGTATTCCTGGTGCAACGGGCTCTGCCGCAGCAGCGCCAGCAGCTTTCCGGCTTCGCTGCGGGTATCGGCACGCACGTACAGCGGCTGCTGGCCGAAATCCTTGATGCCGGCCTCGAAGTGCTGCACCGGCACGCCGGCCAGGTCACCGCGCCCCTGCATGTGGAAGCCAGGACCGATGAAGGCGATGTCGGCGTCAACCTGGCTCATCAGCGGCCAGTCGCGCTGGAAGCGGATGTCGCCGCGGGTGATATGGCCGGTGGCCTCGAACCGCCCGTCGTTGTTGTCGAAGGGCCAGTCGTCGAGGTCACCGGTGACCAGGCCGATACCATCACGCACCTGGCCGCCGGCCAGCGCCATGTCCAGCCAGTCGGTGGCACCCTTGCTCATCCTGGAATGGATCCAGAAGCGCTTGGCGGCCGTCATCGGTACATCGTCCAGCTTGGCCGCCAGCTGCAGCCACGGACGCGTGCCATTGCCCTGGAACCAGACACCACCGCGCAGATCGGCTGCGTAATCCGTGCCTTCCACACGCAGGGCGGCCGTGCCGATGCGCCAGCCGCCGCCTTCGTCGCGCCACCCCACCACCTGGCCTGCCAGGTGCAGGTCATGGCGCACGCCGAAGCCGGTCGGCCAATCGAACTGAAGCTCGCGCTGCGGCTGCAGCTGCAGGCGGAAGCCATCGGCGTCGCCTTCGAAATGGCCGCCCAGCCCACGCAAGCCAGGTGCGTCACCGACGCTGGCAAAACCCAGCGACTGCAGCTCGCCCTGGGCCCACAGCGGACCGTTGCGCGTGCCGGCCAGCTGCAGTTCCCGCAGATCCAGCTGCGGCTTTGACAGGAACAGCCAGCGCCGCAGGCCAGGGTCCAGGCGGTCACTCAGCGCCAGCGCACGCAGCGCGGTGCCGGCCTGCACCGCCCCGCTGCGGATGCCCAGTTGCGTGCCGACCTGCAGTTGCAGTCCATCAAGCTGCTGCGCGCCGGTGTCGTCCACCAGCCGCAGGCGCGGTACCTGCATCGCCCATCCGTCCGCCTGCCGCTGCCAGCGCAGCAGCGCCTGCATGCGCTGCAACTGCAGCCGCGGCACTGCCAGCCCCGGCATCGGTGCGCCGTCGATGCGCAGATCCCGCAGATCCGAATCGGTGGTCAGCGCCACGGGGACGAAATCGCGCAGGGTCAGCCACACATTGAGTTCGCCGCGTCCTTCACGCAGGCGCACGCCCCCGGCCGCCAGCAACGGCGACCAGGCGCGGAAATCGATGGGATCGGCGCCCAGCCATGCCTCGCCGTCGCCACGCAAACGGTCCACATCCAGCACGGCGGTCAGCGGAAGTGCGTCGGTCTGGGCCCAGGCCCGCACGCCGACCCGCAGGCGGTCGCCGTTGACGCGCAGGCGCAGATCGACGCGCGGCAATACGGTGTCGATGCCGAGTGCCGGGGCCTGCACGCCCAGCCGGCCGCCGATCACCTGCAGCTCGCCCAGCCGGCGCAGCGCCTCCAGCGGGTCACCACCGCTGCTGGGCTGCGGCAGGCCACGCACCGACCAGCGACCGTCCTCGCTCTGCTGCAGATCCAGGGCCAGGCCGCGCAGACGCAGCTCGGTCAACGAACGGCCCGGCAGCAGACCGCTGTACATCGACACCAGGATTTCAGCCTCGCCGACCGCTAGGCCCTGCCCGGCGCCGATGCGCAGGCCCTTCAGCTGCAGCAGCGGGCCACGACGGGTCCACGCCGTGTCCAGCTGGTCGAAACGGACCGGCTGGCCTGCGCGCTCGCTCAACCAGGCGGCGATCCTGTCGGGGTGTCGCTCGGCCAGCGGCAGCAGCTGGCTGAAGGTGCCCACCAGCAGCGCCAGCCCGACCAGGGCCACCGCACAGGCAGCAATGAGATGACGGCGGATCCTTCGCAGTCGCAGGCGCGGCGGCGCGCTCATCGGCCGCCGCCGACCTTCGGCCGGCGTGGATCAGAGCAGCACAACATCGAACTGCTCCTGCAGGTACTGCTCATCCGCCTGGAAGCGGATGCTCTTGCCGAGGAACTCTTCCAGCTCGGCCACCGCCGCGGATTCCTCATCGGTGATGCGCGCCACCACCTTGGTCGACGCGATCACCAGCAGGCGCGCGGCATCGAACTGGCGCACCGCGCGGGTGATCTCGCGGAAGATCTCGTAGGTGACCGTTTCGGTGGTCTTGATGGTGCCGCGACCGCTGCACTGCGGGCAGGTCTCCGACAGCTGGCGCTCCAGGCTTTCGACCGTGCGCTTGCGGGTCATCTCCACCAGGCCCAGCGGCGAGAAGTCGTAGACCGTGGTCTTGGCATGGTCCCGCGCCAGCGCCTTTTCCAGGGTTCGCAGCACCTGGCGGCGGTGCTCGGCATCGTCCATGTCGATGAAGTCGATGATGATGATGCCGCCGAGATTGCGCAGGCGCAGCTGCCTGGCCACGGCCTGCGCCGCCTCCAGGTTGGTGCGGAACACCGTCTCCTCCAGGTTGCGCTGGCCGAGGAACGACCCGGTGTTGACGTCGATGGTGGTCATCGCTTCGGTCTGGTCGATCACCAGGTAGCCACCGGACTTCAGCGGCACCTGCTTGTCCAGCGCGCGGCCGATCTCGTCCTCCACGCCGAACATGTCGAAGATCGGGCGATCGCCGGAGTACAGCTCCAGCTTCTCGGCCAGCACCGGCATGTACTTGGCCACGAAAGCCTGCAGCTGCGCGAACGTTTCCTTGGAATCGACCTTCACCTTGTCCACGTCCTTGCGGATCAGGTCGCGCACCGAACGCAGCGGCAGGCTCAGGTCTTCATAGATCACGCTGCAGGGGGTGGCGTCGCGGCCGCGGCGCTCCACCACGTTCCAGACCCGCGACAGATAGGCGATGTCCTCGGCGATGGCTTCGGCCGGCTGCCCTTCGGCGTTGGTGCGCACGATGTAGCCGTAGCCGCCGTGCTGTGCCGACAACTCGGTCACCAGCGCCTTCAGACGCGCGCGCTCGGCCTCGTCCTCGATGCGCGCGGACACGCCCACCACTTTCGATTGCGGCAGCAGCACCATGTAGCGCGACGGGATGCTGATCTGCGTGGTCAGCCGCGCGCCCTTGGTACCGATGGGATCCTTCACCACCTGCACCACGATGTCCTGGCCGTCGCGCAGCAGCTCGACGATCGGCACGCTGGCCGGTGGTGGCAGGGTGGTGTTCTCGGTGTCGGCACTGGCCACCGGCGCTGGCCGCACCACGTCGTTGGCATGCAGGAACGCAGCGCGCTCAAGGCCGACCTCGACGAAGGCGGCCTGCATGCCCGGCATCACCCGCTGCACCTTGCCCTTGTAGATGTTGCCGACCACACCCCGGCGCCAGCCGCGCTCGATGTGCAGTTCCTGCAGCATGCCATTCTCGATCACCGCGACCCGGGTCTCGCGTGGGGTCACATTGACCAGGATTTCCTCAGACATCTGCAGCCTCCCTGGCGGCGTTGGCAATGGGAGCCGGCACGCCGCAGCGCGCCAGCAGACGATCGGTGTGCAGCAGCGGCAGCCCCATCACACCGGAGTAGCTGCCGGACAGGTGTTCGATCCAGCGCTCGGCCCCACCCTGGATGGCGTAGGCCCCGGCCTTGTCCAGCGGCTCACCGGTGGCCACATAGGCAGCGATGTCGGCGGCGCCGATCGCAGCGAACGTGACCTCGGACACCACCAGTTCGCTGTCCAGCCCGGCCGCGCCGACCACCACCACGGCCGTCATCACCTGGTGCGTGCGTCCGGCCAGGCGCGTCAGCATTGCCCGGGCATCGGCGGCATCGACCGGCTTGCCGAACACCTCGCCATCAAGCACGACCTCGGTATCCGAGCCCAGCACCCGTGCGTCCGGGTCATCGGCCAGCACCCGGGCCAACCCGGCGCGCGCCTTGTCGGCCGCAACCCGGCAGACGTACTGTTCGGCGCTTTCACTGGGCGCGCGCTGCTCGACAACCTCCAGGTCAAGCGCCTGGAAGGGGCGTCCGAGTCGGGCCAGCAGCTGGTTGCGTCGGGGGGAGCGGGAAGCAAGATAGAGCATCGGCACAGCATAACCTGAGGCCGCCGCCTGAATCGTCGGCAACCTGCTCCCGCGTGCCTTCAACCCCGAACGGACTCACAGCGCGTTCATCGCTACGACACCACCCTCACGCCACAACAAGGAGATCCCATGCGCCTGACCGCCTCCCCGCTGCTGCTTGCCCTGTCCCTTGCCCTTGGAGCCTCGATGTCCGCCCATGCCGCCCCGCCGCCGCCGATCGCCGCCCCGGCCGAGGGCACCCTGCTGAACATTTCGGCCAACGCCGAAGCGACCCGTGTGCCGGATGTGGCCACCCTGTCGGCCGGCGTCGTCACCCAGGCCGCCGACGGCAACAGCGCCATGCGCCAGAATGCGCAGCAGATGGACAAGGTGCTGGCCGCGATCAAGGCGGCCGGCATCGCCGAGCGCGATGTGCAGACCAGCGGCGTCAGCCTCAACCCGCAGTACCGCTATGCCGACAACGAAGCGCCGAAGATCACCGGCTACCAGGCCAGCAACACCGTCAGCCTGAAGGTCCGCGACATCGCCAAGCTGGGCCGGGTGCTCGATGCGCTGGCCGCCCAGGGCGCCAACCAGATCAACGGCCCCAGCTTCGAGATCGACCAGCCGGAGCCGGTCTATGACGAAGCCCGCCTGGCCGCGCTGAAGAAGGCACAGGCGCGCGCCCAGACCTATGCCAAGTCGCTGGGCCTGCAGGTGCGCCGCATCGTCAGCATCTCTGAAAACAGCAACGGCGGCTTCCGCCCGGTGCCGATGATGCGGGCACAGATGGCCTCGGCCGCCATGGACAAGGCCACGCCGGTCGCGCCGGGCGAATCCACCGTTTCGGTCAACCTGGACGTGGTGTTCGAGCTGGGTCGCTGACGACCCGGCACGGCGGGGGCACTGTCCGCCGGACAGCGCCCTGCCCTGATCTGCTGCCCACGGGGCCGGATGCCTTTCCAGCGGAAAGGTCTCCGGCCCCGTTGCGTAGATGAAGGCCAGTTCAACATCGCCTGACATGCCTCTAGGCAATGGCGGCCACGACGCGCTAATGCTTGGCTGCCAGCCGCGTGCGGCAAACCCCGATGGCGGCCCTGGTGCGTTGACGTCTTTCGACACTGGCACGGAGGTGGACCATGGTTCGTACGTATCCCGTTGCATCCGCGCACTTCGACCCCGCCCGCATCGCCGCCTGGAGCGCGGCCATCGCACTGCATCTGCTGGCGTTGCTGCTGCTGCTCATCCCCGCCACCTACCAGGCGGTGCAGGCCCCGCGTGACACGACCACGGTCCGCTGGATCGAAAAGGTCGAGACACCGGAACCTCCGCCGATCCTGCCCACCGAACCCGAACAGGTGAAGGTCGCCCCCCGCTCCCAGGCGGTGCCCGCACCGGCGCTGCCAGCCCCCACCGCAACGGTCGAAGACGCGCCGGGCATCGTCCTGCCGGCCGCCGAACCGACCGCCGTGATGGCGCCGCCGACGCCGACGGCGGCTACGCCGCTGGCGGGAGCCCAGCTGCAGTACCGCAGTGCGCCGCCCCCGGCCTATCCCATCCCCGCGCTGCGCAACCGCGAACAGGGCACGGTCCTGCTGCGCGTGGAAGTGGACAGCAACGGCCAGCCTGTTGCGGTCAGCATCGAACGCAGCAGCGGCTCGCGCAGCCTGGACCAGGCCGCACGCCAGCAGGTGCTGCGCCACTGGCGGTTTGAGCCCGCCCAGCGTGACGGCGTGGCGGTGCCTGCCATCGGCATGGTGCCGGTGCAGTTCTCGCTGCCCGACTGACCGCTGCACCGGCCCGGCCTCAGGCCGGGCCGGAATCCGCGACCGGGTTTGCGAATCCGCACACCGCCCGTCCGCGCGCTGCCGATTAAGCAAAATTTCACGACTCCGTCACCTGCCGGAAACCTAGATTGGCCCGTCCCGGACCTGATCCGGCGACAGCCCTCAACGCAAGGTTTTCCAGTTAGGAGAGAAGCTGTGAAACACCCGATCCATCGGCCCGCCAGCCGCCGTGACACCCTGGCATCGTCCATCACTCACATCCTTACCGGCAGCACCCTGCTGCTGGCCGGCGCCGTGGTTTCCTCCTCCGCCTTCGCCCAGGAGCAGGCCACCAATCTCGACCGCATCACGGTCACCGGCTCGAACATCCCGCGCACCAATACCGAGACACCGTCCCCGGTGCAGGTGGTGACCCGCCAGGAGATCGACCGCACCGGCAAGACCACGGTCGCCGAATACCTGCAGACCCTGACCGCCGACGGTTCCGGCTCGATTCCCAAGACCTTCGGCAACGGCTTTGCCGGCGGCGGCGCCGGCATCTCCCTGCGTGGCCTCGGCGCCGGCTCGACGCTGGTGCTGTTGAATGGCCGCCGCATGGCCACCTACGGCCTGGCTGACGATGGCCAGAAGGTCTTCACCGATCTGAGCACCATTCCGCTGGATGCGGTGGAGCGCGTGGAAGTTCTGAAGGACGGCGCATCGGCGATCTATGGCTCCGACGCCATCGCCGGCGTGGTCAACATCATCCTGCGCAGCGATTTCCAGGGCGCGATCCTGCGCGGTTCCTACGGCGTCTCCGGCGACGGCGACGGCGATGCCAAGAAGGCGACGCTGACCGCAGGCACCGGCGACCTGGCCACCGATGGCTGGAACGCATTCTTCAGCCTGGACGTCGGCAAGACCGACGCGATCAAGATCGGCGATCGCAAGAACCGCAAGTGGATCGGCACCGGTGACATCCGTCGCTGGGGC
This sequence comes from Stenotrophomonas sp. B2, assembly GCF_014947095.1. NCBI lineage: Bacteria > Pseudomonadati > Pseudomonadota > Gammaproteobacteria > Lysobacterales > Lysobacteraceae > Stenotrophomonas > Stenotrophomonas sp. B2. The sequence goes on along the minus strand of NZ_JADCQA010000005.1, from coordinate 58,365 downwards.
TATTCCGCCGCCGACGCGCAGTTCCTGGGCGGTGCCTACCTGTCCGGTGGTACTGCCGGTGGCGTGGGCCCGAACGGCTCGGTGTTCGACGACCGCAATGTCGACGACGACAATCCCGCGTTCCTGGTGGCGCTGCCGGGCTGTGCCAATCTGACCAGCATTCCCGGCCAGACCGATGCGACCGCACAGCAGCAGGGCTGCCTGTGGGATCCGGCGCAGAAGTTCCGTGACCTGAGCCCGGAAGAGAAGTACATCAACGTGTTCGGACGTGCCAGCTTCGCCTTCGGCGAAGGCGGCGAGATCTACACCGAGATCGGCTACTCGAAGAAGGAAACCACCTTCAGCAACACGCCCTCGGGCGTGTCCGGCGGCTGGGGCTACCCGGAAGGACCGGTCAACGCCAACAGCGGTTCCGGTGCCACCGTGCTCGGCCCGGATCATCCGGACAACCCGATTCCCGGCCAGGCCTCGCGCCTGCGCTATTCGGCCTGGGACGTTGGTCCGCGCGTGACCAACAACACCAACGAGTTCAACCGCTTCCTGGTGGGCGTCAAGGGCAACTGGGGCGACTGGAACTATGACACCGCCTACCTGCACTCCGGCACCGACCTGATCAACCGTCGTACCGGCTTCCTGCACTACGACAACGTCCGCTGTGCACTGGCCAACCCGAACTGTGCCGGTGGCGTATGGCGCATCGGCGACAACGCCAACCTCAACTCGCAGGCGCTGTACGATTTCATCTCGCCGGAGATCAGTGCACGCGCCAAGTCCAGCCTGGACATGTTCGACTTCACCGTGTCGCGCAGCCTGATGGACCTCAAGGGTGGCCCGCTCGGCCTGGCGATGGGCACCGAGTGGCGCAAGACCAGCAACAGCCTGACCCCGCAGACGTTCACCGACACCGGCGACATCATCGGCCTGGGCTACTCGGCCTATGACGGTACCCAGAACGTGTACGCCGGATACGTCGAACTGTCCGCGCCGGTGCTGGAACAGCTGGAACTGTCCGGTGCACTGCGCTACGACAAGTACGAGAGCGGCGAAGGCAAGGCGACGCCGAAGCTGGGCGTGAAGTGGACCCCGGCCGACTGGATCGCGCTGCGCGCCAGCTACGCCGAAGGTTTCCGCGCGCCGAACCCGGCCGAGAACGGCGACGGTGGCCTGGCCGCCTTCTCCAACGCCCGCGACCCGGTGCGCTGCGCCATCAGTGAAGCCGAATGCACCGCACGCTCGGTGGCGATCATCACCCGCCCCAACAGCGACCTGAAGCCGGAGGAATCCAAGAGCTATTCGGTGGGTATCGTGCTGCAGCCGACCTCCTCCACCTCGATGACGGTGGATGCGTGGCAGATCAAGCGCACCAACGAAATCGCCCAGGGCAGCACCGCCGACGCCATTGCCGCCGGCAACGTCCTGCGCGACACCAACCTGCTCAACGGCATTGCCGGCACCGGCAGCATCCTGGCGGTCAACACGCAGTACATCAACGCCGCTTCCACCCGCGTGCGCGGTATCGACACCGATATCCGCCAGACCTTCGATATCGGTCCGGGCCAGCTGGAAATGGATCTGCAGTGGAGCCATGTGCTGAAGTTCGAGCGCACCGATGCCGATGTGACGGTCGACTACGCCGGCACCCACGGCAACTGCGACGTCACCAACTGCATCGGCACGCCGAAGGACCGCATCAACTTCGGCACCACCTGGAGGCAGGGCCCGTGGAGTGTCAGCGGCGTCGCCAACTACATCAGCAAGCTGGAGAACAAGGACCGCCGTGGCGGCGACTACCTGGCGTTCTACGAGGATGGCTCGCCGGTCGAGAAGATCTCCTCGTTCACCACCTTCGACCTGTCCGGCCGTTGGAACATCACCGAAGCCTTTGAACTGAACGCATCGGTGCAGAACGTGTTTGATCGCATCGCACCGCTCGATCCGACCACCTATGGCGGCGTGAACTACAACCCGCTGCACTTCAGCGGAGCCATCGGCCGCTACTTCACGGTCGGTGCCAAGTACACCTTCAACTGATCGTCGCTGCAGCATCACCTTCGGAGGCCCGGGCACATGCCCGGGCCTCCGTCGTTGCAGATGTTGCATGCGGCTTCACGGCACTGCCGCTACTGTGCCCCTGCGGCCGCGCTGCCGCAGGGGAGATTCATGGCTGCGACCTCACAACGGCTGGGCCTGGCTGCACTGACCGCTCTGGTGGTCGGCTCGATGGTCGGCGCCGGCATCTTTTCCCTGCCACAGAACGTGGCGCGCAGCGCCGGTCCGGCCGCCGCGATCATCGGCTGGGCGGTGAGTGGCGCCGGCATGCTGATGCTCGCCTTCGTGTTCCAGGCCCTGGCCAACCGCCGGCCGGACCTCGATACCGGCATCTACGCGTATGCGCGGGAAGGCTTCGGCAACTACATCGGCTTCTCCGCGGCATGGGGCTACTGGGTTGCCTCGGTACTCGGCAACGCCAGCTTCTTCGTGCTGATCTTCAGTGGCCTCGGCCACTTCATGCCGGTGTTCGGTGAAGGCAATACGCCGGCAGCGGTGGCCGCCTCGTCGCTGTTGCTATGGACCGTGCACCTGCTGGTGCTGCGCGGCCTGCGCACTGCCGCCATCGTCAACGGCCTGGTCACGGTGGCCAAGCTGCTGCCCATTGCGTTGTTCCTCATCTTGGCCGCCGGCGCGTTCCGCATGGACGTGTTCGGCGCCGATTTCCTGGGTACGCCCGCACTTGGCGACCTCGGCCAGCAGCTGCGCGGCATGATGCTGGTGACCGTATGGGTGTTCATCGGCATCGAAGGCGCCAGCATCTATTCCCGGCGCGCTGCGCGTCGTGCCGATGTAGGGCGCGCGACCGTGATCGGCTTTCTCGGCGTATGGCTGCTGCTGGTCCTGGTGAGCCTGTTGTCGATGGGCGTGCTGTCGCAGGCCGAGCTGGCTGCCCTGCCCAATCCATCGATGGCCTACGTGCTGCGCGCCATCGTCGGCGAATGGGGCGCGACCGTGATCATCATCGGTTCGATCATCTCGGTGCTTGGCGCCCTGCTGGCCTGGGTACTGCTGTGCGCCGAGGTGCTGTATGCGGCTGCCGGCGACGGCACCATGCCCGCGTTCCTTGGCCGCGAGAATGCGCGCGGCGTGCCGGCCAATGCGCTCTGGCTGAGCAACGGCCTGATCCAGTTGTTCCTGCTGCTGGTGCTGGTGAATTCCGGCAGCTATACCGGCCTGGTACTGCTGGCTGCATCGATGAGCCTGGTGCCCTATTTCCTGTCCACGGCATTCGGCGTGCAGCTGGCCTGGCGTGGTCAGGCCTATGCGGGCGGCGAAGCAGGAATCCGCTGGCGCGACTTCAGCGTCGCGCTGCTGGCGAGCGCATACGCGCTGTGGCTTGTTTATGCCGGTGGCCTGCACAACCTGCTGCTGTCGGTGCTGTTGTATGTACCGGGCGTAGCGCTGTTCGCGCTGACCCGTCGCCAGCGTGGCGAACAGGTGTTCACGCCTTGGGAGTGGGTGCTGTTCGGCGCCATCCTGGCCGTTGCGATCGCCACACTGGTGGCGTTCTGGCGAGGAGCGCTGACTCTGTAGAGCAAAAAAAAAAACCTGCATCTCGCGATGCAGGTTTCTGAAAGTGGCGCCCGAAGTTGGACTCGAACCAACGACCCCCTGATTAACAGTCAAGTGCTCTAACCGGCTGAGCTATTCGGGCAGACGAACAGTATAACGGCTCTTCACGCGCGATGGTAGGGGTGATTTGCAATCATTGCGGCGGCCCGGTACAGCTGTTCCGCCACGACCAACCGCACCAGCATGTGCGGCAGCGTGAGCGGACCAATCGACCACTTCTCGTCGGCCAATGCCGAAACTTCGGGCGAATGCCCCTCGGGACCGCCGATCAGGAACGCCAGGTCCCTGCCCTGTCCCCGCCAATGCTCCAGGCGCTGCGCCAGCTGTTCGGAACTGAGCTGGCGGCCGGGCACATCCAGCGCCACGACGTAGGCATTCTTCGGCAGCGCGGCGATCACCCGCCGGCCCTCGTCCTCGGTGGCACGGCGTGGATCGCGGCCTTTGCCGCGCAGGCCGGGCTCGATCTCGACCAGCTCGAACGGCAGCCAGTGCGAGAGCCGCTTCTGGTACTCGGCGAACCCCTGCGCGACCCAACTGGGTGCGCGTTCACCGGTGGCGATCAGGCGGGCTTTCATCAGCGCTCCTCGAAAACGTCGACGGCGCCATCGGCGCCGTCGAAGGGATGCATCAACGTGCGGCTCAGGCCACTTCGTCGTCGCTGGACGGCGGCTGGTCACCGACCGTCCACAGGCGCTCGAGGGCGTAGAACTCACGCACGCGCGGCAGCATCACGTGGACGATCACGTCGCCCAGATCGACCAGTACCCACTCGGCTTCGCGCTCGCCCTCAACCCCGAGCGGCATCACGTCGATCTTCTTGGCGAAGCGCACGACCTCGTCGGCGATCGACTTGACGTGGCGGGTCGAAGTACCCGAGACGATCACCAGGTAATCGGCAACGCTCGACCGGCCGCGCACGTCGATCTCGACCGGGTCCTTGGCCTTCAGGTCTTCGGTGGCTTGACGGACACTGGCCAGCAGTTCCGGCACGGACGGCGGCGGGCTGGGCAGATCGACCTTGATGGTCTGGGGCTGGGTCTGGTTGCTCAAAGTGGATCGACTCGATAAACGTGGGGGCGATTATACGGGGATGGCGCGGTCGCGGCATTCACGGTGTTGCCGGATGGTACAGCCGCTGCGCGGCCACGTAGTCGGCCACCGCCGGCGGCAGCAGGGCACGCCAGGGCCCTGCCGCGGCGATCTGCGCGCGCACGGCGCTGGCCGATTCCCCGCGCAGCGGATGGTGCAGGCGCAGGATGCGGCCGGCCGGACTGGCAAACAGGTCCTGTTCGCTGTCGGCCCACCGCCCTTCCAGGACACGGCCGAGCTCGCCGTCGACCGAGGCCTGCAGTGGACTGCCCGGCCGCTCCGCCACCACGAAGTGGGCCAGGCCGAACAGCGCCTCCCACTCATGCCAGCCGGGCAGGCCCAGCAGGCTGTCGGCGCCGACCAGCCAGGCCAGGGGCCGGCTGGGACCGAGCTCGCCGCGCAGTTCGCGCAGGGTATCGACGGTGTAGGACGGGCGACCGGGAAAGCGCGCGGCCCGATCCAGTTCGTGCCGGTCCAGCAGCAGCCCCGGCTCGTCGCCGATGGCCAGCGACAGCATCGTGCAGCGCTGTTCGGCGGTTGCGCCGGGAACCGGGCGGTGCGGTGGATCGGCCGCCGGCAGCATCCGCACCGCGACCTGCAGCTCATCGCGCGCGGCGCGCGCGATCGCCAGGTGCCCCAGGTGCACCGGATCGAAGGTGCCCCCGTAATAGACCCGCAGGCTCATCGATCAGGCCCGGGCCAGCAGCCGCACGGCGCGCGGCTCGGCCACGGCCACCAGCAGGCGCTCCAGCGCCAGCCAGGCGTCGCCGTCGGCGCGCCCCTTGGCGATGCGGTCGACCAGCCCGGCCTCGGCCACGAAACGTTCCCAGCGCTTGCCTTCCGGATGCCGCTGCAGCGCACGCTTGTACGGTGCCTGCCGCGACTCCCAGATGCCGCGCGATTTCATCTCGGCGGCAAGGTTGCCACCGCGTGCCTGCACCCGCGCCAGCCCGGCACCTGCCAGCAGTTCCCGGATCACGATCGGCATCAGCGCGGCCACCGCCTCGCCTTCGCCGCGCAGGCCGGCAAGCATGCGCAGCACCGCCGCCGGTTGCCCGGAGAACGTGGCTTCCACCAGCCGGAATACGTCGTAGCGGGCGGCATCGGCCACCAGCGATTCCATCCGTTCCACGTCCAGCGCGTGCCCATCGGCCAGCAGCGCCAGCTTGTCGATCTCCTGCGCCGCGGCAAGCAGATTGCCTTCCACGCGCTCGGCCAGGCGCTGCACTGCGGCCGGATCCGCGCGCAGGCCTTTGCTGCGCAGGCGACGCTCGATCCAGTCGGGCAGTTCATGCGGCTTGATCGCCCAGGCCACCGACAGCACGCCGACCCGGCCCACCGCTTCAGCCCACTTGCCCTGGTGCGCCTTGCTCCATTCGTTGGCGGTGATCATCAGCACGACGTCCGGTGCCGGATCGGCGCAGAACCGGCTGATCACCTCGGCGCCGTCCTTGCCCGGCTTGCCACTGGGCAACCGCACTTCCACCAGGCGACGGGCACTGAACAGGCTCGGCGCGTTGAAGCTGGCGTCGAGCTGGCCCCAGTCGAAGTCGCGACCATCGGCGTCGAACACCTCGCGCTCACCGATGCCGGCGGCGCGCGCCCGCGCACGGACCGCGTCGGCGGCTTCCAGCACGCGCAGCGTCTCAGGACCGGCGATCAGGTACACCGGCGACAGCGGGGTATCAGCGCCCTGGCTGGCCAGCTGCTCCGGACGCAGTTCCATGCCGGTCCCGGTCAGGGCTTGATGGCCGGTGCCGGTGTCGGCTCGGCCGGAACCGCAGGATCGACCGGCTTCGGCGCGGACAGGCTGCCCCCCTTCGCGACTTCGGCACGGACCACGCTGTCGATGCGGCGGATGATCGAGGCCGACATTTCCCGGCGCAGTTCATCGGCCAGGATCTCGCGCTCGGTGGTGGTACCGGTCGCGTCGGTGGGCGGCGACACGTAGTCGCGCGACAGTTCGATCACCTGCTGCGGCACCAGTTCGCTGCCATCCTCGCGACGGAAGATGAAGATCACCGCGTAGCGCAGGCTGTATTCCTGCGCACGACCCTGCGAGTCGATCGCGATCGGCAGGTCGCCCCAGCGTTCGGACAACACCTGCAGCTGGGTGCTGGGTTCGTTGCCATCCTCGCTTGCCAGCTTGGCGCCGGACGCCTGCAGACTGCGGTTGAGCAGCTTGACCAGTTCACTGTACGGGGCCGTGGAGACCACCTTCACCGGCGCGGTGTCGGTCGGCAACATCAGCTTGTTGCGCAGATGGAAGCCACAGCCGGCAAGGCCGAGGACAAGAACGAGGGCAAGCAGGAGTCGGGTCATGGAGAACAGTCTGGCGGAGCCGGGCGATCACGGCAACAGACAGCGTGCCCGAGACCGCGTGAACGCAGGGCCATCAACCGCATGCCCCCCGCGTTGCTGGAACACCGGCCGCCGGGAGGGCGGCCGGTGCGGGGTACATCAGGCGGCGACGATGTTCACGATCTTGCCCGGGACGATGATGATCTTGCGCACCGTCAGGCCTTCCATGAACTTCGCTGCATTCGGCTCGGCCAGGGCCAGCGCCTCGACCTGCTCGCGAGCGGCATCGGCGGCCACTTCGATGGTGCCGCGCAGCTTGCCGTTGACCTGCACGGCCAGGGTCAGTGCGTCGCGCACCAGCGCGCTGGCGTCGGCCTGCGGGAACGGCTGGTCCTCCAGCAGCGTCTCGCCATGGCCAAGCACCTGCCACAGGGCGTGGCTGGCATGCGGGGTGATCGGATTCAGCAGCAGCACGATGGCCTGCAGTGCTTCCTGACGCACCGCGCGGCCCTGTTCGCTGCCGTCCTCGAACTTGGCCAGCGCGTTCATCAGTTCCATCACCGCAGCGATCGCGGTGTTGAAGCTGTGGCGGCGGCCATAGTCGTCGCTGACCTTGCCGATGGTCTCGTGGGTCTTGCGGCGCAGCGCCTTCTGGCCACCGTCCAGCGCGGCCACGTCCAGCGCCGGGGCGGTGCCCTCGGCGGCATGCTTCTGCACCTGGGCCCACAGGCGGCGCAGGAAGCGGGCCATGCCGTCCACGCCGGCCTCGTTCCACTCCAGCGACTGTTCCGGCGGTGCGGCGAACATCGAGAACAGGCGCACGGTGTCGGCGCCATACTTGCCTACCATCGCCTGCGGGTCCACGCCGTTGTTCTTCGACTTGGACATCTTCTCGGTGCCACCAACCACCACCGGCTGACCGTCGGCGATCAGGGTCGCGCCGGTGATGCGGCCGCGCTCGTCACGCTGCACTTCCACGTCGGCGGGATTGATCCAGTCCTTGGAACCGTCCGGGTTCGGACGGTAATAGGTCTCGGCGATCACCATGCCCTGGCACAGCAGATTGCGGGCCGGTTCGTTGCTGTCCACCATCCGCGCGTCACGCAGCAGCTTGTGGTAGAAGCGGAAGTACATCAGATGCAGGATCGCGTGCTCGATGCCACCGATGTACTGGTCCACCGGCAGCCAGTAGTTGCCGCGCTTGTCCACGGCATCACGCGCGCCCGGCGAGGTGTAGCGCGCGTAGTACCAGCTCGACTCCATGAAGGTGTCGAAGGTATCGGTCTCGCGCTCGGCTGCACCGCCGCACTCCGGGCAGGTGGTCTTGCGCCACTCCGGGTCGGTCTTGATCGGCGAACCGGTGCCGGAGAACGCGACGTCCTCCGGCAGCACCACCGGCAGCTGCTCTTCCGGCACCGGTACCGCGCCGCACTTGGCGCAGTAGATCACCGGAATCGGGCAGCCCCAGTAGCGCTGGCGGCTCACGCCCCAGTCGCGCAGGCGGTAGTTGACGCGGCGCTGCCCCTGCGCCTTGCGCTCGAAACGCTCGGCCAGGGCTTCAAAGGCGCCCTGGAAATCCAGCCCGTCGAACTCGGCCGAATTGATCAGTTCGAAGGCACGGTTCTTGTCGCTGTACCAGTCCTGCCAGCGCGCGCCATCCCAATTGCGCTCGTCGTCATTGCGCGGATCCTTCAGTGCGATGACCTGCACGATCGGCAGGCCATACTTGTTGGCCACTTCGTTGTCGCGCTGGTCATGGCCGGGCACGGCCATCACCGCACCGGTGCCGTAGCCCATCAGCACGAAGTTGGCGACCCACACCGGCACCTTCTCGCCGGTGACCGGATGGATGGCGCGCAGGCCGGTATCCATGCCGCGCTTTTCCTGGGTTTCCAGCTCGGCCTCGGACACGCCGCCCTGCTTCATTTCCGACAGCAGCGCGGCCAGTTCCGGATTGTTCTTCGCTGCATGCAGCGCCAGCGGGTGCTCGGCGGCGATCGAGACGAAGGTCACGCCCATCACGGTGTCCGGGCGGGTGGTGAACACGCGCAGCGGATCCAGCACGCTGCCATCGACGTCGCGCACGTCGAACTGGATCTCCAGGCCCTCGGAACGACCGATCCAGTTGCGCTGCATGGTCTTGACCGATTCCGGCCAGCCGTCCAGCTCGTCCAGGCCGTCCAGCAGCTCCTGGGCGTAATCGGTAATGCGCAGGAACCACTGCGGAATCTCACGCTTCTCGACCAGCGCACCGGAACGCCAGCCACGGCCGTCGATGACCTGCTCGTTGGCCAGCACGGTCTGGTCGACCGGGTCCCAGTTCACCACCGCGTTGCGGCGGTAGGCCAGGCCCTTGCGCATCAGACGGGTGAACATGCGCTGCTCGTGGACGTAATAGTCCGGGCGGCAGGTGGCGAACTCGCGCGACCAGTCGATGGCATAGCCCAGCGACTTCAGCTGGCTGCGCATGTGGTCGATGTTCTTGTAGGTCCACGCCGCCGGCGCGGTTTTGTTCTTGATCGCCGCGTTTTCCGCCGGCAGGCCGAACGCGTCCCAGCCCATCGGCTGCAGCACGTTGTGGCCGGTCATGCGCTTGTAGCGGCTGATCACGTCACCGATCGTGTAATTGCGCACGTGCCCCATGTGCAGCGCACCGGACGGGTACGGAAGCATCGACAGGCAGTAGTACTTCGGCTTGTCGGAAGTCTCGTCGACCTCGAACGCGCGGGTGGCGTCCCAGTACTGCTGGGCGGCGGATTCAACCTGCTGCGGGTCGTAGGCGTTGGGTTCAGCGCTGGTCATGGAACACGCGGATGCGGCGGCAAAGCGGTACAGCGTACCGCAGTGCGGCAAACGTCTCCAATCCTGTCCGACGGCTGTGGGCCCGGTGGCGGCCCCGCGACCGTCTCAACGGGCCCGCGACAGCGGCAGCGCCAACGCCAGCCAGACCGCCCAGCAGGCGAAGGCCAGCCGCTGCGACAGAGGCGCCGGCAGCACGCCCTGCAGGGCGAAGGCTGCCAACGCGGCAACCACACCACAGGCCAGCGCCACCCCGCCCAATGCCCGGCCCTGTGTGTCGCGCAGGCGCGCCGTGCCCAGCAGCAGGGCGCCGGCAACGAAGCCCAGCACCCATACCATCCAGGCGCTGGCATGCAGCTGGCTGGCCAGCCCGTGCAGGTCATCCACATCCAGCGGCAGCACGCCCATGGCGGCGAACGCCAGGCCGGCCAGCAGCAGCATCTGGCTGCCCACACGCGGGGCCCAGCCCGCGGTGGCCGGCAGCTGCCGGCGCAGGCATTCTGCCACCACCACCGCCAGCAGGCCCGGCAGCATGAAGCCCAGCAGATTGAAGCCCAGGGCATGCGGCATCCCCTGCGCGCCCAGCAACGCCACCGGATGGCGGGCCTGCGCATAGCCGTCGAGGCCGGCACCGAAGCCGATGACCGCAGCCACGAAGACGAGTGCGGCGATCACGCCCGACAGGCGCAGCAAGGGGGACGGCGACGACATGCAGGCTCCACGACAGCGGCAACAGGAAGTCCGCATTGTCGGCCATTTGCAGCGGCCCGGGTTGAGACGGACAGGTTCCGCCACCATAGAATCCCTCTCCAGATGCCAAGCGATGCCTCCTCCATGACCGAGACGACCTACGTATTCGACGCCACCACTGCGACCTTCGAGGCCGAAGTCCTGCAGAAGTCGCTGCAGACGCCGGTGCTGGTCGATTTCTGGGCCACCTGGTGCGGTCCGTGCAAGACCCTGGGACCGATGCTGGAAAAGCTGGCCGGCGAGTACAACGGCGCCTTTGAGCTGGCCAAGGTCGATGTCGACAAGGAACAGCAGATCGCTGCCGCCTTCCAGATCCGCTCGGTGCCGACCGTGTTCCTGGTCAAGGACGGGCAGCTGGTGGACGGCTTCCCCGGCGCCATCCCGGAGGGCCAGCTGCGCGAGTTCCTGGCCCAGCACGGCATCGTCCCCGCTGATGTCGGCGATACGGTCAGCGAGGAGGAAGCACCGCTGGACCCACAGGCACAGGTGGACGTGCTGCGCGCGCAGATCGCCGCCGAACCGGACAAGGACGAGCTGAAGCTCGACCTGGCCCTGGCCCTGCTGCAGATCGGCGGCGTGGATGAAGCCGGTACGCTGATCGACCGCCTGCCGGCCAACCTGGCCACCGACGACCGCGCCGTGCGCGCCCGTGCACGCCTGGCCTTCGCGTCCGCACTCAAGGACGCCCCGGCCGCCGAGGTGCTCGAATCACGCATCGCCGCCGATGGCAGCGACCTCAAGGCGCGCCATCTGCGGGGCGTGCAGCTGCTGCTGGAGGGCCAGGACGAGGCGGCCCTGGCCCAGTTCCTGGAAATGCTGCGGATCGACCGCGGTTTCGAGGACGGATTGCCGCGCAGGACCCTGATCGACGCCTTCAATGTGATCTCCGACGAGGACCTGGTCGGGCAGTACCGCAGGAAGATGGCCTCGCTGCTGTTCTGAACGGAAGCCTGTCCCGTTCAGAATCCCTGCACTGAACGCGGGCGATAATGTGATCGATGGCGGCCGTTCGGCCGCCGCGATCCATTCGGGGGGATGAGGGTCGGGGCCATTGGGTCTTGCTGCTGCGCCTCCGCATTGCCGGGACTGCAAACTGTGACCTTCGTCCGCACTTCGCCTTTCATTACGCGCCTCCAACGTGTCCTGCTGTGTGCCCTCCTGCTGCTGCCGGCCATCGCCGCCGCACAGGACTGGAACTACCGGGTCCGTCCCGGTGACACCCTCTGGGACCTGGGTGGCCTGTACCTGAAGCCTTCCGTGCCCTGGCAACAGCTGCAGCAGCACAACCGCATCGCCAATCCCTATCAGCTGCCGCCGGGCCAGCTGCTGCGCTTCCCGATCAGCTGGCTGCGCACCGAGCCTGCGCCGGCACGGGTCCTGTCCGTGCGCGGGAAGGTCGGGCTGGTGGGCGGCGATGGCAGCGCCACCCGCGCGGTGCGGGCCGGAGAGCAGCTGCGCATCGGCGACACCGTGGAAACCGAAGGCGACTCCAGCATCACCCTCGAATTCGCCGATGCCTCGCGGTTGCAGCTGCGCGAGTATTCGCGCCTGCGCCTGGACCAGCTCAGCCGCTACGGCCGCACCGGCATGGTCGATACCCGCCTGCGCCTGCAGCAGGGCCGCGCCAGCAACCGGGTCACCCCGGCACGTGGCCCGGCATCGCGCTACATCATCGATGCACCGACGGCGACCAGCAGCGTGCGCGGCACGGTCTTCCGCGTCAGCGCCGGCGATGGCGATGCCGGCCGGATCGGTGCCACCGAAGTGCTGGAAGGACGGGTGCAGGTCGCCAACACCCACGGCCAGCGCCTTGTCCGTCCGGGCCAGGCCAGCCGCAACGCCAGCGCCGACAAGGCGCCCGCCGCCGTGGCCGCGCTGCTGCCGGCGCCGACGCTGCGCCAGGATGAGCTGAGACTGGCCCCCCTGCCGAGCCTGCTGGCCTGGGACCCGGTCGCCGGAGCCGACCACTACCGGGTGGAGGTGGTGCAGGCGGCCACGCCGGAAATCCTGCTGTTCGCCGCCACCACCGCCGACACGCGACTGGCGATCGGCGATCTGCCGCCCGGCGAGCTGCGTGTGCTGCTGCGTGCGGTCGACGCACAGGGCGTGGAGGGCCTGGACGCCAGTGCCGACTTCGAACTCAGCGACCAACCGCCGCCGCCGTTGACCGTCTCTCCGCTGCACGGCCAGACCGTCAACAGCGATCGCCCCCGGTTCCGCTGGACCCAGGCCCCGGGCGCGAGCAGCAGCGTGCTGCAGGTCGCTGCAGAACCGACGTTCACGCAGCCGCTGCAGGAGCAGGCCAGCACCGGTACCGACCTGCGCCTGGCGCAGCCCCTGCCGCCGGGCCAGTACTACTGGCGCGTTGCCTCGCGCGATGACAACGGCCACCAGGGGCGCTATGGACAAGCGCTGCCACTGCAGCTGACCAACGAACCGGTGGACCCTGCCCTGCAGCCGCCCGAGGCGGCGCATGGCCAACTGACCCTGCGCTGGCAGGCCGGCAGCGAAGGCCAGCGCTACCGCGTGCAGGTGGATCGTCGTGGCGACTTCGCCAGCCCGATGCTCGATGAAACCGTCGAGCAGCCCCAGGTCAGCTTCAAGCGGCCATGGAGCGGCACCCTGCACGTGCGCGTGCAGTACATCGACGACGACGGGCACGCAGGCGATTTCTCGCCCGCGCAGCAGGTCAAGCTGCCCTGCCGCCTGTGCTACGGCGCCGGCGGCGGCGGTGCGCTGCTGCTCTGGCTGTTGTTATGAGGCGTTCGCCGCTTCCATGGTCCCGACGGATCGCACTGGCCGTGCTGGCCGGTGTGCTGACGGCCGTGGCCAGCCATGGCCAGTGGCTGTGGCGCCAGGATGAAGCGGCCTACGACGCGATGGTCGGCGGCTGGGACTATCGACCCGACCCCAGCGTGCTGATCATCGCCATCGACGAAGGCAGCCTGCAGCGCATCGGCCAATGGCCATGGCCGCGCTCGGTACATGCGCGCCTGCTTGATCGCCTCACCGACGCCGGCGCTGAACGCATCGCACTGGACCTGATGCTGTCAGAACCCGACCGCCGCGACAGCCGCCAGGACGAAATCCTGGCCGCCGCGATCCGGCGCAATGGCCACGTCGTACTACCCGTGCTGGCGGCGCCGGCAGCCGGCGACCGCATGGCCGAGGAACTGCTGCCCATTCCACTGATCGCGGCCAGCGCTGCGGCGATCGGCCACAGCGATGTCGAAGTGGATGGCGATGGCGTCGCCCGTGGGGTGTACCTGCGCGCCGGCATCGGCCAGCCGCATTGGCCTGCGCTGGGCCTGGCCCTGGCCGGACTGCCCGCCAGCGCGATCGACGGCCTGCCGGATCCCGAGCCGGAGGTCGATTCCCCCTATCAGTGGCGCCGCGACGATTACGTGCGGGTGCGCTACGCCGGCCCGCCGGAACGATTGCCGCAGGTGTCCTATGCCGACGTGCTCGAGGGCCACGTGGACATGGCGATGCTGCATGGGCGACGCATCGTGGTCGGAATGACCGCCAGCGGCATCGCCCCGCGCCTGCTCACGCCGACCACGCGCGAGTACTGGATGAGCGGCAGCGAGTACCAGGCCAACATCGCCTCGATGCTGCTGCAGGGCAGGCAGATCCACGTCCTGCCACGGCTCTGCCAGGACGCCATCGGTGGCCTGCTGGTGGCGCTGTGCGTGATCCTCCTCGGCCTGCGCCTGCCCTGGCTGACGGCGCTCTGTTCGCTGCCGCTGGCCCCGCTGCTGAGCTGGGCGCTGCTGCGCGCCGGCAACCTGTGGTGGGCACCGGCCAGCGCGATGCTGGGCATCGTGCTGGTGCTGCTGGCCTGGGCGATATGGCGGATCGCGGCCTGGCACCGGCTGGCCAACCGTGATGCGCTGACCGGCCTGGGCAACCGGCTGCGTTTCGAACAGTCGCTGCAGCAGGAATGCGATGCCGCACGGCGCAGCGGCAAGCCGCTCACGCTCGCGCTGATCGACGTCGATCACTTCAAGCACCACAACGACCGTCACGGTCACCAGGTCGGCGATCGCGTACTGCGCGAAGTGGCGCAGCAGATCGCCGCGCACGCGCGTCGCCCGCGCGACAAGGCGGCACGCTACGGCGGCGATGAGTTCGCGCTGGTGCTGCCGGATACGCCGGCCGAGGGCGCGCGGCAGGTGATCGAAGGCCTCATCCAGAGCATCCGCGCCCTGCCCGCACCGGGTGAAGGCCATGGCGGCGGCATCACCCTGACCATCGGCGTCTATACCCGCATCCCCAACGGCGAGCTGCAACCCCACCATTTCGTGGAAGGTGCCGACGCGGCGCTGTACCAGGCCAAGGCCAATGGTCGCGACGGCTACGTGATCGACGCCGCAGGGTGACACGCGCCGCGCCGCGCACAGCTACAACATACGCATGCGAATGGTTAGACTTGGGGCCCGCCCTCCGTCCTCGCGATGCACATGAACGCCCGCCTGTTCCGTTTCGGCATCAACCTGTGGCCGCCCTTCCTGTTCACCGGCATCCACGTCACCCGGGTCAGCCCGGACTACCGGCAGATCGACGTCGAGCTGCGCCAGCGCCCCTGGAACCGCAACTACGTGGGCACCCACTTCGGTGGCAGCCTGTTTGCGATGACCGACCCGTTCTGGATGCTGGGCCTGCTGCATATTCTCGGCCGCGACTACTACGTGTGGGACCGCGCCGGCGCGATCGACTTCCTCAAGCCGGGGCGCGGCACCGTGCGCACGTCGTTCCGCATCGACGATGCGCTGCTGGACGAACTGCGCGCCGACGCTGCCGGCGGCGGCAAAGTGCTGCGCTGGTTCAGCAACGATGTGGTCGATGAAAGCGGCGAGGTGGTCGCCCAGGTGCGCAAGCAGGTCTACCTGCGGCTGAAGCCGCACGCACGCTGATCCCGGCCGCATTCCCCCGCATCATCGGCAAGCGCTGGCCGCTACAATGCGCCCATGTCGCTCGAAGCCCCCTCCCTGGTCCCCCGCCCCTCCCTGCAGCGCCTGTTCCTGACCGGCCTGCTGACCCTGCTGCCGATCTGGCTCACCTGGGTCGTGGTCAAATTCGTGTTCGTGCTGCTGTCGGGCATCTCCAGCCCGCTGGTGGTGCCCCTGTCGGAGCAGATCGCGACCAGCTTCCCGCATTACCTGGGCTGGGTGCGCGCGGAGTGGATCCAGAACACCATCGCGCTGCTGGCGACGCTGCTGGTGATCCTGGCCGTGGGCGTGGCCAGCCGCCGCGTGCTCGGCCAGCGCCTGCTGCGCTGGATCGGCGCGGTGATCAAGCGGATCCCGCTGGCCAGCATCATCTACGACAGCGCCAAGAAGCTGCTGGACATGCTGCAGACCGAACCCGGCAGCACGCAGCGCGTCGTGCTGATCGACTTCCCGCACCGCGACATGAAGTCGGTCGGCCTGGTCACGCGGGTGATCAAGGAACACGGTACCGACCGCGAACTGGCAGCGGTGTACGTGCCGACCACGCCGAACCCGACCTCCGGCTATCTTGAAATCGTGCCGGTGGAACTGCTCACACCCACCGACTGGACCGTGGACCAGGCGATGAGCTTCATCATTTCCGGTGGTGCTGTGGCGCCAGCCAGCGTGCCGTTCACCCGCGCGGGCGAACGCACCGAATGAGCACGACGCCGGTCGAGCGCCCGCTGCAGGACCGCGCGGTCCTGCTGTTCATCGTGCTGGCCGCGTTCTTCTGCGGCAATGCCGTGCTGGCCGAGCTGATCGGAGTGAAGATCTTCGCGCTGGAAGACACGCTCGGCATCGACCCGCTGAACTGGAACCTGTTCGGCCAGACCGGATCGTTGAGCTTCACCGCCGGCACACTGCTGTGGCCGGTGGTGTTCATCATGACCGACACCATCAACGAGTTCTTCGGCAAGCGCGGGGTGCGTTTCATCTCGTGGTTGGCGGTGGTGCTGATCGCCTACGGCTTCCTGTTCGCTTTCGCGGCGATCTCGCTGGCGCCGGCCAGCTGGTGGGTCACCTCGATGAACGCCCATGGCGTGCCCGACTACCAGGCCGCGTTCGCCGCGGTGTTCGGCCAGGGCATGTGGACCATTGCTGGTTCGCTGGTGGCCTTCCTGCTCGGCCAGCTGATCGACGTGGCCGTGTTCCACAGGATCCGGCAGGCCACCGGCGAGCGCCACGTCTGGTTGCGCGCTACCGGTTCCACCGCGGTCTCGCAGCTGGTGGACAGCTTCGTGGTGATCTGGATCGCTTTCGTGCTCGGCCCGCAGCAGTGGCCGACATCGCTGTTCCTGGCGGTGAGCAGCGTCAACTACGTCTACAAGATGGGCTTTGCGATCGCCCTGATTCCCCTGCTGTACCTGATGCGCCGTGCGATCACCCGATACCTGGGTGTCGAGCGCGCGGCCGCGCTTCGCGCTGCGGCCGCGGCTGACTGAAGGCCCAGCGGGCGCCAGCTGACTGCGCCCCCGCGCTGGCCGTACGCGGCCGGATCGTGCAAGCTCCACGGTCTGTGTTCCACGGAAGCTCCTGATGCCGTATTCCACCCGCGCCCTGGCCGCCGCCATTGCCGCGTTGTTCCTGTTCAGCGCCGTTCCGTCGGCCGAAGCTGCGAAGAAGAAGGCCAGCCGGCCCGCTGCGACGCAGAGCCGTCCGGCGGCCAAGCCCAAGGCGCGGCCCAGCACGCGCGCCACCGCACCGGCACGCAGCGCCACCCGCTCCCCCGCGCGCCCGGTCGCCGCCGCCCGCACTGTGCCCAAAACGGTCCAGCTGGAGCGCCTCTATGACGAATACTGGGATGCGTCGATGCGGTTGAACCCGCTGCAGGCGACCTTCCAGGGCGAAACCCGCTACAACGACCAGCTGCCGAACATCCTGTCCGCGGCGTGGCGCCAGCAGTCGCATGACTTCACCGTGGAGTGGCTGGGCAAGGTCGAGAAGATCGGCAGCGACGGCCTGCAGGGCCAGGACCTGCTGAGCTACGAGATCTTCGTGCGCGACGCGCGCGCGACCTTGGCCGCCGAGCCGTATCCCAGCTGGATGATGCCGATCAGCCAGTACTACAACGTCGGCAGCATCATGGCCATTCTCGGTGCCGGCGCGGGTGCGCAGCCGTTCAATACCGTGCAGGACTACGACACCTGGTCGCGCCGCTCGCTGGGCATTCCGGCGCTGTTCGACCAGGCCATCGACAACATGCGCCAGGGCATGAAGGCCGGTGTGGTGCAGCCGCGCGACCTGATGGAAAAAGTGCTGCCGCAGCTGGATGCGGTGATCAAGCCGACCGCCGAGGAAAGCATCTTCTGGTCGCCGATCCGGACCATGCCGGAGTCGATTTCCGCCGAGGACAAGGCGCGCATCAGTGCCGAGTACAAGCGCATGATCGAACTGCGCATCATGCCGTCCTACCGCGCCCTGCGCGGCTTCATCGCCACCGAGTACCTGCCGGCCACGCGGACCAGCAGCGGTCTGGGGGCCCTGCCCAATGGCCAGGCGTGGTACGCCAACCTGATCGTGCAGACCACGGCCAGCGAACAGACACCCGCGCAATGGCATGCGCTCGGCGAACAGCGCGTGCAGGAGCTGCAGGCGCAGATCGCCGCAGTGATGAAGGATGCGAAGCTGCGCGGCACGCCGACCAAGCTTCTGCGCAGCATGCGCAGTGATCGCCAGTTCCAGTATGGCGACGCCAACGCGCTGCTCGGCCGCTACCGCCAGGTGCAGCAGCAGGTCGCCACGCGCCTGCCGCAGGTGCTCGACACGCTGCCGAAGGCTGCCCTGGACATCCGTGCAGTGGAGCCCGAGCGTGCGCTCACCGCGGCCGCGGCCTCCTACCAGCCGACACAGCCCGGCGAGGCCGGGGTGCTGTATGTGAACACCCGCGACCTGCCCAGCCGCAAGCGCTGGAACGTGCCGGTGCAGTACCTGCATGAAGGCATTCCCGGCCACCACGTGCAACTGGGTCTGCAGCAGGAGCTCGCCAAGCAGCCGCGCTTCCGGCGTGCCGGCGGCGACCTGGCCTTCATCGAAGGCTGGGGCCTGTACTCGGAAACGCTGGGGGAAACGCTGGGCGTCTACACCGATCCCTACGACCGCATCGGCTATCTCTCCTCGCGCCTGCTGCGCGCAGCGCGCGTGGTCGCCGACACCGGCGTGCATGCCCAGGGCTGGAGCAAGCAGCAGGCCGTCGCCTACCTGCAGAAGACCGTGGACATGAGCAGCGATGATGCCAATGCCGAAGTGGAGCGGATCATGGCCCAGCCTGCGCAAGCGCTGTCCAATGTGGCCGGCCTGACGACCCTGCTGGCACTGCGCGACAAGGCCAAGGCACGCCAGGGTGCAGCATTCGACCTGCGCCGTTTCCATGCCGAACTGCTGAAGGACGGCTCGATGCCGCTGGACGTGCTGGAGCGGAAGATGGAACGATGGCTGTCACAACCGCCGGGGGCCGCGCCGGCCCCCTGATCGCCACGGAGCCCTCATGCGTCCCGCCACCGTCGTGTTCGCTGCCGTACTGGCCCTGCTGCCGCAGGCCGCGCCTGCCGCACCGGCGGTGATGCCGCCGGATGCGGGCATCGATGGCCTGATGCAGGCCTACGATGGCCAGGTGCCGGGAGCAGCGGTACTGGTGCTGCACGACGGGCAGGCGGTGTTCCGCCGCGGGTACGGCCTGGCGGTGGTGGAAGATGGCACTGCGGTTACCGCGGCCAGCAATTTCCGGCTGGCCTCGGTGAGCAAGCAGTTCACCGCCGCCGCCGTGCTGCTGCTGGTGGAAGAGGGCCGCCTGGGCCTGGACCAGCCAGTGCGACGCTGGCTGCCGGAACTTCCCACTGCGGCGTCCTCCGTCACCCTCCGTCACCTGCTGTCGCATACCAGCGGTCTGCCCGACTATGAGGGCCTGATGGACCCCGCCGACAGCCGCCAGGTGCACGATGCGGACGTGCTGGCGCTGCTCGCACGCGAGGACCGGCTGGATTTCACACCGGGCACTGCGTACCGCTACAGCAACAGCGGATATGCGCTGCTGGCGCTGATCGTCGGGCGCGCGTCGGGCCAGGATTTCGCCACCTTCCTGCAGCAGCGGATCTTCGGCCCGCTGCACATGACCCACACCGTCGCCCACCAGGACGGCGTCGATACGGTCACTGCGCGGGCCTACGGCTACAGCTGGCTCGACGGTCGCTGGCAGCGCACCGACCAGAGCACCACCAGTGCCGTGCTGGGTGATGGTGGCATCTATTCCTCGCTGGACGACCTCGCCCGCTGGGATGCCGCACTGTACGACGACCGCCTGCTGTCAGCCGCATCGCGGCGGGCCATGTTCAGCCCGGCCACCGCAACCACCGAACCGGACGTACCGCATTACGGCTTCGGCTGGCGCCTCAACGGCCGCATGCAGTGGCACAGCGGCGAAAGCATCGGCTTCCGCAACGTCATCCTGCGCTATCCGGACCGGCATCTGACAGTGATCGTGCTGAGCAACCGCAACGACCCCGAACCCTATCCGCTGGCGCTGAAGATCGCCCAGCGCTGGCTGGACATCCTGCAATGACCGACGATCCGACCGCCCTGCTGGGCATCCATCATGCCGCGCTGATCTGCAGCGACTACGCGCGCTCGAAGGATTTCTACGTGCGCATCCTCGGCCTGCGCGTACTGGCCGAGAACCACCGTGCCGCGCGCGATTCGTGGAAGCTGGACCTGGCACTGCCGGATGGCGGCCAGCTGGAACTGTTCTCGTTCCCGTCACCACCGCCCCGGCCCAGCCGCCCGGAGGCACAGGGCCTGCGTCACCTGGCCTTCCGCGTGGCCGCGCTGGAGCCATTCATCCAGCGCCTGGCCAGCTGCGGCGTGGACTGCGAACCGGTCCGCGTGGACGAATACACCGGCCGCCGCTTCACCTTCTTCGCCGACCCGGACGGCCTGCCGCTGGAACTCTACGAAGTCGGCTGATGGCTCGGGGTCAGATCCCTTTTCCATCGGGAAAGGATCTGGCCCCACTCACCTGCTCGACCCGACACCCCCTTCCCCATACCCCGCCGAATGGGTATACAGTCGGCGTGTACCGGCACCGTGCCGGAATGAACCCTGGGAGGGGACCATGCGCAAGACCTTCAAGACCCTGCTGCTGGCGCTGCCGCTGTGCCTGGCGGCGCTCTCGGCGCAGGCCGCCGATGGCGCGGCCGGCCGCTGGAAGACCATCGACGACAAGACCGGCCAGGTGAAGTCCATCGTCGAGATCAGCCAGGCCGCCAACGGCACGCTGTCCGGCAAGGTGGTGGACATCCTGCACTCGGACAAGGGTCCGAACCCGGTCTGCGATGGCTGTGAGGGTGCCAACAGGAACAAACCGGTGAAGGGCATGACCATCCTCTGGAACCTGAAGGCCGACGGCGCCAGCAAGTGGTCCGGCGGCACCATCCTCGACCCCGCCAACGGCAAGACCTACAAGTCGAAGATGGAACTGCAGCCGGGTGGCAACAAGCTGGACGTCTCCGGCTGCATCGCCTTCATCTGCCGGGCGCAGACCTGGGTACGCGAGTAAGCCACCGGCCCGTCCGTGCATTCCCGTGACCCGGCCCCGGCCGGGTCACCTCGTTGCGGGCATGCGATAATCTGCGGTTCCCCTCGGCTTCACCCCGCGACCATGACCCGTACCGCGCTCGTCACCACCGCCCTGCCCTACGCCAACGGCCCGCTGCATCTGGGCCATCTGGTCGGCTACATCCAGGCCGACATCTGGGTGCGTGCACGGCGAATGAGCGGCGGCAGGACCTGGTTCGTCTGCGCCGATGACACCCATGGCACGCCGATCATGCTCGCAGCCGAGAAGGCCGGGGTAACCCCGGAGGCCTTCATCGCCAGCATCCAGGCCAGCCATGAACGTGATTTCGCCGAATTCGGCGTGGCCTTCGATCACTACGATTCGACCAATTCGGCAGCCAACCAGGCGCTGACCGAGGCGTTCTACCTGAAGCTGGAAGCGGCCGGCCACATCAGCCGCCGTTCGGTGGCCCAGTTCTACGACCCGGCCAAGGGCATGTTCCTGCCGGACCGCTACATCAAGGGCATCTGCCCGAACTGCGGCAGCGCCGACCAGTACGGCGACAACTGCGAAGTCTGTGGCGCGACCTACAGCCCCACCGATCTGAAGGAGCCGAAATCGGTGATCTCCGGCGCTACGCCCGAGATCCGGGATTCGGAGCACTTCTTCTTCGAGGTCGGCCGCTTCGAGGGCTTCCTGCGCGAATGGCTGGCCGGCGACGTCGCGCTGCCCGGGGTGAAAGCCAAGCTGATGGAGTGGCTGGACGCGGAGGGCGGCCTGCGCGCGTGGGACATCTCGCGCGACGCGCCGTACTTCGGCTTCCAGATCCCGGGCCATCCGGGCAAGTACTTCTACGTCTGGCTGGACGCGCCGATCGGCTACCTGTCCAGCTTCCAGACCCTGTGCGGCACGCTCGGCGAGGATTTCCAAGCCCACCTGCGCGCCGGCACCGCCACCGAGCTGCACCACTTCATCGGCAAGGACATCGTCAATTTCCATGGCCTGTTCTGGCCGGCGGTGCTGCACGGCACCGGCCACCGCGCGCCGACCCGCCTGCACGTCAACGGCTATCTGACCGTTGACGGCGCCAAGATGAGCAAGTCGCGCGGCACCTTCGTGATGGCGCGCACCTTCCTCGATGCAGGACTGGAACCGGAAGCGCTGCGCTACTACTACGCGGCCAAGTCCGGCGGTGGCGTCGACGACCTCGACCTGAACCTCGGTGACTTCGTTGCCCGCGTCAACGCTGATCTGGTCGGCAAGTTCGTCAACCTGGCCAGCCGCTGCGCCGGCTTCATCAGCAAGCGTTTCGACGGCCTGCTCGCCGCGCAGCTGCCCGATGCCGCCCAGTACCAGCGCTTCATCGACAGCCTGGCGCCGATCCGCGAAGCCTACGAGCGCAACGATCCGGCGGCGGCGATCCGCCTGACCATGACCCTGGCCGACGAAGCCAACCGCTACATCGACGACGTCAAGCCGTGGGTGATCGCCAAGCAGGAAGGCGCCGACGCGCAGCTGCAGGCCGTGTGCAGCCAGGGCCTGAACCTGTTCCGTGTACTGGTCACCGCACTGAAGCCGGTACTGCCTTCCACCGCCGCCCAGGCCGAGGCGTTCCTGGCCGCGCCAGTGGCCGACTGGACCGACCTGGCGCAGCCGCTGCTGGCCCATCGAATCGCCGACTACACCCCACTGTTCACCCGTATCGACCCGAAGAAGATTGACGCCATGATCGACGCCTCCAAGGACACCCTGCAGCCGACCGCCGCTGCCCCCGCCGCCAAGGCCGACGCTGCCAAGCCGGCGGCTGCCGTGCCGGCCAGTGCCGCAACGGCCAGCGCCGAGGCACCGGCCTACATCGGCATCGACGACTTCGCCAAGCTCGACCTGCGCATCGGCAAGGTGCTGGTGTGCGAGTTCGTGGAGGGTTCGGACAAGCTGCTGCGCTTCGAGCTGGATGCCGGCGAACTGGGCAAACGGCAGATCTTCTCCGGCATCCGTGCCAGCTACGGCGAGCCGGAAGCGCTGGTCGGCCGCAGCGTCGTGTTCATCGCCAACCTGGCCCCGCGCAAGATGCGCTTCGGCCTGAGTGAAGGCATGATCCTGTCGGCAGGTTTCGATGGTGGCGCGCTGGCGCTGCTGGACGCCGACAGCGGCGCGCAGCCGGGCATGCCGGTCCGCTGATGCACTGCGCGGGTGCGGCCACGGCCGCTCCCGCCGGTCACGGCAACGACGGGACGCACCACGGGAGGCATCGGAATGGAACTGGCGCTGTTCGACTTCGACCATACCGTCACCACCTGCGATACCTATGGCCGCTTCCTGCGCCGCGTGGCCACCGCCGAGCAGCTTGCGCAGGCGTGGTGGAAGGTGGGTCCGTGGCTGGCGGCGTACCGGCTGAAACTGATCTCGGCCGAACGCATCCGCGCCCGCGTCACCCGCCTCACCTTCAGCGAGCGCCACGCCGACGACATCGCAGCGCTGGCCACCGGCTTCTCGCGCGAATTCCTGCCCGAGGTGGTGCGCCCGGAAATGCTGGAACAGATCCGCTGGCACAAGGAACAGCAGCACACCGTGGTGGTCGTGTCCGGTTCGCTGGATCTGTACCTGCGTCCCTGGTGCGAAACGCTGGGTCTTGAACTGATCTGCAACCGCCTTGAAAGCCGGGACGGACGCCTGACCGGCCGTTACCACGGCGGCGATTGCGGTCCTCGCAAGGTCGAGCAGATCCGTCGCCGTTTCGATCTGTCGCGTTACACGCGCATCCACGCTTATGGCGACAGCGCAGAGGACCGGCCGATGCTGGCCCTCGCCCACGAACGCTGGTTCCGTGGCAAACCCCTGAAATGATCCATACGCGCAGCCTTCGCCACGCATGAGCCTGATTCCGCCGCTGACCGAACGCCTGGACCGACTGTTGCCGCAGACGCAATGCGGACAATGCGGCTATGACGGTTGCCGCCCCTATGCGCAGGCGATGGCGCGCGGCGAGGCGGGCGTGGACCGCTGCCCGCCGGGCGGCGATGCGGGCGCGCGTGCACTGGCCCAGGTACTGGGTGTGCCGGCACTGCCGTTTGATCGTACGCGCGGCGAACACAAGGCGCCGCAGGTTGCGGTGATCGTCGAGGCCGACTGCATCGGCTGCACCAAGTGCATCCAGGCCTGCCCGGTGGACGCGATTGTCGGCGGCGCGAAGTACATGCATACCGTGATCGCCGACCTGTGCACGGGCTGCGAGTTGTGCATTCCACCGTGTCCGGTGGACTGCATCGTGCTGCGGGAACAGTAGCGGTGCCAGCTCCCTTCCGGCAGGAAAGGGAGCTGACACCCGCCCGCCGTTACGGCACGGCCGCCGTCACCACGATCTCGACCTTCCACTCGGCGTGTGCCAGCTTGGCTTCGACCGTGGCACGGGCCGGGGTCGCACCCTCGACCACCCATTCGTCCCATGCCTTGTTCATGCCGTCGAAGTCGGCCATGTCGGCCAGGAACACTTCCGCGCGCAGCACATGCTGGCGATCACTGGCCACCAGTGCCAGCAGCTTGTCGATCTCGGCCAGCACCTGCCGGGTCTGTCCGGTGATGTCCTGGCTGGTGTCCTCCGGAATCTGGCCGGAGAGGTAGGCAACCTTGTTGTACACGGTCATTTCGGACATGCGCGGTCCGACGTCGTAACGCTCCATCATGGGCGTGGCTCCTGCGGGTGATCAGGCCTGCATTGTCCTCCAAACCGGCGGCGGGTGGGGCTCCTGCACCACCGCTGTTCAAATGCCTTCGAGAGGCGCACGATGCGCCACGCCCGCGTTGACACCGCCCTCGCCCTCCCTGCCGCACCCTTGCGCCGATGACCGTCCCTTCCGATCCCGCAACCGCTCCGTCCATCCCGGTCTGGAAGCGGCTGCTTACCATCTTCGTTCCCCTGCTGATCCTGGCCCTGGCCCTGCATGGCCTGGCCGGCGAGTTCGACGAACATGGCTACCGCGCCATCCGCCAGGCGTTCCATGCACTCAGCGCAACGCAGATCGCACTGACCGTGACGCTGGGCCTGGCCAGTTATGCCTGCCTGATCGGCTTCGATGCCATCGGCCTGCGACGCAGCGGCATCCGCGTGCATCCCGCGCGCATCGGCATCACCGCGTTTCTCGCCCACACCCTGGGCCAGACCGTCGGCTTTGCGGCCTTGACCGGCGGCGCGGTGCGCCTGCGGGGCTATCGCGGTGCCGGGCTGGATCTGGCCCAGATCGGCCAGGTCGTGCTGATGAGCACGCTCGGTTTCATGTTCGGTGCATGGCTGTTGATCGGCCTGGCGTTATGCCTGGAACCCTCAGCGGCGGCGCTGGCGCTGCCGTTGGATTCCGGCGCCGTGCGCGCGGTCGGCATTGCCGCCCTGCTCGCCTATCTGGCCACGGTGCTGCTGGTCGGCCGCAGCGGACACCAGTTCCGTGTGTTCGGCCACGCCCTGTGGCTGCCCGACCGGCTGACCATGCTCGGCGTCACCGCGCTCAGCGTGATCGAACTGGTGCTGGCCAGCGCAGCGTTCTACGTGCTGCTTCCGGACTCCACGCCCACCGGGCTTCCCGGCTTCGTCGGCCTGTACCTGGTGGCGGTGCTGGCAGGCCTGGTCTCGACCGTTCCGGCCGGCCTGGGCGTGTTCGAGTGGAGCCTGCTCAAGCTGCTGCCGCAGGTGGCACCGGCGGCGGTGCTGGCGGCCGCGCTGATCTACCGCGTCACCTACTACGTCCTGCCGCTGCTGCTGGCCACCGTGCTCGCGCTTGCGCCTGCACTGCGGCGACCGCTGCGGGCCAGCGCCGGCGCCACCCGCGCCGGCTGGAACGCGCTGCGCCCCTGGCTGCCGCAGATCATCGCGCTGGCGGCTTTCAGCATCGGCGCCGCCCTGGTCATCGATGGCACCTTGCCGACCCCGCGTCGCCATCTGCTCAATGCATCGCTGCCGATCCTGGAAACATCGCACCTGATCGGCAGTCTTGGCGGTGTCGCCCTGCTGCTGATCGGCCAGGGCCTGGCCCGGCGCAGCCACGCCGCGTGGATGCTGGCGATGGCGGTCTGCGTGATCACGCCGCTGCCGCTGTGGCTGCGCGGCGGTCAACCGTTGATCGCGGTATCGGCCGTACTGGTCGCGATGGCACTGTGGGCCGCACGCCGTGAGTTCTACCGCCAGGGTGCGCTGCTGGATGAGGCATGGTCGTGGCCATGGTTGCGCAACCTGGGGCTGGTCCTGGTCGCGGTCACCTGGCTGCTGTTCTTCACGTACAGCCATGTCGAGTACCAGAACGAACTCTGGTGGCAGTTCGCACTGTCCGGCAACGCACCGCGTGCGCTGCGTGCGCTGCTGGTGGTGGCCATCGCCCTGGTGATGTTCGGCCTCGCCCGCCTGCTGCACAGCACGCGCAGCCCGCTGCCGGCCGCTGACGAAGCCACGCTGCAGGCGTTGGCACCGGTGCTGGCCAGCGCCACCGACACCCAGGCCTGCCTGGTGCTGACCGCCGACAAGGCAGTGCTGCGCGACGATGCCCGGCAGGGCTTCGTGATGATGCAGCGCTACGGCGGCTCGTTGATCGCGATGGGTGATCCGGTCGGCCCGCCGGAGGTCGCACGTGCGTTGATCTGGCGTTTCCGTGAGGAAGCCGACCGCCTCGGCCTGCGCCCGGTGTTCTACCAGGTGGGCGAAGCCTACTGGCAGACCTATCTGGATCTCGGCCTGGGCCTGGTCAAGCTGGGCGAGGAAGCGATCGTGCCGCTGCACGACTTCGGTCTGGAAGGCCGCGAACGCGCCGACCTGCGCCAGGCATGGAACCGGGGCAAGCGCAGTGGCCTGTCGTTCCGGGTGGCGCCGGTGGAAGAGGTCCCCAGCCTGCTGCCGCGCCTGCATGCGATCTCCAATGCCTGGCTGGAAGACAAGTCCGGTGACGAGAAAGGATTCTCGCTGGGCAGCTTCGATCCCGATTACCTGGTGCGGTTCCCGGTCGCGCTGGTCGAGGCCGAAGGTCGGATCGTCGCCTTCGCCAACCTGTGGCAGGCGCCAGCCGGTGCCGAGCTGTCGGTGGACCTGATGCGGCACGTCAGCGACGCGCCGAAAGGCACGATGGATTTCCTGTTCATCGAACTGTTCCTGTGGGGCCGGGCGCAGGGCCATGCGCGTTTCTCGCTGGGCATGGCGCCCCTGTCCGGACTGGCCCAGCATCGCCTGGCGGGCCGCTGGAATCGTCTTGCCGGCCTGCTGGCACGGCATGGTGAGCGCTTCTATGGCTTCAGTGGCCTGCGCCGCTTCAAGTCGAAGTTCGATCCGCAGTGGCGCCCGCGCTACCTGGCGGCGCCCGGTGGCATGCACCTGCCGGCAGCCCTGCTGGACGCCACCCGCCTGATTTCGCTGGATCCACGCCGCGGCTGAGCCACCCGACCGCCGGGCATGGCCCGGCGCTGCTCCTGCAGGCGTGTGCTGATTACGCGCCGCCCTTGAGGATGACCTCGGCCAGACGATCGTAGTCGCCACCGAAATGGTGGTCGCCGGGCAGCTTGATCCTGCGCACGCCATCGTCCGCAGGCAGGTCCGGACACAGCGCGTCCCCATCCTTGTCGCCATAGACGCACAGGGTCTTGGCCGCCGGCAGCCTGGCCACTTCCGGCGCGATCGGCAGGCCATCGCCGCCACCGCCCAGCCAGTTGCTGACATGGAACTCGAAATCGGCCTTCCGCCCCACGGAGAGCAGCACGATGCGCTCGAGTGCTTCGCGGCTGCCGGCATCGAGCCGGTTGATGGTGGCCGGCAGCACGTCGGCGCCCTGCGAGAAGCCGATCAGCATCACCTTGTCGCGCCGCCATTGCTGGCGGTAGTGGTCGATGATCTTCTGCAGGTCAGCGGCAAACCCCTCCGGCGTGCGTTCGCTCCAGAAATAACGCAGCGAATCGATGCCCACCACGGCCACGCCGTGTTCGGCCAGCGACGAGGCCACGTCCTTGTCCAGTCCCGCCCAGCCGCCATCACCGGAGACGAAGATCGCCAGCGTATCGCCGTCACCGTGCGCGGGGACTTCCACCACGGGCAGGCCCTTCAACGCCGCCGGCGGCGGTGCCAGGCTGATGCCGGCCTGCGCACCGATCACCCGCGCGGCAGCCACCAGTCCCGGCGTGGCATCGCCGCGGGCGCTGCGCTTGAATCCGCGCGCCATCGCGACCTGCTGCACGAACGTACCCGCTCCCTGGCCCCTGCAGCCCATATCGCCGATGGCATTCAACCAGGGAAAGTTCAGTTCGGCCGGTTGCAGCCGCCCCTCCTTGACGCCGTCTCCGCAGACCATGCGTTCGTGGGCATGGTCGGGACAGAAGCCGGAGGTCAGCAGGCCGGCGAACACCTGGGTGTCGGCCTGTGCGGCCAGGCTGTAGGCCAGCTCGGCACCCTCACCATCGCCGCCAACCAGCGGCAGGTGATATCCCGGCAGGTGCAGGAACGCCTGCACCCAGCGCGAGAAATTCTCGACGTCGCCAGCACCGAACGAACAGGTGCTGTCGCCTTCGCGTTCAAGCACGCCCCGCAGGTGCGCCACATCCACCGCCGCCACCAGCGCACCGTCGGCACGCAGTGCTTCGATCGGCGCCAGGCTGGCAGCGCCATAGGGACCTTCGTGGAACCAGATCACCACCCGCTGCGGCACTCCCGCCGGCAGATGCACCGGCACCTGCTCGAATCGGCCATGGCTGACCTGCTGCACGGATGCCGCGGCCACCGCCGGCAACGCCGCCAGTGCCATCACCAGTCCCATCGCCCTGCCCAACCCTGCACGCGTCATGTCGCAACCCCAGTGGAATGCGCACACGATACGCCGCCACCGCGTGCACGACACGTACCGGTCACGGCCGTTCGCCGGGCCCGCGGCCAGGGTTCAGGCGCGTGTGCGCGCCAGACCGCGCCGGTACAGGGTGACGGCCAGCCAGAGCAGCCAGCCGACGATCACGGCGATCACCAGCTTCTGCCCCAGCCCGCGCGGCGGCCCGTCACGCCAGAGCACATGCAGCCACAGCAACGCGAAGGCCAGCCAGGCCCAGCCCCACAGCAGGGCAGCACTGCGCTGCCAGCCCGGCTCGCGACGCAGGTACCACGCCTGCAGCAGCATGCCGACGCTGGCACACAGGAAGGCCGTGTTGGCAGCCACGCCATGCACCAGCGGCGCCAGCAGCGGCGTCGCCTGCGGCAGCCAGCTGTCGCCGATGGCGACCGTCGCCAGGCCCAGGGCGGACACGGTGAACAGCAGCGGCGCGGCCGCGCTGCGGCGGGGCCCCACGCTGTGACGATAGAGCGCGATGCCGAGCGCGGCGATCGCCACCGCCAGCAGGCAGTAGGCGGCGCGCAGCGCCAGACCCCAGGGACCGTGCAGGTACAGGCTCAGGGTCGCGCGCATCCAATCCAGATCAGCGCGCGCGAACTGCGTCCACAGGGCCGTCGCCACGAACAACAGGAGCGCCACCAGGGCCAGCAGCGCAGCCGGACGCGCTCCGGTCATGGCGTGGCCTCCGGGTGGCGCGCCTTCCATTCGGCCAACGCCTTGCGGTAACGCTGCAGCTCTTCGGCATACAGATCGAGTACGCACAGCGGGCAGCCGCTGCCGCAGCACTCGTTGGGACCAGGTTCTTCCGGTGCGGTCGGCCGGGGATCAGGATCGGGAACGGACACGGTGGGCGGCGCTACCTTGCAGATGCAGGCCGCCAGTGTAACTGCCCCGCTCAGGTGTCCAGCCGGCGGCGCAGGTTCGCGCGTGCCGCGGCATCCAGGCGCTGGTGGAAGAAGTCGCTGAGGAAGATCCGCGGTGCGCGCAGCAATCCCTGCAGGAAGCGGCGGCGGCCGGCGCGGTACAGGAAACCCGGGACCACCCCCTGGTACTCCTCGGCCACACCACGATCGTAGGCATCGAACACCGGTGCAGGCGCGCCCAGGATCGCCATGTCGCAATCCAGGAACAGCGCCGCTTCGACGTCGACATCCGCAGGACCGAGTTCGCCATGACGGGCAGTCAGCAGGATCAGCTGCTCGACGCGGGCGGCGTCGATTCCCGCCAGCGCAGGCTCCTGCGCGATGGCCTGCACGGCCAGTGCCGCCGAGCGTGCCTCGTTGTCCTTGCGTCCCGCCTCGTAGACCGCATCGTGGTAAAGCGCGGCCAGAAAGACCTCGGCGGGCTGCCGCCAACCTGGTCCATCGGCGACGTCCTGGCAGTGCTGCAGCACCGCGCGCACGTGGCCGAAGTGATGGTACGCGCGTGGCGGCGTGGCATATCGGTCCTGCAACGCCTGCCACTGCGCCGGATCGAGCGGGATCGGGGCGAAGTCCATGCCGGCATGATCCTGCCAGACGCCCCGGCCAGCAAGCTGGACAATAATTCACCACGCACTCACAGCCGCCGTCCGGCAAGGGCGGAGCACAGTTGTCCACAGCTTTGCCGAGCGCTGGTCCACATCGCCTGTGGATGACCGCGCCGCCGACCGGCGGTCGATGCACGGGCGCACGGGCAGGACTACACTCGGCAGCAGGCGGATGCGCCCGCCGCTGCCGGGAATTGCCATGCAACGTCCTGCCACCCGATTCCTGCTGCTCGCCCTGCTCGCGCTGGCGGCGCCGGCCGCTGTCGCCCTGGACGGTCCTGCCGCCGCACCGGCCGCTCAGTACCGCCCCGCCCCAGCGAGCGTGCCGACCGCAGACGAAGTGCTGGCGATTCCGCCGGCGCTGCGCGCGATGCTGACCCGACAGGTGATCGCGCGCAGCCACTCGCGCGACCAGCGCCTGCAGGCCCTGGTGGAGATGATCTTTGATCGGCAGGGACTGGATCTGCAGTACGACGCCGACGCGACCTATACCGTCGGCGAAGTCTGGCAGTACCGCCGCGCCAACTGCCTGGCATTCACGCTGCTGTTCGTGTCGCTGGCACGCGAGGCCGGCATCCAGGCCCGGGTGCAGGAAGTCGGCAGCGTGGTGTCCTGGTATCAGGAGCAGGACCAGGGCGTGGTCTACAGCGTCGGCCACGTCAATGCCGGGGTCGACGTCGGCGGCCGCTTCGGCACGGTCGATCTGGACCGCAACGTGCTGTACGACCGCCACGGCCCGCAGCCGATCGACCGTGCCCGTGCGTTGGCGCACTTCTACAACAATCGTGGCGCCGAACGCATGGCCAGCGACGATCTGGATGGTGCCCGGGTGTTCTTCGATGCAGCGGTGGCGCAGGACGCGCGATTCGCACCGGCCTGGAACAACCTGGGCGTGCTGGACAACCGGAAGGGAGACACCGCCGGCGCACGTCGTGCGCTGGAAATGGCGTTGCGCCTGGACGGCCGTCAGGATGCGGCACTGAACAACGCCAGTGCGCTTTACCGGCGGTTGGGCCTGGTGGCAGCAGCCCAGCAGCTGGAGCGCCGCCTGCGCGCCGTGCAGCGCGAGGATCCGTTTACCCAGTACATGCTCGGGGCCCGCGCCGAACGCGCAGGCGACCTGGCGGAGGCCATCCGCTGCTACCGCCGGGCCGTGCGCCTCTACGATTCCGCACACCAGTTCCATTTCGGCCTGGCGAGGGTGTACTTCCTCGCCGGCCAGCTGGCCCGCGCCGACAAGGAACTGACACGGGCCCAGGAACTCGGCGGGGCGCCGCAGCAGGCCCGCTACCAGGCCAAGCTGGACAGCCTGGCCCGCTGGCGGGCGCAGCAGCAGGCCAGG
Organism: Stenotrophomonas sp. B2; assembly: GCF_014947095.1. Taxonomy (NCBI): domain Bacteria; kingdom Pseudomonadati; phylum Pseudomonadota; class Gammaproteobacteria; order Lysobacterales; family Lysobacteraceae; genus Stenotrophomonas; species Stenotrophomonas sp. B2. The sequence goes on along the minus strand of NZ_JADCQA010000005.1, from coordinate 26,552 downwards.
CGCTGAGGGCCCGTCAGGCCTTCTTGAGGAAGCAGGTTTTCAGCACCAGCCCCTTGATCTTGTCCGAGTTGCCTTCGATGTGCTCCGCATCGTCCTCGACCAGCCGGATGTTGCGGATCACCGTGCCCTGCTTGAGCGGAATCGAGGAGCCCTTGACCTTCAGGTCCTTGATCACGGTCACGGTGTCGCCGGCCTGCAGGGTGTTGCCGTTGCTGTCACGCACGACCAGCGCCTGCCCCGCGCCCTCCTCGGCGGTCCATTCGAAGCCGCAATCGGCGCAGATCCACAGCGCGCCATCGGCATAGGTGTTTTCCAGGGTGCACTGCGGACAAGCGGGAACGGACGACATTGCAAGTACCTCAAAATGAATCAACGGCCGCCATTGTAACCGCCCGCTCTTTTCACCCGTTCTCCCGCGGCCGCTCCCCCTGCCCGCCCGAGATGGCCGGCAGGCGCTTGCAGCGGACCGCAAACTGCAGCAGAGTGCGCGGCCCTTGTCCGTCCCTGGAATTCCGCATGCGCCTCGGCATCGACTTCGGTACCAGCAATTCTGCCGCCGCCATCGTGCACGAGGGCCGCCTGTTGCCGATCCGCTTCGGCGATGCCGAACAGTTCCGCACCAGCGTCTACTTCCCAGGCGTGGTACCCGATCCGGACGACTTCCAGCCCGATGCCAGCCAACAGCATGCGCTGGAGCAGATGATCGACAGCGCAGCGCGTGCCGCCCGCGCTGCCGGCCAGGAGCGCCCGCCGCAGGCACTGCGCCGCGAAGCACTGCGTGCACTGCGCCGCGAATGGATGGAAGCCCGTGCCCGCGAAGCGCGCAGCGCCAGCGACCTGCTGCAGAACGCGATCTACGGCGATGACGCGCTGGAAGCCTATTTCGAGGAGCATGAAGGCAACCTCGTGCAGAGCCCCAAGTCGATGCTCGGCTACAACCTGCACCCGCGCGCGAAGCAGACCATCACCGGCATTGCCGCGCATATCCTTGAGCACATCCGCCTGACCGCCAGCGCGCAGCTCGGCCAGCCGCTGCGCACCGCCCTGCTCGGCCGCCCCGTGCAGTTCCGCAGCTCGATCGGCGAGGCCGGCAACGCGCAGGCGCTGGACATCCTGCGCGAGGCGGCGGCGCAGGCCGGCTTCGACCGCATCGATTTCCTGGAAGAACCTGCCGCAGCGGCGATGCACTATCACGCCGGAAGCGCGACACGGCACCAGGCCGTGATCGTCGACATCGGCGGTGGCACGACCGACATCGCCCATGCCGAAGTGGGGGGACCAGTGCCCCCGCATATCCACCGTGCCTGGGGCATCGCCCGTGGCGGCACCGACATCGACCTGGCCCTGAGCCTGTCCAGCTACATGCCGCTGTTCGGTCGTGGCATCACCCGCGTGCCCGCCCACCACTACGTGGAAGCCGCCACCGTGCAGGACATGACCCGCCAGCGCGACTTCCGCCAGCACAACTACGATGCGGTCGACGCACCCTGGGGCCCGCGCCTGCAGGCACTGCAGGACACCGGCAACACCGCGCGCCTGTACCGTGATGTCGAGCGCGCCAAGATCGCCCTGAGCAGTTCTGCCACGCACCGCAGCACGCTGGACTACATCGGCCGCGACCTGCACGCCGACAGCAGTGCCGAGGGCCTGGCCAGTGCGGCCCATGGCTACCTGGAACAGATCCGCACGCTGCTGGCCCAGGTGCGCAGCGACATCGGCGGCGACCCGGACGCGGTGTTCCTGACCGGTGGCATGTCCCGTGCGGGCTACCTGCGCCAGGCCGTGGCGGAGGCCTTTCCGGGTGCCAGGATGGTCCATGGGGAGCCCTCGCTCGGGGTGGTACAAGGCCTGGCGCTGGCCGCAGCCAGCCGGGATTAACAAAACGTTACGCAGGGTTTGCTACCCTCGGTAGGCTTGATCCACAGCTGTACCTTCCATCGGCCCTGCCGGTGTGTGTTCCGGGTGCAGCGCGGCCCGCCACGCGGGTCTTGCGGCCGTGCCTTCCTGGCTCGTTCATGGCCGCGCATCACCCGAGCCGCCATCGAGACCCGCTTTGGGCACCCGCCAGGCCCCTGTGGCCTTACAACCTGACGCCGCACCTGCACCCATCGACTGCCGCCGTTGTGACGCGGTCTGTTGCCGGCTGCCGGTACTGCTGCAGCCCGGCGACCACGTGCCCGGCCAGTTCCTCGCGCGCGACGCCCACGGCCGGGCCGTGATGGCGCGCAACGAGGAAGGCTGGTGCGCGGCGATCGATCCCTATCACCTGCGCTGCACGATCTATTCGCAGCGCCCGGCGATCTGCCGCCAGTTTTCGATGGGCGGCGATGACTGCCGCCGCGAGCGGCAGGATTACCTGCGCCAGGCCGATGCCTGTGCGCTTTCCTCCCCTTCCACCTGACAGGAGCAACCATGCCCCGCAAGGCAAAGACCCCCGCGAAGGCTAACAACAGCATCCGTAGCGAACGCAAGGGTGCAGCCGCCAGTACTGTGGTCAGCAGCGACTCGATCGCGTCTGACCTGGCCGCGTTCCGCAAGGCCGGTGGCAAGATCGAAGTGCTGGGTACGACCTGGGCGCTGAAGAAAGCCAGCTGACCCTCCCTGACCGCGGCGGCGCTGCCGCCGCGGCCTGCCGGTCGATGCTCAGCGGTCCAGTCGGACCCGCACGCTGCCCGAATGCGACTGGATGCGGATATCGCCGTCACCGCCCCCCAGCCGCGTGTCGAGATTGCTGCCCGGCCCATAACGCGGCCGCTCCACCGTGCCGGCATCACTGTTGATCGAGCCGCTGAAGCTGTTCACCGACAGCTGCGCCGATACGGTCCGCGGCAACCGCAGATTGACCGATGCGCTCACCGATTCGACGTTGATGCGCCCCCCCGGCGCCAGACCGGCAGCGGCCAGTTCGATGCTGCCTGACACCGTCTCCACCGCCAGGCGCTGGATGCGCCCCGCATCGACATCCACGCGTCCGGACACGGTCTGCGCACCGATGTCGCCGGACACGCCTCCCCCCGCGTCAATGCGGCCGCTGACGGTGTTCACGTCCAGCCGCGGCGTCTGCAGGCGGGCAGTGACGCTGCCGCTGACCGTGTTGAGCTTGGTGTCGCCGCTGCGGCCTGCCGCGGACAGGCTGCCGCTGACCGTATCGGCCTGCAGCCGACGCACATCGATGCCACTGATGTCCTGGCTCGCACTGACGGTGCTGAGCAGCAGTTCCGCCGAGCGCGGCACGTTCAGCACCAGGGTGGCCCCGCCATTGTTGCTGCGGCGTGGATATTCCACCTCCCACCGCACGCGGTTGGCACTCTTCTCCTGACGCAGCTGCAGGCCGTCGCTGAGGCTGCCGGTGAGCTGGACCTCGTTGCGGTCCCAGCCGCGCACGGTGACCTTGCCGGCCACGTTGCTCAGTTCAATCCGGCCACCGGTGGCGAGTGCATGGCGTTCGTCGACGCGCGTGTCGGCCAGTGCCACAGCCGGTACCAGCAGCAGCGCGGCGCAGCAGAAAAGAAGGGGTCGCATCATGGGTCTCCTCAGGTTGTCAGTCCGGCGGCGGCCTGCGCCGCCTGCCGGGTCAGTTCCAGCCGCAGCGCATAGGTGCGCTTGAGCTGTCCAAGCAGGTGCGGCGCACGTGGATCCTGCGCCATCGCAGCGCGGATCTGCTCCGCGCTGCGGTCGAGTTCGTGCAGGGCCGGTTGCCACTCCGCTGCCCCGCCCTGCGGCAGGGAGGCCACCGCCTGCTGGTACTGCTCGGTCATCGCTGCGGCCTGCAGCTGCAGCCCGGAAGGCGCCGGCGTGGCCTGCGGCGGCTGCCACCACGGTGCCACCACGTAGACCGCCAGGCTGGCGGCCAGCGCCGCGCCCACCGGCAGCCACCAGCGCCGTCGCGGACGCGGCGTCATCGCCACCACCTTGCCTGCTGCCGGGAGCGGTCCGGGGGCGGACCCGCGCGGTGGCAGGCTGGCCGACAGCCGCGCCCAGCCGTCCTCCGGAACGCTGCGCTCGCGGGGCAAGGCGCGCAGGCGCGCGAGCAGGTCGTGGTCGTAGTCGGGGTCGTTCATCGTCATGTCATGTCTCCCAGCCGTGCACGCAGCAAGCCACGCGCACGATGCAACTGTGCCTTGGAACTGCCGACAGCCATCTGCAGCTGCTCGGCGATTTCCTGGTGTTTCCAGCCTTCGATGTCATGCAGCACCAGCACCGCCCGCGCCCGCGGGGGCAGCGTCGCCAGCGCACGTTCCAGGTCGCGCTCCGTGCCGGCGCAGCGGTCATGCACGGCCAGCTCCGGTACACCACCGTCCACGTCATCCAGGCTGTCGTGATCGTGTCCTCCCGCCCGGCCGCGCAGTTCCATCAGCGCGGCGTTGACCCCGAGACGATGCAGCCAGGTCGACAGGCTGCTTTCGAAGCGGAACCCGGGCAGTGCCTTCCACGCCTGCAGGAACGCTTCCTGCAGCGCATCCTCCGCACGTGCCTGCTGGCCGCCACACAGCCTCCACAGCACGGCGAACACCCGTGGCGCATGGCGTCGATACAGCAGTTCGTAGGCCGCTGTATCGCCACCGGCTGCCGCCCGTACCAGGGCGGGTTCGTCGACGGCGTCGGAGGCAGCAGGCGGTGCGGGCATGGTGGTGTCGAGCATAGTCCTTGGATGCGCCAGTCCCGCAGAAGGTTTAGATCGGATTCCTGCCAGGCACGATGCAACCTTTTCGGCGGCCGCTGCATCCATGGAGGGTCCTTCGTGAAATACCGTCCGGGAGCCCGCCATGTCCAGCCCATCGTGTGCCGCCCTGCTGGCCGTCGCTGCCTGCGTCGCGCTGCAGGTGCTTGGCCTGTCGCTGCAGCTCCACCCCGAGCGCGGCCGGGCCTGCCTGCAGCAGCAGCGCCAGGAGCTGGTGTGCCTGGCGTGGAGGCCGATGGTCGAATCGCCGGCACGTGCCGGGTAACATCGGCGACCACCACCGCTACCTGCTGTCGCCCCATGATGTTGTCGCTGAAGGATCACCTGCCGGCCTGGACCCATCCCTGGCTGCACAACATGGGCATCGCCCTGCAGATCGCGCTCGTCCTGCTGGCCGCCTGGCTGCTGCGGCTGCTGGCGCGCCGCCTGATCCGCCGCTTCGCCGACCACTACACCCTGCCGCCGGAAATGGTGATGGGCGCGCGCCGCATCACCAGTTTCGTGGTCTATTTCAGTGCACTGCTGTACATCCTGAGCCTGCTGGGGGCCTCACCGGCAGTGCTGTGGACGGCATTCACGGGCTTTGCAGCCGTCGGTGCGGTGGCCTTCTTCGCGGCCTGGAGCGTGCTCTCCAACATCTTCTGCACGCTGCTGATCTTCACTACCCGCCCGTTCCGCCTGCATGACTACATCGAGGTGCTGGAGAACGGCGAGAAGCCCGGACTGAAGGGCCGGGTGATCGATGTGAACCTGATCTACACCACGTTGCAGGAGACCGGCGAAGGCCACGAAGGCACGGTGCTGCAGCTGCCGAACAACCTGTTCTTCCAGCGCACCGTACGCCGCTGGCGCGATCCGGCACAGGCGCCGGGCGGCATCCAGGGCGACGGTTGAGCCGCCCACATCAACGCAGCTGGCTGTCTTTGCTGCCGCGACGGTTGTAGCTGCTGTGCGCCTGCTCTTCCTCATCGTGCGCCTGCTGGCAGGCCACGCACAGCCGTACGCCGGGCACGGCGTTGCGCCGCGCCAACGGAATCGGTGCGTCGCATTCCTCGCAGTGCTCCAGACCCGGGCCCTGGCGCAGCTGGCGCCGCGCGCGGGCAATCGCATCGTCTACCGTCGCGTCGATCTGGTCCTGGACCGCGCCATCTCCCGCCCAACCGGTAGCCATGTCCGTCCTCCGCAGGTGTGTGGCCTGATATGGGGACGATACACCCACGGAAAAGGCCGGGCAGTGCCCCGCCCGGCCCGTGCTTCAGCTACCTGTCTGCCCGTGGGGACGCCTGCGGCAGCGGCTTACCAGACCAGATCGTCAGGAATCTGGAACTGCGCGTAGTAGGCATCATCTTCGGCGTTGCCGGTGGAGATCTCCTCCGTCGAGCCCGGCTGCCCGTGGTCGACCACGATGGCTTCCGGCGCGCGCTCGCGCACCTTTTCCGCCGCAGCACGGGGCAGCAACGCGTAACCCTCGCCCTGGGCGACGATGACCAGCACGCCCACCGACAGCGCCTTGCGCAGCTTGGGGTCGATCAGCAGGGTGCGGATCGTGCTGCCATCGCTGAAGCGATACTCGTCCTCGCCCTTATGCGGCACGGCATGGGCAGCGATGATCTGCTTTGCCTGCGCCTTCTGCTCGGCCAGCCTGGCCTGTGCGTTGCGCTCGGCGGCCAGGGCACGATCACGCTCGATCTTCTCGGCGCGGGCGCGTTCAGCCTCACGCTGGACCTCGGCCGACGTCGATTCAGCCTTGCCCTGGCGCGCCTTGGCCTGTTCGCGTGCGGCGGCGCTGGCCTGCGACTTCTTGGCCAGGCCGGCCTTGAGCAATTGTTCCTGCAGCGCGTTGGGCTTTGCCATGGTCGGTGCGTACCGCGTGTAATCTTGGATGCCCCCATTCTACCGACGCCCCGCCGCCCCTGCATGGCAGTCCTGAAGTACCTCACCGGTTATCCCGAACCCCTGGTCGCCCAGGTCAGCGAACTGCTGGCGCAGGGCCGGCTCGGCCCGTGGCTGCAGCAGCGCTATCCCGAGCCCCATGAGGTGCGCAGCGACCGCCAGCTCTACGACTACACCCAGGAGCTGAAAGACCGCTACCTGCGCAAGTCGGTACCGCTCAACAAGGTCTGCTACGACAACACGCTGGAAGTGATCAAGCATGCATTGGGCACGCATACCGCCATTTCCCGCGTGCATGGCAGCCGCCTCAAGGCCAGCCGTGAGATCCGCATCGCCACGGTGTTCCGGCAGGCGCCGGCCGCCTTCCTGCGCATGATCGTGGTGCACGAGCTGGCGCATCTGAAGGAAGCCGACCACAACAAGGCCTTCTACCAGCTCTGCCAGCACATGGAGCCCGATTACCTGCAGCTGGAATTCGACACCCGCCTGTACCTGACCGAGCTGGCCAACCGCAGCCAGCGCTGACCGCGCGCAGGGGCTACACTGCGCGGCCCCCGCCCGACCTGCCCGCCCATGGAACCGATACGCCTCGACAAACGCTTGTCCGCCCTGCTCGGCATCCCGCGCGGCGAAGCGCGGCGCTACATTGAAGGTGGCTGGGTCACGGTCGATGGCGAGGTGGTCGAACAGCCACAGCGCCCGGTCGATGACACTGCGGTGATCGTGGTCGATGAACAGGCCAATGACAGCAAGGCCGAGCGCGTGGGCATGCTGCTGCACAAGCCGGCTGGTGCTGCCGCCGAAACCCTGTGTGCGCTGGTCAGCAGCAACAGCCACAGCGCTCTGGACGCCAGCGGCATCCGGCCACTGCAGCGCCATTTCCACGGGTTGCAGCTGGCTGCGTCCCTGCCCGCGGCAGACAGCGGCCTGGTCGTGGTCAGCCAGGACCCGGCCACGCTGGCCCACCTGCAGCGCAATCTCGGCCGCACCGAACAGGAGTATCTGGTCGAAGTGGCAGAAGGCGGGCCGGAACGGGGCCCCTGGCTGCTGGCCCGGCTGCAGCAGGAGTCGGGCGGGGCCAAGGTGAGCTGGCAGAGCGAGCAGCGGCTGCGCTTCGCCGGCAAGGGGCTGACGGCCAAGGGCCTGAAGACCGCGGTGGCTGCCGCTGGCCTGCAGGTCACCGCCCTGCGCCGCCTGCGCATCGGCCGGGTGGCACTGGGCCCGCTGCCGCCGGGACAGTGGCGCTACGTGGGCAGCGACGAACGGTTCTGACGCGCGCCGCCGCGCGGCACGCCGATCCACTAGCATGGGGCCATGAGCCCGCCTGCGCCTGTGTGGCGACGCCTGTTGCGCGTCGTTGCGATCATCTTCGCCATCCTCCTGCTGCTGGTCCTGTCCGGACTGCTGCTGGCCGACCACCTGACGCCACAGGCGCACGGTGAGCGGTCGCACGTACTGCCGCTGCAACCGGCGCAGACCCGCATCGACCAGCAGGTCGTGCCGCTGCAGGAGGCGCACCCCGGGCAATCCGGCGTGGCCTTCCTCGGCGATGGCATGGATGCATTCGCGGCGCGCGCGATGATCACCGCGCAGGCCGGGCGCAGTCTGGACCTGCAGTACTACATCTGGCACGACGACCTGATCGGTCACCTGATGGCCAGAGCGCTGCATGACGCCGCCGAGCGCGGGGTGCGCGTGCGCATCCTGCTCGACGACATGAATGCCAAGGACAAGGACGCGCTGATGATGGCGCTGGACCGGCATCCGAACATCGAGATCCGGCTCTACAATCCGTTCCGCAACCGCAGCGGCATCCTGCGCATGGTGGAGATGGTGCAGCGCTTCTTCAGCGTGAACCACCGCATGCACAACAAGAGCTGGATCGCCGATGGCCGTGTCGCCATCGTCGGTGGCCGCAACATCGGCGAGGAGTATTTCAGCGCGCGCACGGATGTGAACTTCCAGGACCTGGACCTGCTGGTCGCCGGCCCTGCCGTTGCACAGGCGAACCGGATATTCGACGACTACTGGAACAGCCCGGCGGCGATTCCGGTCTCCGCGCTGGCCTTCCATACCGACCCGCAGCTTCGCCTTCTGGTGCGTGAGTCCGACCATGAAGCGCAGCGCGATGCTGCCCGGCCCTATCTTGCGCGCGTGGCCGAATCACGCCATCGGCAGCGTCCCAGCCCCGAGCCGCTGCACTGGAGCAGCACCGTGCGCATCGTCTCGGATCCGCCGATGAAACACCGCAACGACGACCGCGGCAGCTGGCTCGTTACCGGGCTGATCGGTGAACTGGAGTCCGCGCGCAGCAAGGCCTTGTTGATTTCGCCCTACTTCGTGCCGGGCAACGAGGGCCTGGACGGGCTCTCGGCAATGGCGTCGCGCGGCGTGCACGTGGGCATAGTGACCAACTCCCTTGCCGCCAACGACGTTGCGGCCGTGCACGGCGGCTACATGGGCTACCGCGTGCCCCTGCTGAACGCCGGCATGCACCTGTATGAGCTGAAGGCACAGGGCCAGCCGGGCGATGCAGGCCTGTTCGGCAGCAGCGGGGCCAGCCTGCACACCAAGGCCTTCCTGGTGGACGACCGCCGTGGCTTTGTCGGTTCCTTCAACCTCGACCCGCGCTCGGCCTATCTCAACACCGAAATGGGGGTGCTGTTCGACGACCCCGTGCTGGGCGCGCAGCTGCGCGACGAGTACCTGCGCCTGGCCGACGCCAGGCACAGCTGGTGGCTGGCAGTGGACAACCGCGATCGGCTGCGCTGGCTGGAGCGTGAGCCTCCGCCGCGCTGGGTGGAGGACGAGCCAGGTGCTACGCGGCGCCAGCGCTGGCTGTCGCGGATCATCAGCTGGCTGCCGGTGGAATCGCAGCTGTAGCGCTCAGTGTGCCCTGGCCTCGCCTTCATGCGGGGCGTCGTCCAGTGTTTCCACGCTGCGACCATGCAGGCGCCGCCAGATCCAGCGCAACGCATGGGGCGGTGCCGACGGCAGCTGCTCCAGCAGGGCCAGCATGCGGCCCTGGGTGGCGTGGCCATGCCGGCACAGCAGGCTCGCCGCCGCCGCTGCGCTGCCCAGCCGCAGGCTGTCGGAAAGAGGGCCCGAGGCGTCGGCCGCCAGGGTCTGGTGTACCGGGTCGGGCAGCTCCCAGGCGGCGGCCACCCGCTGCGCCAGCGGCAACGACCACTGCTGCAGCAGCTGCAGGGCCAGGGCCGGCTGCACGTCCTCGCCGCGCGCCTGGGCTTCCTGCAGCAGCTGGCGCATCACCAGCGCCGCACCGAGTCCCTGCACCAGGCCCAGCCACTGCGCAGCGAAGGCATCGCCGGAGTTCACGCTGCGTGCGTGGTCGGCAGCAGCACGCGATGCCAGCAGGGCGTGCTCCCAGGTGATCGTGCTGAACTGCGGGAACCGCTCGCACTGAACCTGCATCACCGGCTGCACCAGCACCGCACTGATGATCTGCCGCACGCCTTCCGTGCCGACCAGGGTCACCGCCCGCTGCAGGCTCTCGACCGGGCGTTCGTGCACCTTGTACGCGGGACTGTTGGCGATACGCAGCAGGTTGCCCGTGAGTACCGGATCCTGGCCGATGATCGCCGCCATCACCCGTGCCGAGGCGGCATCATCGTTGACGGTCTGGATCAGCTGCGGCAGCAGCTGCGGCCGGCGCGGCAGCTGCCGCGTCGCCCAGTCGCGATCCTGCAGCGCGTCCGCCACCGCCTGTGCCAGTCCGGCGCTGGCGGCATCGACAGGGCCGGGCTCGCCCGCCAGTCGCGGGTACAGCGCCAGCGCGTGCAGGCCACGCTGCAGCTGCGCGGCGATCTCTCCCGGGGGCACTGGGTCTCCCTGCAGGCGGGCAGCCGCAGCGGCCACCGCCTGACGCGGCCCCGCCGACAGACGCGACGGCGCCGCGCCGGTCAGCGACGCAAGCCAGCCGCGTACCCTGCGTGCCCAGGCCAGCGTCACCGGCCGTGATCCTGTCGATGTCGTACTGCGCTCGCCATGGCCCGTCTCTGTCTCTTCACACGATCCGGCCACTGGCCATCGACGCAGCATCGGCCGCGCTTTCATCTTCTTTAACCCGCAGTGCCCATCGACGTCGACGGCAGACACTCGGGGAATGGACTAGAATGGCGCCGCGCGACCCGTCCCCCTGCACCGACGACGTCGCTTTTTTTGTTTTGGGACCCTACCGTTCACTGGTCGTTCGCTGCAGTTCGCCGCCGTTCGCACCATCGGAGACGCCATGCTATTCGAAACCCTCGCCACCACCGGCCACGAACAGGTGGTGTTCTGCCACAGCCATGACGCCGGCCTGAAGGCGATCATCGCCATCCACAACACCACCCTGGGCCCGGCCCTGGGCGGCGTGCGCATGCGTCCCTATGCCAGCACCGACGAAGCGCTGGCCGACGTGCTGCGGCTGAGCCGGACGATGACCTACAAGAATGCGCTGGCCGGCCTCAATGTCGGTGGCGGCAAGGCGGTGATCATCGGCGATCCGAAAGCGGACAAGACCGAAGTCCTGTTCCGCGCCTTCGGTCGCTATGTCGATTCGCTGGGTGGCCGCTACATCACCGCCGAAGACGTCGGTACCGACGTCAACGACATGGAGAACATCTACCTGGAAAGCCAGTTCGTGACCGGCGTCCACCAGGTGCATGGCGGCTCCGGAGATCCCGCACCGTTCACCGCCTACGGCGCGCTGCAGGCGTTGATGGCGTCGATGCGTTTCAAGTTCGGCCACGAGGAAGTGGGCAAGACCAGCATCGCAGTGCAGGGCCTGGGCCACATCGGCATGGAACTGGTCAAGCTGCTGCGCGACCGCGGCGCGAAGCTGTATGTCACCGACCTGGACGCGGCCCTGGTCGATCGCGCAGTCAGCGATTTCGGCGCCGAAGCAGTGAAGCCGGACGAGATCCACGAAGTGAATGCCGACGTCTTCGCGCCGTGCGCGCTGGAAGGCTCGATCAATGCCGACACCCTGCCGCGGATCAAGGCCAAGATCATCTGTGGCACCGCCAACAACCAGCTGTCCAGCCTGGAAATCGGCGATGAACTGCACGCGCGCGGCATCCTGTACGCACCCGATTACGCGGTCAATGCCGGTGGCGTGATGAACGTGTCGCTGGAGATCGATGGCTACAACCGCGAGCGCGCGATGCGCCTGATCCGCAGCATCTACCACAACCTGACACGCATCTTTGAACTGTCGCAGCGCGAGAACATCGCGCCGCAACGTGCGGCCGACCGAATCGCCGAGAGCCGCATCCTGTCGATCGGCAAGCTGAAGATGCCGCTGGGCCGCAGCACCCCGCGCCTGGGCAATCTGCGCGGCGGTTGACCGCCCCTGCCGGGCCTCGGCACGGCGCCCCTCCGGGCGCCGGCAAGCCCATGATGGATCAGAACCCGGCGCTGTAACGCAGTGCCGCTTGCCGTGCGTCATCACCGCCGACACGCTGATCGATGCCCAGGCTCAGACGGCCACTCCGCCCCCACCACGACTCCAGCGCAAGCCCGAGCAGGGCGCTGCCACGCGGTGAGTCGGCACCGGGCAACGGTGCCCACGCGTCGACACCGACGAAGCTGGCCTGCCACTCCCCGGCGCCGCCCTGAAGGCGCTGCTGCCATTCGGCGTGCCCGCGCAGCGTCCAGCGTCCCCAGCCGCGCTCGCCGCGCAGCCCCGCCAGCAGTTGGCTGCGCTGCGTACGATTGGCTTCACCCCGCAGGCCGAAACCGAAGCCGCCGCGCTCGTTGAACGCCGCGGTATCCACCCGCGTGCCACTGGCACCGACATACGGTGTCAACGACGCGCCGACGGTGCCGAAGCGATAGCCGCTTTCGACACTGGCGCTGCTGAATCGACCGCCGTAGCGCGCGGAAACGCCGTAGGCACCTGCACCCAGCAGCAGCTGCCGGTCCAGTTCGCGGGTGAACCGCCCTGCGCCGAACTGCGCCAGTGCATAACCGCGCCCAACGCTCCAGCCGGCATACAGCTGCGCCTGCGCCTGGCGGTCCTGCCCGCGGTCACCGTTGAAGGCACTGCCACCGTTGCTGCGTGTTTCACCGAACGCCATGCCCAGCAGGCCATGGCTGCCCAGCGGCACGTCCTGACCGGCCATCCAGCCCCGGCTGTCGGTGGCGCTGCCGGCGAAACTGCCCTGCCCTGCCTCACCCAACATGCTCTGCCAGGCACCGCGCAGCGCAGGCAGAGCCTGCACGCGATCGAAACGGGCGGCCACCGCGCGTCGCGACATGTCGATGCTGTCGAAGGTCGCCGCCTCGGCACGCGTGTGGGCCTTGCCGGACAGGCTCTCCAGCGTGGCCGCCAGGCCCGTGCTGCGCTGCAGGCCGGCCGCTGCGCCACCGAATGGCGAATCCTGCAACGCGTGGTTGCCGTCCAGTTCGACGAACGCGCCTTCCAGCCGCGCCGCAGTTGTCTGCACACCGGCATCGAGCCCACGCGCAGCAGCGGTGACACTGATCCGGGTCAGGTTCAACCATGCGTTGTTGCTGTCATAGCCATAGCTGGTCTGCAGCAGGGCCAGCCCCTGCAGGCCACTGGATGTGGCCGCGGTGCTGAAGGTGCCGGTCAGGCCGGCTGCGGCATGGATCAGATCCTGCCGGGTACCGTCCTGCGGCACGTAGCCATCGACGAATCCGTGGACGTGCACGCCACCGTCCAGACGGGCGCTGCCGGTGACCTGCAGCGCGTTGGCCCCCAGCGCGATCATCAGCTGTGCGCCGGCCTGCTGCACGTAGTTGCCTTCGATGGTCGCCGTGGTGTTGGCAGTGGTCAGGAACACGCTGCTGCCGTTGGTCACATTGCCGACCACGCGGGGCGTGCCGCCATTGAACTGCAGGCCGCTGGATGATGGATCGGCCTGCGGCAGGATGCTCACGCTGGAACGGATCACGCCGCCGTCACGCAGCGACAGCACACCGCCTTCGATGAGGGTGGCACCGCTGTAGCTGCTGTTGCCGGTCAACGCCAGCACGCCGGCGCCCTGCTTGACCAGGCCGCCACTGCCGACGATGTCGTTGCTCCAGACCGAACCGGTGGATGCTGCGTCGACATTGGCAACCACGTCGCCCCAGTCGAAACGTCCCGGCCCGTTGATGGCCCTGCCGATGTCGAGCAGGCCGTAGCCGAACACCGGGTCCACGCCGGCGGCGCCGATGTCCTTGGCCGTGCCGAGCAGGGTCTGCCGTACCAGGTTGTTGTCGAAGTACGGATACCGCTCCCACACCAGCGCGGCCGCGCCCGACACCAGAGGTGCGGCGAAGGACGTGCCGTAGTTCCAGAAATAGCTGGTGCCCGCGTCATCCGGATAGACCGCGCTGCCGGGCGCCGCCAGACAGTAGCGTGCCGCCTGGCCGCAGGCGTTGGCGTAACCGGCCAGCGTGTCTGGCGCGTAGGGATCGACGGCCGTGGCCACCAGCCAGCCGCGCTCCAGATCCGCAGCCGGTCGCGAGCCTGCCACGCCCGCCTGGCCCGGCAACGCCGCCAGGCTGCTGGGCTCGCTGCGCGCGTCGTTGCCCGCGGCGAACACCACCAGCCCGCCGTGATTGATGACGAAAGGCCGGTACTCGCCGGCGACCTGGGCGGTGGTGGGCAGGTCGGTCCAGTACAGACCGCCCCAGGAATTGTTCATCACCTTGACGTTGTAGCTGATCAGGTCGCGGTGCACCTGGGCCACGCCGAGGGTGCCGCTGAAGGAATTGCCCTGGCCGCTGCCGTCGTCCGCCGGCGGCTTGTCGGAGATGATCCGCGCCGACACGATCTGCGCACCGGGCGCGATGCCGCCGGGCCAGCGCCCGACCGCTGCGCCCGCGGCCAGGCTGGCGACGGCAGTGCCATGGCCGACCACATCGTCCACGCCCAGATTGTTGCGGGCAGGGTCGATGTAGGTGAGGTTGGCCACTACCCGCCCGTTCAGCGCGGCGGCCGCGCGCTGCACGCCCGAATCGACGATGCCGATGCGCACGCCCCTGCCGGTGGCACCGGTGGCCTGCGCGGCACCCGCATGGATGACCGACAGGTGCGCATCGAAGGCCGGCTCCAGCGGTTTGGGCGGGGGCGGCGTGGTCGGCGGCGGCGGTGCGGGCGGCGGCGTGGTGGGCGGCGGGTCAACGCGCACGTTGCCACCGCCACCTCCGCCCCCACACGCCGTCAGCGCCATCGCCAGCGCCGCTGCCAGGACCGACCGTGCCATCGTCGTGCGTTCCATCGATTCCATCCCATGAACGTTGGCCCGCCTTCATCCCGGCGGGCATGCGGCGCGATCCAGCGGCAGCCATCCCCGACCCTCTATACTTGGGCCGACCCCCACGCAGTCTGCCGGGAAACCGGAGCGCATCCAACGCCCCCCGGTCTCCTTTCCGAACATTGCTTACGCATCAACGAGATTGCCATGTCCAACATCGTCATCGCCGCCGCCAAACGCACCGCCATCGGCTCCTTCCTCGGCCAGTTCAACGGTGTGCCGACCCCGACCCTCGGCGCGGCCGCCATCGCCGCAGCGCTGGAGCAGTCCGGTGTCCCGGCCAGCGACGTTTCCGAAGTCCTGATGGGCTGCGTGCTGCCGGCCAACCTTGGCCAGGCGCCCGCCCGCCAGGCCGCGATCGCCGCCGGCATCCCGCTGTCCGTCGGTGCCAGCACCCTCAACAAGGTGTGCGGCTCGGGCATGAAGACCATCATGCTCGGGCATGACCTGATCAAAGCCGGTTCGGCCAAGGTCGTGGTTGCCGGCGGCATGGAGTCGATGTCCAACGCGCCGCACCTGCTGCCCAACTCGCGCACCGGCAACCGCTTCGGCAACTTCCAGGCGGTGGACCACATGGCCCACGATGGCCTGGTCAACGCCTACGACGGCAAGGCCATGGGTGAATTCGCCGAGTGCGCCGTGGACAAGTACCAGTTCAGCCGCGAGGAGCAGGACGCCTACGCCATCGAATCGGTCAAGCGCGCGCAGGCGGCGCAGGCCAACGGTGCGTTCGCCGACGAGATCGTCGCGGTGAAGGTGGCCACCCGCAAGGGTGAGGTCGAGGTCGACACCGATGAACAGCCCGGCCGCTCGGACATCGCCAAGATTCCGACCCTGCGCCCGGCGTTCAAGAAGGACGGCAGCGTGACCGCTGCCAGCTCGTCCAGCATTTCCGACGGCGCCGCCGCCGTGGTGCTGCTGACCGAGGAAGACGCCAAGGCCCGCGGCATCACCCCGCTGGCACGCATCGTCGGCCACGCCACGCATTCGCAGGAGCCGGAGTGGTTCACCACCGCACCGATCGGCGCCATCCACGCATTGCTGCAGAAGACCGGCTGGTCGCTGGACCAGGTGGATCTGTTCGAAATCAACGAAGCCTTCGCCGTGGTGGCGATGGCCCCGATGCGCGAACTGGGCATTCCCCATGACAAGCTCAACGTGAATGGTGGGGCCTGCGCATTGGGGCATCCGATCGGCGCATCCGGGGCACGCCTGGTGGTGACCCTGGTCAACGCCCTGCGCACGCGCGGTGGCAAGCGCGGCATTGCCACCCTGTGCATCGGTGGTGGCGAGGCGACCGCAATTGCCATCGAATTGATTTAAAAAGGTTTAACTGCGATTTCGCAAAAATGAATGCGGGATCGCTTGACAGCCAAACGTGGCTTGTCATCATGTTGTCGGCGCGCAGTTGCGCGTTGCCTAATCTAACGACGAGGATTCACACAATGAGCATCAACAAGCTGCTGGTCGCGATGTCCCTGGCTCTGGCCCTGGCCGCCTGCTCGAAGCAGGAAGCTGCCCAGGACGCCGCTGCTTCGGCCAACGAAGCCGCCACCGAAGCCCAGGCTGCTGCCGATCAGGCCGCCGCTGCTGGCGCCCAGACCGCCGACGCTGCCCAGCAGGCCGCCGACACCGCCGCCACCGCTGCTGACGCTTCGGCTGACGCCGCTGCCCAGGCTGCTGGCGCCGCTACCGACGCTGCTGCTGAACAGGCCAAGGACGCTGCCAAGGCTGCCGAAGGCACCGCCGAGCAGGCCAAGGACGCTGCTGAAGAAGCCAAGAAGTAATAACTTCTTTCTTCACGCTGTTCTGGAAAAGCCGCTGGTTCGCCAGCGGCTTTTTCTTTGCATCGCGTTCCGCGACCCCGCCTTCACAAGGGCGTGAATAGGCTGGCGTCCCCATCCATTGCCGCAGTGCACTACCGGAGACCGCCATGAAGATCCGCTCGCTGACCCTGTCCCTGCTGGCCGCTTCGCTGCTGATCGGCCTGGCCGCCTGCAAGGGCCCGGAAGCCGAACAGGCCCGCCAGGATGCGCGGCAGGCTGCCGACAGCGCAGGCGCCGCCGCCCGTGACGCAGTCGACCAGGCCGCCGCAGCTACCCGCGAGGCCGCCGACAAGACGGCAGCTGCATCCGAGCAGGCGGCGGCCGATACCCAGCAGGCGCTGGACAAGGCGGCCGACGCTACCGCCAATGCTGCTGACCAGGCCAAGGTCGCCGCCACCGACGCCGCTGCACACGCCAGCGATGCGACCGCGGACGCCGCACAGAAGGTCGCCGACAAGGCGCGTGATGTCGCAAATGACGCGAAGGCGAACGCGGCCAAGGAAGAAGCCAAGCACTGAGCCGCGTCCGGTACTGTAGAGCGCCGCAGCCACGCTGCGGCGCTCTACAGAATTCCACGCTACGACAGCGCGCGCGCCAGGATTTCCGACAGGTCCAACCCGGCCGGCAGGGTGCCGAACACCCATCCATGTTCACCGCCGAGCCGGCTGCGGATGAACGCATCCGCCACCGGACTGCGTGCACGCAGCAGCAGTGCCGCCTGCAGCAGCAATGCGGTGCGCTCGCAGAACATCCGCGCCTGCGACTCTTCCGGTGCCGGGGTCGTTACCCAGCGCTGCAGCGCAGCGGCATAGCGCGCATCGCGATCAGCCACCGCCGACAGCTCGCCCTGCAGTGCGGCCAGCGTCTCCGGTTCGCGGGCCAGTGCCCGCAGCACATCCAGGCACTGGATGTTGCCGCTGCCTTCCCAGATCGAGTTCAGCGGCGCCTGCCGGTACAGGCGCGGCAGCATTGATTCCTCCACATAGCCCGCGCCGCCCAGGCATTCCTGCGCCTCGTTGACGAAGGTCGCCGCCCGCTTGCACACCCAGTATTTGCCCAGCGCCGTGCCCAGCCTGGCCAGCGCCGCCTCGCCGGCATCGAAGGACGCACTGTCCACCGCACGCGCGATGCGCATCGACAGCACCGTCGCCGCTTCCGATTCCAGTGCGAGGTCGGCCAGCACGTTGGCCATCAACGGATGCTCCACCAGCAACCGGCCGAAGGTGCGGCGGTAGCGGGCATGGTGCAGCGCCTGCGCCAGCGCCATGCGCATTTCCGCTGCGGCACCCAGCATGCAGTCCAGGCGGGTCATCATCACCATGCCGATGATGGTGGCCACGCCACGCCCCTCTTCGCCCACCCGCCACGCCTGCGCGCCGCAGAACTCGACCTCGCTGGACGCGTTGGCCCAATCGCCCAGTTTGTCCTTCAGCCGCACCAGGCGGAATGCATTGCGGTCGCCATCGGCAAGCCGGCGCGGCATCAGCAGACAGGTCAGTCCGCCCGGTGCCTGCGCCAGCACGAGGAAGCCATCGCACATGGGTGCCGAGAAGAACCACTTGTGGCCGACCAGCCGATAGCGCTCGCCGTCGATGGGCTCTGCTCGCGTGGTGTTGGCGCGCACATCCGAGCCCCCCTGCTTCTCGGTCATGCCCATGCCCAGGGTGATGCCGGCCTTGTCGGCCACCGGTACGTCGCGCGGGTCGTACACCGGTGCGGCGGCCTTGCGCGCCCATTCGGCCAGGTTCGGCTGCGACCGCAGCACCGCTACCGCCGCATGGGTCATCGTCAACGGGCAACTGGTACCGGCCTCGGCCTGGTGGTGCAGATAGCTCAGCGCCGCGCGTGCAACATGCGCACCCGGCTGCGGCTCATGCCAGGACAGGCCGGCCACGCCATGCGCCTTCGCGGCGGTCATCAGCTGGTGGTAGGCCGGATGGAACTCCACCGTATCGATGCGATGCCCCTGCGCGTCGTGGGTGCGCAGGCGCGGGCGGTCGCGGTTGGCATCGAATCCGAGCCGGTACAGCTCGTCACCGGCCAGCGCACCGTACTGCGCCAGGCGCGGGACGAAGGCTGCGGCGCCTTCGCGATGCACCGCCTCCATCAACGCTGCGTCATCGGTCCACAGCTGGCGCCCGGCGAACGGTGGCGGCTGATTGAGCACCACATGGGTCTCGAAGGGGGCAGTGCTGCTGAAACCCGGTCCACTCATGCGATCCATCCGGCGGCAAGAGGTATGCGACCCGATTGTGCCGCATGCTGCGCCAAGCCCGCGTTCAGGCCGGTTCTCACCCCGTGCACGAGCCGCGCGCCACAGTGCAGCCATGGCAGGCAACGACGATCTTGTGGTGCTGCGCCCGGAAGGGCTGTACTGCGCTGCTGGCGATTTCCACATCGATCCCTGGCGGCCGGTGCCGCGCGCGGTCATCACCCATGGTCATGGTGACCACGCGCGCCCGGGCATGGGCGAATACCACTGCAGCACGGGCAGCGCGCCGATCCTGCGCTGGCGGCTGGGCGACGTACCGCTGCACGCGCATGCCGAGGGCGCACCCTTTGCGCTGGGCCGGGTGCAGGTGTCGCTGCATCCGGCCGGTCATGTGCTCGGCTCCTCGCAGGTGCGCATCGATGATGGCCGGCAGGTGTGGGTCGCCTCCGGTGACTACAAGCGCCAGCCCGACCCCACCTGTACGCCGTTCGAAGTGGTGCCCTGCGATACCTTCATCACCGAGGCGACCTTCGCCCTGCCCATCTACCGCTGGCCGGACACCGCAGCCGTGGCTGCCGAGATCGCGTCCTGGCGCGAGGAATGCGCGCAGCGCGGCGAAGCCGCCGTCCTGCTCTGCTACGCATTGGGCAAGGCCCAGCGCGTGCTGGCCGAGCTGCTGGCACGGGGCGAACCGCCGGCATGGCTGCACGGTGCCATCGCCAATGGCGTGGCCGTCTATCGCGCTGCGGGCATCCCGATGCTGGACACGATCGCCGTCGCCGAACAGGGGCGCCAGGCCGATGCGGCCGGACGGCTGATCCTCGCCCCGCCCTCGGCCGCCGGCACGCCCTGGCTGCGCCGCTTCGGGCGCCACCAGCTGGGTTTCGCCTCCGGTTGGATGCAGCTGCGCGGAAACCGCCGGCGCCGCAACGTCGATCGTGGCTTCGTGATCTCCGACCACGCCGACTGGCCCGCGTTGCTGCGTACCATCGAGCAGACCGGCGCACGCCGCGTCATCGCGACCCATGGCAACACCGATGCGCTGATTCCGTTCCTGCGCGAACGCGGTGTCGCCGCGGAGGCTTTCCGCACCGATTTCGGGAGCGAGGAATGAAGGCCTTCGCCGCGCTGTACCAACGCCTCGATCGCAGCACCGCCACGCTGGACAAGCGCGCGGCGCTGGTCGATTACTTCCGTCACGCGCGACCGCACGATGCGGCCTGGGCCCTGTTCCTGCTCAGTGGTGGCAAGGTCGGGGGTGCGCGCCGGAAGATCGCTGCCAGCGGCGAGCTGCGCCGCTGGATCGGCGAGGAAGCCGGACTGCCTGCGTGGCTGGTCGAGGACAGCTATGCGCAGGTCGGCGATCTGGCGGAGACACTGACCCTGCTGCTGGACGACCCAACGGCAATGGCGCCGGACCGCCCTCTGGCCGACTGGATCGAACAGCATCTGCTGGCCGTGGCCAATCAGCCCGAGCCCGAGCGACGTGCAGCCGTGGTCGAGGGCTGGCGCCAGCTGCCCGCGAACGAACGCCTGGTGTTCAACAAGCTGCTGACCGGTGCACTGCGCGTCGGCGTGTCGCAGCGGCTGGTCCAGCAGGCACTGGCCGAACTGTCCGGACTGGACATCGCGCGCATCGCGCAGCGCATGCTGGGCACCTGGGTGCCCTCGCCCACCCTGCTCGCACAGTTGCTGTCGCCGGAAGAACTGCCGCTGGACCGTCAGCAGCCGTATCCGTTCTTCCTCGCTTCGCCGCTGGAAGGTGAGCCCGGTGATCGCCTGGGCAGCATCGACGACTGGCTGCTGGAATGGAAATGGGACGGCATCCGCCTGCAGCTGCTGCGTCGTCGCGGCGAGGTGGCGCTGTGGTCGCGTGGCGAAGAGCGCCTGGACGGCCGGTTCCCCGAGATCGAGCAGGCCGCCGCACTGCTGCCGGAGGGATCGGTGCTGGATGGCGAACTGCTGGCCTGGGATGAGCCGGCCGATCTTCCGAAAGCTTTTACCGCCCTGCAGACCCGCATCCAGCGCCGCAAGCCGGGCGCCACCACGCTGCGTACGACGCCGGTGCGGATGCTGGCCTACGATCTGCTCGAACGCGACGGCAACGACCTGCGCGCATTGCCGCTCCAGCAGCGGCGCGTGCAGCTGGCGGAACTGCTCGGCACGCTCGGCGATGCGCGCATCCAGCTGTCGCCGGAGGTGCCCGCCGGGGACTGGGCACGGGCGGCCGCGCTCCGCGACGCGGCGCGCGAGCGCGGCGTGGAGGGCCTGATGCTGAAGCGCCGCAACTCGGCGTACCAGTCCGGCCGGCGCCGTGGCGACTGGTGGAAGTGGAAGGTCGATCCACTCACCATCGATGCCGTGCTGCTGTACGCACAGGCCGGCCATGGCCGGCGCAGCACGCTGTACACCGATTACACCTTCGGCGTATGGGACGGCGATGCGCTGGTTCCGGTGGCCAAGGCCTACTCGGGCCTGGACGATCAGGAAATCCTCGCCCTCGATCGCTGGATCCGCGCCAACACCCGCGAGCGCTTCGGGCCGGTACGCAGCGTCCGCGCCGAGCAGGTGTTCGAACTCGGCTTCGAGGCGGTCAACCGCAGTGCACGGCACAAATCAGGAATCGCCGTGCGTTTTCCGCGCATCCTGCGCTGGCGCCACGACAAGCCGGCCAGCGAGGCCGATCAGCTGGCGACGCTGCAGGCCCTGGCACGATGACGCGGAGCGAGGCCCTGCAGCGGCTGAACGGCTGGTTTGCCAGCCGCGGCTGGAAACCCCTGCCCTTCCAGCGCGCCATGTGGCGTCACTACCTGGCAGGCGAATCGGGCCTGCTGCATACCCCCACCGGCAGCGGCAAGACGCTGGCGATGTTCGGCGGACCGCTGCTGCAGGCGATGATCGCGCCCGCACCCGCACCCGCCCGCCCCAGCGCGGTGCGCCCATTGCAGGTGCTGTGGGTGACCCCGCTGCGTGCCTTGGCCAGCGACACCGCACGCGCACTGCAATCGGTCGTCGATGGCCTGGGCCTGGGGTGGCGCGTGGGCCTGCGCAGCGGCGACGCCAGCCAGCGCGAGCGGCGCCTGGCGCGCGAAGGGCGCATCGACGTGCTGGTGACCACGCCCGAATCACTGGCACTGCTGCTCACCTACCCCGATACCCTGCCACGCATGCATCAGCTGCGCTGCGTGGTGGTCGACGAATGGCATGAACTGCTGGGCAACAAGCGCGGCGTGCTGCTGCAGCTGAATCTTGCACTGCTGCGCGACACCACGCCTGCGTTGCAGCTGTGGGGATTGTCGGCCACGCTGGGCAATCTGCCGCAGGCGCGCGACGTGCTGCTGCCGGACAGGCCGGATGCACCCATCGTCGAAGGCGCGCGCCAGCGTCCGGTCACCGTCAGCAGCCTGCTGCCGGCACCGGGCGAGCGCTTTCCCTGGGCCGGACATCTTGGCCTGGCGCAGCTTCCGCGCGTGCTGGAAGCGCTGATGACCGCGCGCAGCAGTCTGCTGTTCACCAACACGCGGGCGCAGGCCGAACTGTGGCACCAGGCGCTGGCGGCGGTGTGGCCGGAGGATGCCGCCACGCTGGCGTTGCACCACGGTTCGCTGGACCCCGCACTGCGTCAGCAGGTGGAGGACGGCCTGCGCGCCGGTGCGATGCGCTGCGTGGTTGCCACCTCCAGCCTGGATCTGGGCGTCGATTTTCCCGAAGTGGATCAGGTACTGCAGCTTGGCAGTCCGAAGGGCGTGGCGCGGCTGCGCCAGCGCGCCGGCCGTGCCAGGCATCGCCCCGGCGCCAGCGGCAGAATCCTGTGCGTGCCCAGCCATGCGCTGGAACTGGCCGAGTACGCCGCCGTCCGCCGCGCGCTGCGCGACGGCGTGGTTGAAGCCAGGCGACCGCCAACCCTGTCGCTGGACGTGCTCGCCCAGCATGCGGTCAGCCGCGCGTTGGCGGGGGGATTCACCAGCCGCTCGCTGCTGGCGCAGGTGAGGCGCACGCACGCATTCGCGCAGCTGGGCGACGCGCAATGGCAGGCTGTCCTGGACTTCATCGTGCAGGGTGGACGGGCACTGGCGCAGTACCCGGACTTCCACAAGGTGGTGCTCGACGCGGACGGCTACCATCGCGTGCACGACCGCCGCCAGGCCCTGCGCCATCGCTTGTCGATCGGCACCATCAGCAGCGATGGCGCCGTGCGTGTGCAGTTCCTGCGCGGCGGTGGCCTCGGCTCGGTGGAAGAACAGTTCGCCAGCCGCCTGCGCAGAGGCGATCGATTCCAGTTCGCCGGGCGCATGCTGGAGCTGGTACAGCTGCGCGACATGACCGCCTATGTGCGCCTGGCCCGCAAGGCCGGTGAAGGCACCGTCCCGCGCTGGCAGGGCGGTCAGCTGCCCCTGTCCATGCCGCTCGGGCGCGAGCTGGAAGCGGTGCTGTCCGGCGCGGACGACAGCGCCGAGTCGCGCTGGCTGGCCCCCCTGATGGCACTGCAGTCACGCCTGTCTGCCCGGCCATCGCCCGCGCACGTGCTGCTGGAGGACGTCCGGCGCCGCGAAGGCCAGTTCGTGTTCGTCTATCCCTTTGCCGGGCGCCACATCCACGAGGCACTGGCGGCGTTGCTGGCGCTGCGCTGCACGCGCCGGCAGCGCAACAGCATCGGCTATGCCGTCAATGACCACGGGCTGGTGCTGGCACCGACGCAGCCGATCGAGCTGCAGGCGGAGCAATGGAAGGAACTGTTCGCGGCCGATCAGCTGCTTGAGGACCTGCGTGCCGCCGTCAATCTGGGCGAGCTCGCGCGACGCCAGTTCCGCGGAATCGCACGCGTCGCTGGCCTGCTGGTACCCAGCCTGCCCGGTGGCGCGCCGCGCTCGCTGCGCCAGCTGCAGGCCTCGGCTGGACTGCTGTACGACGTGCTGCGCGAGCACGACCCCGAGCATCTGCTGCTGGCATTGGCCGAGCATGAAGTGCTGCAGGACAGCCTGGATCTGCCGGGCCTGCAGCAGGTGCTCGAACGCATCGGCACGCAGTCACTGTCACTGCAGCATCCCGCCTCGCTGACACCGCTGGGCTTCCCGCTGTGGGCCGAGCGCCTGCGAGGACAGTTCAGCAACGAAGACTGGCGCACCCGCGTGCTGCGTGCCGCACAGCAGCTGGAGAGACGCCATGGCCGATGAGCTGGCCGTGACGCTGGGCGGTGAACCCATGCTGCTGCTCGGTGCGCGCGCACTGTGGTGGCCGGCCCGGCAGGCCTTGCTGATCGCCGACCTGCACCTGGGCAAGGCCGACCTGTTCCGCCGCGCCGGCATCGCGCTGCCGTCCGGCGGCACCCGCGACGACCTGCAGCGCCTGCAGAGGCTGGTGCAGGCAAGGGCTTGCCGCGAGCTGTGGATACTGGGCGATGTGCTGCATGGGCCGGCGCATCGTGCGGCGTGGTACCGGCAATGGCTGGGATGGCGAGAGCAGCACTCCGCGCTGGCGGTGCATGTGATACGCGGCAATCATGATCGGCACCTGCCGCACGCGGCGCTGCAGGTGGAGCTGCATGAGGAGGTGCAACTGGGCGCGTTCCTGCTGTGCCATGAACCACGGCACATGCCCGCGGCGCACGTCATTGCCGGCCATATCCATCCGCAGATCGCACTGCCGGCGCTGCGCCGCCGCTTTCCGGCGTTCTGGCTCCGCGAAGGATTGACGGTGCTGCCGGCATTCTCCGCCTTCACCGGCGGCTGGGTCATCGCACCGGCGCAGGGTGAACGGCGCATCGCCTGTGTCGAACAGGGTCTGGTGGCGATGCCTGGCCGGTAAGGCCAGCGGGCGCGACAGTCAGGCCGGCCGGACGCCCGCCAGCGCCGGCATCAGATGGAAATCGGGCGTGTCGTTGCTCTGCCGGCGCGGCAGTGCCTGGACGGCCGACAGCATTTCCTGCGCGCAGGCGCGGATGTGCGTGTGGTGTTCCGGCAGCGCATGACTGATCAGGCTGCCCACATGGAACTCGAACACATCCTCCAGAACGTCGGGCTGGTCCTCGTGCAGCATCTGCAGCAATCCCCGCAGCTTGCAGATTTCCGATTCCAGCTCTTCGACCGCGAACAACATGGCGTCCTCCTCGTGAACTCGCAGCACATCCGGGCCGCAGCAGGCCGCGACGGCGGCGCCACCCGGGCCACGCGATGTTCGAATCACGGAGAGGAAAACGGGCGACGCAGCTGTGGCGTGCTTCACTCTTGTCGCACAGACGCGGTGAGGTAACCGTTAATTCACGTGATGATGCGATTCACGCAGCCGCCGTGGCAGCCTGCGTGGCAAGCGCAACGGGCGACCGGGCCAGGGCTTCGAGGAAGGCTGGATCCAGAGCAAGCGAACCGAACCAGCCGTGCTGGGTTCCACTGAGCACCCGCAGCATGTGCCCGCGTCCCCCCGGCAGCCGCCCCATCGGGCCAAGCAGCGCGTCGCGCGCCTTGGCCCACGCATCGCGATCGGACTGGAACAGCGGCGTCAGCCAGCGGCTCCAGCGCTGGTACACCGCCACATGCGCACGTCGCTGCGCCTGGTAAGCCTGCAGTGCCGTCTCACCAGCGCCATGCACACGCAGCGCGTCTCGCAGCGCCAGCGCATCGAGCAGCGCCATGTTCACGCCCTGCCCCAGCTGCGGGCTCATCGCGTGCGCTGCATCGCCGACCAGGACCATGCGCCCCTGATGCCAGCGGGTCATCACCGCATCGCGGTAAACCGCCCGGGACAGCTGTCCGGCATCGTGCAGGTGATCGAAGCGTGCGCTGGCCTCGGGCCAGAGCGCATGCAGTTCCTGCAGCCATGGTTGCATGCCTTCATCTTCCCAACGCGCGAAGTCGGCGCGTGGCAGGCTCCAGAAAAAACTCAGGCGCGGCGTGTCATCACCCGGACGCGTGCCCACCGGCAACAGGCCGATCATCTTGCGCGCGGCGACGTAGCGTTGGCGCAGCTGCTGCACGTGCGGCCACTCTCCGGCCGGCAGCAGGCACCACAATGCGCCCCACGGATAGACGCGGTCGAGGCCAGCGCCGCCGGCAATGGTCGCGCGCAGGGACGACGCTGCGCCGTCGGCCGCCACCACCAGGTCAAACGGGCCATGCGTGCGGCCTTCGTTGTCGCGCAGTTGCCCCCGCGCGGTATCGACCGCGTCGATGGTGGTCCCCGCATGCAGTTGGCCGGCGCCATCGCGGGCCAGGTCCAGCAGCGAGAACAGGGCGCCGCGCTGCATGCCCAGACCGTGCAGGCGGACATCGAGGCCGCCATAGCCCATGTCCATCACCGCACGTCCGCACGGCGTGTCGCCATAAAGCCGATGCACCGGCGCGGCATGCGCGCGCACGGCCTCCAGCAGTCCCATCTGCCACAGCACCTGCAGGCCGCTGGGCTGCAACAGGAAACCGGCGCCGACCGGCCCAGGGGTCGGCACGCGCTCGAAGATCTCCACGTCGTGCCCGTCGCGGGTCAGCAGGATGGCCATCGCCTGGCCAGCGGTGCCGTATCCAATCACGGCAATGCGAAGTCGTTCCGTCATCCGCACATTGTGCCCCAGCCGGATCCGGATCGTTCTCCAAGCCGCGCGCGGGCGGGCCGCCCTGCCGGCGAAGTAAAGGAGGAGGCGACGGTCGAAGGCCGGCGCCGGGGGACATTCGCCGGCAGGG